>JAIKYQ010000212.1 GCA_024683035.1 Eubacterium sp.
GCCCATATGGACCGGATCATCGCTTTTGTGAACGACTGGTACCGGGAGCACCGCGCCTCCCCGTCCGGCCGGAAGATCGCAGCCGGCACCGGGATTCCGCTGACCACCGTGCAGCGCATGCTGAACACGATGGCGGAAAACGGACTGATCGGCTACGACGGGAAAACCATCGTCACAGAGCTTTCCGGCAAGGCCAGCGAAGAGACGACGCCCGTCGGGATCATCGGCAGCATTCCCTGCGGCAACCTGTCCCTGGAGGAGGAAGCCGTTGAGGAAATCATCCAGCTGCCCGTATCGGTCTTCGGCCGGGGAAACCTGTTCCTCCTGCATGCCAGGGGCGACTCCATGACCGGCGCCGGCATCGACGACGGGGACCTGGTCCTGATCCGCAGGCAGGAGGAAGCGCGGAACGGGGATATCGTGGCCGCCTTCATCGAAGGCGAAGGCAACACGCTGAAACGGTATAAGCAGTGCGGACCAGCCGTCTTCCTGCATCCGGAAAACCCGAAGTACGCGGATGTTCCCCTGAAGGACGGCAGAATCCAGGGTGTGGCGGTATCAGTCATCAAACAGCTGTGAAGGAGGCGGACAGAATGCCGGAACGGATTTATGTTAATGTCAACTCGGACTTTGACGCTACCGGTTATATGCTGCCGCGGTCCATTACCTGGAAGGACGGCAGGACTTTCAGAATTGAATCCGTAAGGGATTACCGTCCGGCCTCCGCTTTCAGAGAAGGAATGCCGGGAGACTGCTATACAGTAGTGATCAAAGGTGAAACGCGGCACCTCTTTTTCGAGAAGACCGGCGATCTGTTCTCAACACGGGTAGGCCGGTGGTTTGTGGAGAAGAACGATGGAGCATAATGTGCAGAAAACCTATATCGCCATCGATCTGAAATCCTTTTATGCTTCGGTGGAGTGCGTGGAGCGGAAGTTTGATCCGCTGACCACAAACCTGGTTGTGGCGGATGAAAGCCGGACAGAAAAAACCATCTGTCTGGCCGTGTCCCCTGCCCTGAAAGCCTATGGGATTCCGGGCCGCGCCCGGTTGTTCGAAGTCATCCAAAGGGTAAAGGAAGTCAACCGGAAACGGCTGCAGGACGGTATCCGGGCAGGAAAGATCCGTAAGGACGAAACCGGGCAGTACACTTTTACCTCTTCGTCCTTCGATGCAAATGTTCTGGCGGAAAACCCGAATTTCGAGCTGGGATATTTTGCGGCTCCGCCGCGTATGAAGCTGTATGAGGAATACAGCACCCGGATCTTCGGCATTTACATGAAATTCATCAGCCCGGAAGATATTCATGTCTACAGTATTGACGAAGTGTTCATGGATGTGACCGGTTACCTGAAGACTTATAACATGACCCCGCACGAGCTGGCGATGACCATGATCCAGGAAGTGCTCCATGCCACCGGCATCACCGCGACAGCGGGAATCGGGACGAACCTGTACCTGGCGAAAGTCGCCATGGATATCGTTGCAAAGCATGTGAGGCCTGATAAGGACGGCGTGCGGATCGCGGAGCTTGATGAACAGACATACAGGGAAAAGCTCTGGTGCCATCAGCCGCTGACAGATTTCTGGCGGGTCGGCCGCGGTCTCACCCGGCGGCTGGAAAAACTGGGCTGTCATACCATGGGCGATATCGCCCGGTTGAGCGAAACACACGAGGATCTGCTGTATGAGTCCATGGGCGTCAATGCCCAGCTGCTGATTGATCACGCCTGGGGCTGGGAGCCGACAGAGATCAGAACGATCAAAAGCTATAAACCTGAAAGCAACAGTCTCGGCAGCGGGCAGGTGCTTTCCGAGCCGTACAACGCCGTTGACGGAAAGCTTATTGTCCGGGAAATGACGGAACTGCTGGTGCTGGATCTTGTCCGGAAGAACCTGGTCACCAGGCAGATCGTACTGACGGTCAGCTACGACAGGGAAAGCCTGATCGTTCTGCGGCAGGGCAGAAGCGTGCAGGACACAGTGTACGGCGTTGCAAAAACCGGACTTCCGTATTCCGGAGACATCGGAGAGGATTATTACGGCCGGGTCTGCCCGAAGCATGCCCACGGCACCGGAAACCTGGACCGCTGGACTTCCAGCACAAGAGCGATCATGGAAACCATGATGGAACTGTATGACCGGATTGTTGATCCGGATCTGCTGATCCGCCGGCTGAACGTTGTGGCCTGCAACCTGATTCCGGAGACGGATATCCCGGCAGAAGGGCCTGTCCAGCTTGATCTTTTTACGGATTACAGCGCCCTGCAGCATCAGGAGGAAGAACGGAAAGCTGCGGAAGAAAAAGAAAAAAGGCTGCAGAAAGCTACCCTGATTATGCACGAACGCTTCGGAAAGAATGCCGTGCTGAAGGGTATGAACCTGGAGAAGAAAGGAACAACCAGGGAACGCAACGGACAGATCGGCGGCCACAGAGCGGGACAGGAGAACGCTCCTTTCTCCGGCCGGCTGGGAAAGAAGGGGGAAAAGTAATCATGGCAAAGGGAATCACCGGAAAAGAACCGGACCCCCGGGAAGTCTACAGGGACATCATTGACCATCCCCGCTGGGAATCCCCGACGCGTCCTCCCATGAGCCTGTATGACCGGGCAGCGCAGTTTGCTCCCTTCGCAGCCTTATCCGGTTATGATGATATGATCGACGAAGAAGCCAGACTGGTGGACAACAGGATCGAACTGAGCGAGGAAGAACTGGAGGAACTGAACCGGAAACTGAGCCTGATTCATGAATCCATCCGGCAGGGAATCCGCCCGGCCGTAACAGTCACGTACTTTGTGCCGGATCCATTAAAGCCCGGCGGCCTGTACACAACAGTCACAGAAAGGGTTCGCCGCGTGGATGCAGCGAACGGAATCATCCGGCTGGACAGAAAAGTCAGCAAAACAGAATCCAAAGCGGAATCGTATATGGAAATTCAGATTAAGGACATACTGGATATACGGGAAGAGCCATAAAGAAACGCGCTTAATCCCCTTCCGCTTTGTCAGCGGCGGCGTGTACAGGTAACATGGCCGGCACGATACAGAGAACATGACGGTTTCCTGTCTTGGTTTTTCAGATAATCTTGACCTTACACTTAACTGCAATGATACCTTCCTCGAGAGGAGGTTGGGATATGATCACGATCCAGGGATTCGCAAAGCTCTGCGGATGCAGCACCCAGACGCTGCGGTACTATGACCGCATCGGCCTGCTGACGCCGGCAAAGGTCGATGAATGGACAGGATACAGGTACTATGAAG
>JAIKYQ010000127.1 GCA_024683035.1 Eubacterium sp.
GTGTTCCGGGTCCACACCGGGGTGCCGTCTGCCGCATAGGCCGTGATGACTGCCTGTTCTGTTCCGTCTGCATAACTCTGGTCAAAGTCAACCTGCACCGCTATCTCCTGTGCCGGCACCGGAATCTGTACTGCCATAAGAAGCAGCAGCAACGACAGCATACATACAGCAACGGATTTTCCTTTCACGTGGTCCTTCCCTTCAATTCCCTTATTTATCTTTTTTCTTGTGACGTATGTAGCTGATGATCAGAATGATCACCGCCAGACCGATCAGCGCCAGACTCAGGGTACTGAGGTTGTCATTGTCCCAGGCACAGCCGGCGGCAATGAACAGCGCTGCGCATATGATCACTACGGTGATCTTACTGGTCAGCTCCCGCAAAAGCAGCTTCAGATCCTCACTGGCATGATGCTCCATGCCAATGTAGGTCTCGTCCTTCAGAATGCTCTCCAGCACATTGGACAGCAGCGCCGGCATTTCCACTGCTTTATGCAGGCCTTTCCAGGCCGTCATCGCATCTTTTTTCAGCGTATCCTGAAAATCCATGTTTCGGAACAAGGAAGCCGAAATCCGTGCCGCAAAGATACTGATGATGTTCGTATCCGGCGACAGTTCTGCCACCACACCTTCCAGAGTGGTAAGACCGCGCATCAGCATGGTCAGCGAAGAGGGGATTTCGATCTCGTTGTTCTTCATGGCTTCGATCATATCCCGGAAGATTTTGGAGATCTGCAGTTCCCCCAGATCCTCGGAGCCATAGCTGTCGATCAGCAGTTCGATATCCCGGTACAGCTTTCTCCTGTTCGGCCGATGATGGAAAATCCCCAGGCCCATGACCGCATTCACACAGGCGGAGATATCTTTCTGCGCTACACCGGCCACCGCGTCGCCGACCAGCCTGCGTTCTTTTTCCGAAAGCGTCCCCATCATGCCCATATCGAGATATACGATCTTGCCGTCCCGGATGCGCAGATTGCCTGGATGCGGGTCCGCATGGAAAAAGCCGTCATCGATGATCTGTTTGATATAGTTGTCGGCCAGCTTGTCCCCGATCTCGGCCAGGTCATACCCGTTTTCTTTTAACTGTTCTTTATCGTCGACCGTCAGGCCGAGGATGTTTTCCATGACCAGGATACTCCTGGTCGTGTATTCCCTGTACAGACGCGGACTGCTGACAAAGGCAACTTCTTTGTTCAGCTCATAGAACTTTTCGAGGTTGGCCGCCTCTGTCAGGAAATTCATTTCTTCCTGGGCGACGTTCCACATTTCATCCAGGACTCCCTGCAGATCCACCAGTCCGTTCACAGGTGTATATTTCAGCAGGCGGCAGGCTTTTTTGAGCAGCATGATATCACGGCCCATCAAATCATAAATATGCGGCCGCTGGATCTTCACCACGACATCCGTGCCATCCGGGAAACGTGCCTCATGCACCTGGGCAATGGACGCGCTGCCCAGCGCCTTATGATCAAAGAAGGCAAAAACATCACTGACCGGCTGCCCGTAGGCTTCGCCGATCAGTTCTTCCACTTCTTCATAAGGAATCGGTTCTACATCGCTCTGCAGTTTTTTCAGCGCTTCTATATACGGTTCCGGCAGAATATCACTGCGTACAGACAGCAGCTGCCCGAGCTTGATAAAGGTTGGACCGAGCTCTTCCAGAATTTTGGCGAGCTTGTCCGGATCCAGTCCCCGTACGATATCGTTTTTCCGCAGGACATGCAGGATTTCCCTCAGTCGTTTGCTTCCTTTTTCCTGCTTCTGCTTATGCGTTCCCATCTTCTGCCGCTGCGTCTGCCTTTTCCTCTGCCTGCTCCGCCGCTTCCTCTGCTGCGGCGGCCTGTTCCTCTGCCTGCTCCGCTGCTTCTTCTGCCGCGGCAGCCTGTTCTGCTTCCAGCCCGGCGATCTGGGCTTTCAGCTCCTCGAGCTGTCCGGCATCCAGTTTCTTGACCGCTTCCATGATATCCTGGGGTTTCTTTTCTCCGCGGAAGGTCTTCTGGATGTTGTGCTTCAGCTCTTCATTCTTCACCTTGCCCTGCTCCAGAGCGATTTCGCCTTTTTCCGCCAGGTCCTCGAGCAGCTTTCCGCCTTTTTCCTTTCCTTCCACAGCTGCACCCAGTCCGGCCAGCAGCAGTTTTTTGATTTCCTTTGTAATGGATTCCATAAAAACACCTCCTGTATACATATATCTGTACTGTTATACATATATCTGTTCTGTTATGAAACAATACCGCACCTGTCTCCGGGACTGTACATCCCATAGCTGCCGGCACGCGGCCGCTTGGATCATCGGCCTGGCAGATCCCGCCCCATCAGCAGCATGATCAGACCTGTAATCCCTTTATAAACGAGTACGATCCCGACGATGCGCATCAGCAGTATCGCCGTAGAAAACGGATTGCAAATGACGATGATGCCGAGAATAGTGGTCAATACCGGCATTGCCATGCCTGTTTTCCAATGGTCATACCCACCCTGCTTCAGCTTATACGCCTGATATAGATTATACAGTCCCGCCGCAAGGATCACGACACCCATGACCAGCGGGAAGATCGATACGATAAACCGGGGCGATGCCAGAAATATCAGGCCGACGATCGCTTCAAGGACCGCAATGACCATCCTGCCGAAATTCCTGTCGATCGGATCTGCCTTCCAGTATTTCAGGATCCCGATGATCCCCATGATCAGCAGAACCAGACCGGCAATCCTCAGTACGGTCACGACCGTTCCTGCGGGGTTAATGATAATGGCTGCTCCAAAGACAATGAAAACCAGATTGAGAATCAGCCGATTTCTTTTTTCCTGTTCCATGCTCACCTCCTGCTGCTTCTTCTTTTCACTCATCAAACCCGGACATCTCTCCGGCTTTCTGCATATCAGCCCGGATCATTTTCCCAGGATATTTCCCAGCAGGGACGACAGCAGCGATCCCTCTGTCTTCTCAGAAGAGTCTGCCGGCTTTTCGGCGGATCCGTCCGCTTTGCCGGACAGCAGGGATCCCAGGAGCCCTTCCAGACCGGATGAGGCATTACCGGAAGCCGGCTTCGCCGCATTTCCCGTTTTGGCACTGATCATCGCCATGATCAGATCTCCTGCCGAGGCGTTTCCTTCGAGCAGGGAGACGGCTGCTTTTTTGGTAGTCGCATCTGCCTTCCTATATGCCTGTACCAGTTTTTTCTCCGCCGCTGTCAGCTTCAGATCTGCCGTTGTTGCTTTTTTGGCTGCCGTTGTCTTTTTGGCCGCTGTTGTTTTTGCTGATTTTGCTTTGGCAGAACCGGAACCGGTCCTGGCGGCTGACGATTTCCCGGAAGCAGCACTGATCAGCGACGTCTGCGTAACGCCCAGCACTTTGGCCATCTCCTTTAAGACTGCCTGTGTCGGTTCCATTTCTCCGCGCTCGATCTTGCTGATGTCCGATGCCGTAAGACCCTTGACCTTCTTCGCCAGGGCGTCCTGCGTCATTCCTTTTTCTGTCCGCGCTTCTTTTACCAGGTTTCCCAGCTTTTTGGACATGCCGGACTCCTTCCCCCGTAAAAACGGTGTGTCTGCTGACTGCCTGCTGCGGGATTCCTCCCGTCATCCCAAGTATACCGCAGATGTACGGTCTTTGACAGGCAAAATATCAAAAAAACCTGTTCCTGATCCACTCGGCGATCTCCGGGATGCCTTCCCCCGTTTTGGCGGATGCAAACAGGATCTCAATCTCCGGATTTCTCCTTTTTGCATATTCACAGAGCTTTTCGCAGTCAAAATCGAAATAAGGAAGAACATCCGTCTTGTTCACCACAAGCAGCTGGCAGGTCTCATACATGAGCGGGTATTTCAGCGGTTTGTCATCGCCTTCCGGAACGGAAAGGACCGTGATATTGGCAGCCGCGCCTGTATCGAATTCAGCAGGGCAGACCAGATTCCCGACATTTTCCAGGATCACGAGGTCATATGCCGCGCTGTTCAGTTCCTTCAGCCCCTGCCGGGTCATATCCGCATCCAGATGGCACATGCCGCCCGTATGGATCTGAATGGAGTCCACGCCGGCCTCCCGCATAGCCCGGGCATCCACGTCAGAATCAATATCCGCCTCCATGACGGCAAAGCGCAGCACCCCTTCGAATTCCTTCGCCAGCTTTTTCAGGAGCGTCGTCTTGCCGGCCCCGGGGGACGCCATCATGTTGAGCAGCACGGTGCCTTCTTCCTGCAGCTGTCTGCGCAGTTCCTCTGCGTCTGCATCATTATCGGCAAAGACACTTTGTTTTACTTCAATGATCCGTATGTCTTCCGTCATGGCTGCACCTCTTCGTCTTCTTTTCCCAGTTTGAGATCCAGATTGTACTCTTTCCGGAAATACTCCTGAATGTCCCGGCGCATGGGCATGGTCTGCCGGATCTGGATGGCATCGTGTCCGCAGCGGGAGCGGCACACGCCGCAGCCCACACAGTGTTCCCGGTCGATGATCATCTTACCGTCCTCTCCGGGCGTAAGCGCCTCTACCGGGCAGCCGTTCCGGCCCTGGATACAGTCGCCGCAGCCCACACATTTGGCGGGGTCCACGACCGCCGTCCAGCCGGAAGGATGGAACCGATGGCGTTCCTTTTCCGTTGCGTTTCTCGCCAGCCTCATGGCAATGCAGCAGCAGGGACAGCAAAAACAGATCTCCATAAAGTGATCCATCAGATCATTCGGAACACCCCAGAGCATCTGCTCCACCTCGATCCATACCGCCTGTCCGATCAGGCCTTCTTTTGCCGCTTCATCCACCCTTGCGCAGGCTTCCTCGTAGGTAAACCGTCTTCCCAGCTCGTGCTTCACCACGATCTTTGCCGCTTCTCCGAGGAACAGGCAGCCAAGGTCATGCGGATACTCTTTGCAGTCATTCGCATCACGACAGAGGCATTTGTCCATACCGGCTATATACTCCACACGCTTCAGGGATTCCTTGATCATATCCAGCGGGACTACTGTCTTCCGGCTTTGATCCGTGATATCGACCTGCAGCGGCATCACGACGGTGCCGGTCGGCCGCACCTTGTCCGGATACAGTCTGATGGCCTTTTTGTACAGTCTGGCTTTCCAGCCTCCTACCTTCATCCAGACAGAGTATTTTACAAACAGATGGTACAGCTTCAGTGCCAGCGGCCATCTCTTTTTGCTCATGTACAGGATGTTTTTCAGGATCCAGTTATAGATCCCCAGCCCGTTCGGCCTGTTCTGATACGGCGGAAATCCCACGACCTTCCTGTCCAGAAGCTCGTGATCCAATTCCAGGAGTTCCTGATCTGATTCCGGAAGTTCCTGATCTGATTCCAGGAGTTCCTGATCCAGTTCCAGAATCTGTTCTTCCTGATCCCGGTTTTTCTGCTGTTCTGTGTTACCCATACTACTTCCCCTGATATCCTATATCTTTAATGATCAGTCTTTTACCGCGGACCATGCTGATCCGGAGCTCTGTATCTTTCAGCAGCGGAAAGGCATCCGCCGCTACCGGGAACAGCTTTTTCATATACAGCGGCACAACCCCGGAGCCTTCGCCCACTTCGAGCGTGATGTGCCGGATAGCCGCTATGCTGTTTTTCTCCGCCACTCGTCCCACGATCTTCACGATCTGCCGGAGTATCCCGAGTTCATGCATCTTTTTCCCCTTCTTCCTGGTTCTGCAGTTCTTTTTCCGCGTTGTCACAGATCTGTGCAAATACCTGTTTGATCTGCAGCAGTTCTTCTTCGGAAAACCCGGCGAACAGGCAGCCGGTATACTGCTTTTCGGCATGTTCGGCTTCCTGCAGGATCTCCTCTGCCTGTTCCGTAAGCCTGAGATGAATGGTTTTATTATTGTTTCCCAGATATTCTTTTGTGATCAGTTCCCGCTTTTCCAGATCTTTGATGGCTGCCGAGACCTGAGATTTGGCAAACTGGCTGATCTGCACGATCGAAGCGGCCGTGTCATGCGCGGGGTTTCTGTGCAGGAACATCAGAACCGAATAGGCCATCGGCGTCAGGTCGTGTTTCATCCTTACCGGTCTGGCGTACATATCGTATAAGGCTTTTATCTTTTTCTGTTTTTCCCAGTAAAACATCGCAGTCTCCGAAAATTGTTCTATTTTGAACTATATTATAGAATATAAGAAGCCTTCCGTAAACCCTCAGCGATCCCGCCTTTTCCGACGCCGGCAAGACACAAAAACCGGAAGCCGTATACCAACGACTTCCGGTTAAAGCGCAGCGGGAGGGATTCGAAGCCTCCCGCAACCCACATCACGAACCTGTAAACCCGCATAAACATTGACTTTTTTGAGTATTCAAAATACCAAAAATTCGGTGGGGGACAAAATGGGGGACAAAAACCCCAAAACTATAATAACTACACTTAATTATCAGAAAGGAGGTCAGTCTACACTCTCTCTGCTATTGTCCCTCGATCCTTAAAACCTTTTATCATTATGCCACACGTATATCGAAGTATCTCTCTACAATCCCGTCTAATTGCGACTTAATCAGAGTAAAATCACAATCTAGATTAAGAGTACGAACTTCTATTCTATTACCACTCATTTGGTATTGGTTCTCAGGATAAACATCCTCATTTGTCTTTGCATAAAGCAACATCCCAGATACTTCATGAGGTCTATCGGTCAATTCCGCTTCCTTATTCTTCACATAAGTGAAAATCTGATAAAGGTTGCTAGAATGGAGAGTATGTTTGTCATACTGTATTTGCGTCGAATGTGCGTAATACTTTGCATCTATGATTAGAATCTTCTCTCCATATGAGAGCATTATATCGGTCTGCATCACCGGCAGCATGGCGCTCATATGATCATCCAGCTGCCAAGGAATCTGGTAGGCATTGGCTGTTATTTGAGGGTATTCCTTCCGATAATATTCCAGAATGAATTTTTCATACAGCCGATACATTCTCTGCTCATCAAAAAAATCCATGAGCTTCATTGTACCATCAGACTGCGTCTGGAGCAAACCCTTTACTATCAGATAGCAAATGGAAATCAGCATCCGGTATGTCTGATTATTCCTGTTAAACTGCATATTCCAATTTACGGAGTACAGATCAATGACATCCACATCAGCGAAAAACATCAGCAACTTCCGCAGCTCCTTTTTCCGGGCCTTCGTGATATCTGAACGAAGCAGGAGCAGCATAGTGGATTTGATGATCTGGTTCATACGGGAATTAACCGAGAACTCATCATATGAGCAGACCAGTTGCTTTCGCTGAAGAGCCTGCGTTTTGATGGACTCATTAATATCAATCTTGCCTCGAAGGGAGGATAGCACCTCTGTTCGCGGTATGTACTCTTTGCCAAGTCCGCGTTTTATCTGAGTGCTGACGCCACGGACAAGAATAGCCGCGCACAGCTCTGCAGTATTGTCGAAGTCTTCTGTGGCGATATTCCTATAGCCCTGCTCGTTCAATACTTGGAACGCATAAGCCAACATATAGTAAATGTTCTGTATTCGAATCACTTTATAGCGCTCCTCAGACTATCAGCCCAGTTCTTTACCTTTACTGGCTCGTCAAACCAGTACTCTTTCAACAACGGAATGAGTTCATATTCCACGATAGCGGACAGTGCCTGATCGTTAACTTCTGTCAGATTGCAGAAATAGCTATGTCCGATGCAGAAGCCTTCACCAAGAGATTCATCCCCGGCAATCGCTACATTCAGCTGCTCCACGCACTGAATCAGGTTGTCAAACTTGATGTTGTTTAATCCTATACGATACTTGCGGAAGCCTTCGGCATTGAAGCCCGGCTTCATCTCGTAAAAAGCAAAACGTCGACGCAGGGCGTAGTCCAGCATCGCAAGACTACGGTCTGCAGTATTCATCATCCCGATAATATAGACGTTATCCGGAACGGAAAACTTCTCGTCAGAATACAGGAGCTGAAGTTCAACACCGCGCTTATCACTTTCAATGAGCATAAACAGCTCTCCGAAAATCTTACTCAGATTGCCACGGTTGATCTCATCGATAATGAAGAAGTATTCATTTTCACTGTCGATCTCTGCATCCTTGCAGAAGTTGTAGAAGGCTCCGCGTTTAAGCTCAAATCCCTTTTCTGAAGGACGGAATCCCATGATGAAATCTTCATAGGAATAGCTCTGATGGAACTGGACCATCATGACCCGATGCGGGTCTTTCACTTCCATTATGGAGTACGCCAATCGCTTTGCAGCAAAAGTCTTTCCTACACCTGGTACTCCCTGCAGAATCACGTTCTTCTTATTCAGGACAAGCCCCACCAACGTATTGTAGCTAGCTTCATCCATGTATACTTCATCAAGGAATTTCTCTTTGCTGTAGGACGGGTAGATAACTTCCTCAGCTTCTACGTCATCAACCTGGTCACTTTCAAACAGGGCATTCAATTTTTCAACATAATCTGTATAAGAAGTGATATCAGTAAGGGTTTTCATAGCCGCTTGTCCCGGATGCGGCCACTCGCCCTTATGCGTCCAGTTAACCTTACGCACGTTTTTATTATCATCACGAGAGTCGTCAAATTCATAATCCGATATGACAACACCCCGTCCAATCACAGTGCCTCTTCCTTTTTTAGCAAAGACAATATCTCCGGGCTTCATTTCATGCGCAAATTGCCATGTCGCATGGGCAGCCATCGTATAAGGCTTATCAGGATCGATGTGTTCCTTCATAGCCAGTTTCATTTCAGTCTTGCTGGCATACTGTTGCAAGTCACCGATCTTATCCCAGCCTATGGCCATGATTTCGTTTTCACAGCACTCATCCCAGATTCCAGCACCCTCACCGGGAGAGTAAATCCAGTAGTGGGTAGTCTCAACATCCTCGTCTGCCATCGCAGCGCCTCTTGCTTCACGCTTTGTCTGCGCTTTTTCCTGACGTTTTTCTTCGTTTACCTGTTCAGAATAGCGCCAAGCCTCTGCGCTCAACTCCATGAAGTCTTTCAATTCACTGGCATCGCTCTGCAGGTAATTGCGTAGTTTTTCGACTATATCAAAATACTTGGATGCAGCAATCTTAGCTTCAATTTTAGGAAGTGTCTCTACCAGTGATGCAGGCATCTTTCCGGATTCGTATATATACCAAGTGTTTCTCTGATCCAGATTCAGGAACGCGTTAGGCGCGATCCAGTACAAACCCATCGTGATTTTGCTGTTTCCATTGCCTTTCTTGTTGATAGCCAGATCAAAGTATTTGGACAAGGCTTCTCGCTTGTCAGCCGTAGGAAAAGCAGCATACGCCAACGCGGACTCAAACAAGCTCCAGAGATCATCAATATCGCACTCTTTTCGATTCCCGACGAAGTGATAAAACGTTGCATTCTGGTTGTTTAAAACCGGAATGCTATCGAAAGATGTAGGGATTGAAGCGTTAATGCCAAGAAGGTCCGCGACTGCGGTGATGATCTTCACACGGTTGGCTTCTTTCATAGAACTTTTGTTGAAAAGACCAAATACTGTGAATGGATCAATGTCAACAAGCTGATTATCCTTTTCAAGGGTTGGCATGTTGATTCCAGTATCAGCAAAAACCTGCTTGACCTTAGCAACCAACTCCTGCCGATTGTCTTTATAACCCAGAAGATTTTCGGCCAATTCCTTATAAAAACCCATCCAATCAAATTGGCTCGTGTTTTGTGACATTTTATCTCCTCCATTATCCAAAGCCCATCAGGAATCAGCCAGCTGCGTAACACATCTATTCTTCACTCTTCAATTTTTCACATAACGACAGCAATTCCTCCAACCTATCAACAATACGCTTTTGCTCAGCAAGCGGCGGAATCGGAATGAATACTGTTTTATATTTATCCTGAGAAATGTTTACCTGTTGCTTGTCCATTCCTGACATTAATCCCATAATAATCTGTCTGATCTGTGGAGAATTCAAAACCATTACGATAAAATCTTTATAAACATATTTATCTGTCATATTGATACGTAATGTCTTATCAGAAAGGATCAGATTGCGATTGATGTTTTTGACTAGGCATGCTATCCCAGTCCTATTTGTTGGCCCAGCACGAGTTATAAGAATGTCACCATCCTTAACTTGCATGGAGTCATTCACTTTAAACGACTCTGGAAGAACTTTGTTCTTATTCTCATCGAAAAAGCCCCGTTGAATAGCTGTTGTAGTAATAACACCCCATTCTCCACCTTTAACTGATACTTTCTGACAGTTTGGGCTTTTCCCGGCATCAAGAAACCATGCCATTTCCCCTAACTTTGCCCATGCCCAACTTTCTGGAATTTCAAATGGGATATCGTCCTCTGCAATCTCCGGTAATGTCTTCCCTTTTTTTATCTTCCCAGCTTTAATAAGTTCCTGCTTTTCAGCCTGTATCTGCTTATAAAGCTCCTCTCCAGTACCTTCTTCCGGACACTGTTCCACCAACTTGCCCTGAATAGCCATCTGCAATATGGACTTCTGCATATCCTCCGGGAAGCGTTTGTTAAAGTCTTCCAGACGGCTCCACGCCGCCTCATAGCGGTCGATCAGTGGTAAAAGTTCTTCGATCTTGGCTACGATGCGCTTTTGCTCGGCCAGCGGAGGGAACGGAAAAGCAATGTCTATCAGATTTAGCTTGCTAATTCTAAATCGTGTTGTCCCTCTGCCAAGAGATTTTACCTTCCTCTGGAAATCGCTTGATGTTAACACATACATCAAGTACTGCAGGTCATAAATCTCATCATTGGGTGCAATCCAACATACATCGACAGCAGTCATTAGAATGCCATCTATCGGAGGGAGGATACAGGCAAGCATTCTATCCCCGATGAGGCGATTAACAAGCAAATATCCACTGTAGATTTGACGACCATTCAGTTCGTGAAAACGCTCCTCTGTTAAGTATTTGAAGCCTTTATCCTTATACTTACAGTTGCCAATACTGCCTAGTTGAATGAGCTTTACCGGACCATCTATTGCCATGTTTTTCGACAAGACCCAGTTTCCATCATTTAATGATTCATCTGAAGTTATTTCTGACAATTTAGCCCATGTCCATGATTCCGGAAGATCAAGTGTGTAATCCTCGTTTGAATATGACGCTCTGACAGAGTGCACGGTTTTGATAGCTTTCTTAAGGGCCTCATCACCAGTTCCATCTTCAGTAACATGCTCGGTAACTTTTCCCAGCAGCGCTAATTGAATAATGCTATCTTTCAGTTCCTGGGGCGTCATAATTCAGCCCCTCCCAGCTTTGCTGTGATTTCTGCCAGTACCCGATCGATCTCAGCATTCAGGGAAGCACGTTCTTCCTGATAACGCTGAATCAGATCCATAGGAGCAAGGATCTCCTCTTCCTCATGTGGATATCCGCACTGATCCAGATTGTACCCCAGATCTTCCGAAAGCTCTTTTGCTGTGAACTTTTTTGCTTTGTCAAAACCATCTTCATTTATCTCCACACGATCATTCCACCATTCCAATACCGGAGCAAAATGCTCCAGTTTCATGGGTTTGGTCTTGCTGAAATGCTTGTATCCCTCTGGCATGTCCAGACGGTAGAACCATGTCTCCTCTGTCGCCCCTGTACGCTCAAAGAATAAGATGTTCGTAGTGATAGATGTATACGGGGAGAACACGCTCCCCGGCATGCGCACAACTGTGTGAAGGTTGAACTCTGACAAGAGTTTTTTCTTGATGTTAACTTTTGCATTATCAGTACCAAACAGGAAACCATCTGGCAAGATCACAGAAGCTCGTCCATTTTTCTTCAGCCGATACATGATTACGGACATAAAAAGATCTGCCGTCTCAGAGCTGGCAAGATCCGCCGGGAAGTGATTCTTGACCTCAGCCTTTTCGCTGCCGCCATAAGGGGGATTCATTAGGATCACATCGAACTGATCACCTTCGGTATAATCCAGTACATCCCTCAGCAGACTGTTGTCATGAAACACCTGCGGCACATCCAAATCATGCAGCAGCATATTTGTAATGCAGAGCATGTACGGAAACTGCTTCTTTTCGATACCATAGATAGACTGACCAAAGGCTTCCCGATCTTCAGTAGTTTTGATCTTCTTTTCCAGTTCTTTCAACCAGCTCGTTAGGAAGCCTCCTGTTCCGCAGGCAAAATCAGCCATCTTTTCCCCGATCTGAGGCTTTATCATCTGTGCCATAAATTGCGTAACGGCACGTGGTGTATAGAACTCACCGGCAGACCCCGCGCTTTGTAACTCTTTCAGGATTGCCTCATAGATTTCTCCAAAAGCATGACTCTCTTCATAATCAGAAAGATCCAGTTCATCAATCACGTTTATGACCTGACGCAGCAGAACGCCATCCTTCATATAGTTGTTGGCATCAGCGAAGGTGGTCTGAACGATAGCTTTCTTAATGGGCGTGGAGGCATCCACAGGAAGCTTTTTCAGCGTGGGAAACAACGTATTGTTCACAAAGTCCAACAAACGTTCACCGGTCATTGCCTTGCCAGATTTATCATCATGCGCCCAGTTTGCCCAGCGGCATTCCTCCGGGATAATAGAGACATAGTTTTCATCATCCCACTCCCAGTCCTGCTCCTTTGCGTCATATACCTTCAAAAACAGCATCCATGCGATCTGTTCGATACGCTGAGCATCACCGTTAATCCCAGCGTCGTTGCGCATGATGTCACGTAACCGTTTTACAAACCCTGACAGATTTGCCATATCTTATCCTACCTCATCATAAATTGCGTCTTCTAATTCCTGCACTGCTTTTAAATATCCGTCTTTTCCGCCAAAATAGGATGATATCTTTGCGGGTTTACCGTATTTCTGGAATGGATCGAGTCTCAAAATCTCTGCTTTGTCGATTTCATATATGCCAAGATTCATATACTTGTCCAGCAGAGCTTCCAGAATCTCGCGTGCTACGCCGCTGTATTTACTGAGGAAGTCCCGCTTCTTGACATTGTTTGCCCTCTCTTTCCGGGTAAGCGGTTTCTTATCATAGGCCACATGGCAGATGAAATCAAAATCATCCACATCCGTCATACCTTGCTCATCTTTCATCAGATCCAGATCGATCCCGCGCTCCCGGAGCATATCGCGGATCTTTTCCTTCTTAGGATCATTCCGCCACTCCCGTATGAATTTATCCAGAGTGGCATATTCTCCACGGATGTTTGCCTTGGTGTAATCTGTAATACTCTCCTGACGGAGCAGCTTTCCGTTAGCATCATAAACAGAAACTGTTTTATGAATGATCTCTACCCGGCACCCGTTTTTATCGACTACAGGTTTGATCTTTGGTTCAGGAGGATCAATTGGAGGCACGGGTGGAAAAGGCGGCTCCGGACCCGGTCCCGGACCTGGCTTAGGTGGAAATCCCGGATAGACTTCGATGGGACCGTCCCATTCAGGATCCGAAAACAACCGCGTAACATTACGGAAGTCCATGACCATGAAGTGTGTCTTGCCTTCTTTCTCCCTAAGACGTGTGCCTCGTCCTATGATCTGCTTGAATTCCGTCATAGAGCCGATCATTTCATCCAACACGATCAGCTTTGTCATTTTGCAGTCCGCACCTGTAGAGAGCAGCTTTGATGTCGTAGCAATGACTGGATACGGAGTGGATACAGATATAAAGTAGCCCAGCTTGCTCTTTCCGTAGACATCACTTCCAGTTATTCTGACCACATAGTCCGGGTTCTTCTTGACCATGTCTGCATTCAGATTTACAAGAGCAATCCTCATACGCTCAGCAGCATCCTCTGTGGCACAGAAAACAATGGTCTTTGCCATACGGTCTGTAGCTTTGAGATACTTGGTGATCTCGGAAGCCACCTGCTGAATACGATCTTCGATAATAATGTTGTAATCGTAATCGCTGTTGGTATAGACACGATCCTCGATGAGGTTTCCGTATTTGTCACGTTGGCCTTTGCGTGGTCGCCATCCATCGCCGATATCCGTCGTGATATTGATGACTTTGAACGGAGCAAGGAAGCCATCCTCGATGCCCTCTTTCAGACTGTATGTATAGATCGGATCTCCAAAATAGGTAATGTTGGAAATGTACTTAGTCTCCTTCGGAGTAGCGGTCATGCCAATCTGCGTAGCAGAACTGAAGTATTCCAAAATCCTGCGCCAACGACTTTCTTCTTTTGCAGAACCACGATGGCACTCGTCCACAATAATGAGGTCGAAAAAATCTGGATTGAACAATTCGGAGAAGTGCTCCTGTTCATCATCTCCGACAAGCTGCTGATACAGTGAAAAGTAGACTTCATGAGATGTAATCGTGCTCCGATCATCCTTTGCAACGTTGATCTTATGGATCACTTTTTCCAACGGTGCAAAATCCTGCTGAATGGACTGATCCACAAGAATATTTCGATCGGCCAAATATAAAACCTTTCGCTTCATTCCACTCTGGAGCAGGCGATATACAATCTGGAATGCAGTATAAGTTTTACCGGTACCTGTTGCCATGACAAGTAAAATCCGGTTCTGCCCCTGGGCAATAGCATCAAGCGTGCGGTTAATAGCAATACGCTGATAATACCGGGGCGGATATGTACTCTGACTGCTGTAATATGGCTGATCCAGTATTTTTTCCTGATTAGGCGTTATACCACTACCCCCGTTACGTTCAGCCTTGTAACGGGCAATCAGCTCTTTCTCAGTAGGAAACTCATCGAGACCGATTTCCTGTTCTTTTCCAGTCAGAAAATCATGCTCCATAAACCCATCGCCATTGGAGCTATATGCAAAGGGAAGATCCAGCATCTGCGCATAGGTCATGGCTTGCTGCAGGCCAAAGGATATGCTGTGGTTATTATCTTTTGCCTCAATCACTGCAATGGGATTGTTTGCGTTCAGGTAAAGCAGGTAGTCAGCACGCTTCGGCGTTTCCCGGAAGACAAAGTTACCCTTGAGATTGATTCGTCCATCTGTGATCTGCGTCTCCATCGTAATCTTATGGATATCCCATTTGGAAGTAACCGCCGGAGTGATATATTGAAGCTTGATATCTTCTTCTGACATCTGCTTTTTGGAAAGAATTGTACTCATCGGCACAAGCCTCCTCAATATAAAACACATAGATATTTTATTATATCATATTCTTTGTATAGTATGCTTTGCCTTTTAGTGCGAATTTCATCGTCTCTACGCCGATGATTGCATCTATAATCCCCCTTGGCCTCCGACTGCTGACTGCAAATGTACGAGCCCATTCCCCCAAGGGAAATAGCAAGGTTTTCATGGCGATCTCAATCGCTGTCCGATTATTTCTGATATCAATTCTCCCTCTGAATTTTATTTACGGAGCATGCATCGACTGCTTAACTGGCACGATAGCGCAGAACCGGAAACAGGGCGCGTCAAGGGTCACGATAAACGGCCCATGGCCGCCCTTGTACGCTTTTCCGAACCTGCGCTTTTACGTGGCCATCGCAGCCACGAAGCTGCAGCACCTTGAAAATAAAAAATCCACGGGAGGAAGCTTATGTTTATCGAAATAACCGGCTACGCGATCATCGATCGCAGGTACATCGTAGTGGAATCCATCGACGTTAGTGAGATGCAGCTGATGCGTCTTGAACGGCGGGATGACGGATGTGAACGTGAAATCACATTCATGTTTGACACCAAGGATCCAAAAGCCTCTGCGTATATTTACAGATGGTTACGAAAGCATAAAAGCAAAGATGCAAGCACGCTCGGAGAGAGTCTCCGCTCAGTTGTAGGTCGTGTTTGTGAATTATCAGGATACTATAGGGTCTGGGACGAGTAAGTCCCGGACCTTTAGTAGTGCAGCCGATGTGTTGACAGCAGGAACCCGGCGGTGTGACAGCAGGCCATTTGGACAGCCGTACAGCCATAAAGGCATTGGCCGGCTGGCCAAACAAGCCTATCACACCGCATTACCTACTATCAACACATCTTTTTACATACCTTGTAATGCAAAGAAAGGAGAGAACCATGTATAACCCGAACAACTTTGGAGTCCTCACAGGCCGCGTAAGCACCGCACCAAAAATCTTCCCCTGTGCGACAGGCAGTATCATGATCCTGACCGTTGCAAGCCGCAGGAATTATGGCGAAAGGATATCAGACTTCATTTCATTCCGTCAGTATTTCCCGGAGGATGTAACTTGGTATACGGATATCAACGTTGGTGATAAGGTCACTGTCACATACCAGATGCAATCCGGCACAAGGGACACTGAGGAAGGAAAACAGTACTTCCAGAACTGCGTTATTACTCATCTGGAATTCGTCGAACCGAGATCAACACGGGATGCCAGAAGAAAGGAGAAGGCAAAAAAGAAGAATCACCGTTGATAGTACCCATTGTTGCGAGCGCGATTGGAGAACTGGTCGCGCTCCTTTGTTTTCACAGGCCAAATAGTAGAAAGAGAGGAACGATTGATGAACACCGCAATTATAGCTAAAACAGATGAAGTAAACTCCATTCTCGCAGAACACGGATCAGACATCCGGCTGGTTATTCAGAAAAACAGCAATAAGGACGTATGCAGACAAGGTATCATCGTCCAGAATGGAATGGCAAAGCAAAATCCCGTTATATATCCAAGTATGGATTTTTTGACCGGCAACGCTGAAGAGATTGCGAAACAGGTGCAGGATTTCTATGACACGCATGCTATCACGATCAATGTGAAGCCACTTTTAGAGGCAGGGCATATCCGATCTGCTATCCGTCCAAGACTGCTGTCTATAGACAATCGATCGGATCTGCAGAACAGGAACCTGGCTCTTACTGAGTATGTGGGGGGACTGGTAATAGCCTTTTATCTGCCCACCGGCGATAATGGATACCTGCAGATTACAAATGCCATCCTGGAACAAGCGGGAATGAGCGTTGAACAAGCACTTGCGTGTGCCGTGCAAAACATTGAACCAGATATCACGTTTCAGCCACTAAGCGAAAAACTGGGGGAGCTGTCCGAGATGGATCCATCACTTTACACCAGCCCTCTGTGGATCCTTTCAACCTCGGATTCGTATAACGGTGCCGCAGCGATCCTGTCTGATCCATGGCGCAAAAAAATCTCTACACAACTCGGTGGTGATTTTTTCGTTTTACCGTCCAGCCGACATGAGATGCTTGTCTTCCGGGATGATGGTTGGACAGATGCCGCCATGCTGTATAATATGGTGTCTGAAATCAATCTGTCGCTGCTGCAGGCAGAGGACTTCTTGATCGACCAGGTGTTTTATTACTCGGTAAAGACAGGCTTACAAGGCTTGTTTTAATTCAGCCAAATATCAAGCGGAGCCCTGAAAGGGGCTCCGTTTCAATGATAAGGAGTATAACATGAATCCGTATAAAAAGCTTAGAGATGAACAACAAGATGAGGTAAACTCGTTCCCTTTGGGAGTCGCTTTTGGAAACAAACAATTCGTGGATATGATGCGTAAATGGGATTTGTGTCATGGTTCTGATGGTCAACCGACAGATGACGATTATAAACAAATCGCCTCGGTCGGCGCAGGGGTCTTTATTCTTAAAAAGGATGCTGCAGACCTGAAGCAGATGATGTCCCGGCACAAGGACGAGCTGGAAGCAGCTATCGCTGCGGATCATGACGGCTGTGGTTTTATCAAGGACATGTTTATATATGAGTTGCAGAATCACGAATACCCATATACTGGAGATCCTGAAGATGCGCTGGAAGCATGTGGCCTGACATACCATCAGGTAATGCAAGACGAACGATTACGAAAAGGATTTTTATTAGCCAGAAGCGAGGTCCTGGCAGACGAGGAGTGGTAAATGATCAATGAATATGTTATGGAACTCTCAGATCTGAAATGCCCTACGCTGGTTCTGGAGAATATGTATGACTATGACTCCGACCATCTGGATACTGCTGGCAAGGCCGTTGCTATGCTTAGACAGTGTGTGCGTCTGGACAAACGCTGTGAAGAACACGTGTATATGATATGCTTTGATACCCAAAAATCCGTGATAGCGGTTTTTGAAATATCACACGGTACAGTCGCTGCAACGCTGTGTGAAAGAAGAGAAATCCTTATGCGGATTTTGATATGTGGAGCCAGCTCATATACCATTGTACACAACCACCCTTCGGGCGATCCACATCCCAGCCAGCAGGATCATGCTGCATGTAATTTGATCAAAAATGCATCAGACATTATTGGGATCCCAATGCTTGACTTCATCATCATAGGTCGGAATTCACACTATTCATTTTATGAAGAATCCTGGATATGAAAAGGAGCTGCCAGCATGGCAGCTCCTTAGAAAAGAAATGAACTTAATCAATATTTACATAAACCAGTATGTCACATTTGAGTTCCCGTGCAGCAACAAAACGATGGCGCCCATCCGTACCGGAGTAAATGAATCCGTTACGTTTGCACTGAACCGTTACCGGGTTTTTGATCCATATGTCCAGAGAGCGCACCTTGATATCAGCAATTGCTTTTTTATCGTATTCGCTTGTATCTATATACCGTTTGCTATAGATATAATAATAGGGATCGTTCACAGGAATTTTTCCACTGAGAACATTCCGGAAATAGGGCTGGGAGTTTAAAAGCAATTGTTCATACTCGTATTTGCTTTTCCGCCCATAATAAAAGTCTGGTTCCTTTTCTCCGGGGACAAGCCCCCGGAGAATGGAACCATTAACAACAGCGTAGTATCCGCCGGACGATTCGTCGGATACGCGCACTGCCTTTTCCCTAGATTTGAATAAATCCATTGTATTATCCTCCTATTAGTTTTTGATTTGTTGTTTTTGTAACTCTTCTATTTCTTGTTTGACTTTCAAGCTAAGTGATATGGATGCGGTAACTGCATTCTTCTGCCAAGCCGATGCAAGCGCTCGAGAGCTAAACCCACCCTTTATCGTTTGATAGACACCGTCCCGGTTTTCTGCGACACGATACATTCCAGGTGAATCAAGATCAGGAAGAATACGATAGTTTCTTGGATTGCTGATCTCTACATCCTGTCGCATGGACACGATGCTTTGAAGGACTCTGGAGTCTGGATATTCTGGAATCGACTCTGTCGGTTTTACATCATATCCGATCGACTTCAGAATCCGGGAGCCGATTTTCTCAGTAATATCATCCAGTTCCCTGGTCAGATCTGAAACGCTCCCTTTCAACTGCTGCGCTTCTGTCTGCAATTGATCAACCAACCTGCTTTTATCCGTCAGCTCCGCAGCAAGGGCTTTGTTCTCTGTCATCAGGTGCTTATACTCTGGAAGGCTGGGTGCCGCAGTTATATGGACAATTTCTTTTTCCTGCTGCTGTACAAGCTCCTGCCGTTGCCTGATCATCTCCTCTTTGAATTGGATTTCTGTCAAGTGCTTTTTCATGGACTCATGAACATAAGGCTCAAGCTTTTCAATTTGATTATCCGGATTAAAAGCATTCCATACTTCGATCCAGGCAAGTGTGAAATCCTGTCCGTCTTGCTGTAATTGTTGCAGAAACGATTTTGTAATTACGTTTTTAGCCTGTAATCTTCCTTCTTTTATCGGCATCCAGGCATATGTGGCATGAGGAGTGGTTTCGTCCAGATGGACAACCAACGACAGCAGCGCATCATTATCTACATGTCCGACAGTGCAGAGATAATCCCGGAACCATTTCGCCTTGTCCATAAAATATCGTCTGCATGTGTTGTTATCCCAACTGCGTGGGACGGATTCCACTGCCGAGCACAGAACAACTGCGTCCTTACGCACAGCGCGTCCCGTTATCTTTGACATGCTTTCTTTTGCTGCTTTGATTTCCGCCTGCCAGTCACACCCGGTGCCATCAGAATGCATGCCCACGTAAAGGTTTTCTTTTGATAACTCAGGCTGAACGTTATTGCGGTACTGCTCATCATTCTTATATTCCCGGAACTGTTCTTTCCTAATACCGCCAATATCCGCTTGTTTGTATTTTTCGATATGCCAGTTGTATTGCATAACCTCCTCCTTTCTCACGATAGAGGTGTGTGGCCTTTGGTAAAGTATAGCCCAATATACTTCACATCCGCGAAGTAGTGGGCCCTGCCGGGGGCTGCCTCCAGCAGGGCTCCTACGCGGAGAGCGCTTCCTTTTCAAAAAAGGAAGCAAATTTGCGGATCACCAGGGGTTATCCGCCTCTGCTTTATCCTCTGCGGATAAAGCCGTTTTAGAAACCGTGTCCGCACTTGTTGCAGCGAAATGCTTCTGACACAGCTTAATGATCTGCTGATCGCTGGAAATCCATTCATACAAAGTATCTGCATCAACCCCCATTTTTTCGGCAAATATCTGCCATCTGTCTTCTAAATTCCAACGATGCATCAATTCACTCTTGCGCGAGTCTGCTTCATGCAGAAACTCCTCCTCTGCACGTGCTACACGTTTGGCTTTCGCCTGCAAATCCAACAGGAGTTTCCGCTCGCGTTCTGACATTCTTTCCATGTAATTTCTCCTTTCTGTCTGACACGGAGTTTATATGGCATAAGACATGATCGGTGATTCGTGTCAGACATACTTGTTGTTATTCAACAGGTTCTCGTATTTCATTTCTGGAAACCAACTCCTTCGACTTGTCGTACAGCAGTGGAATTTTATAATACGGCGCCACTGGTGCTGTGAACCATGTGCCTTCTGTATAGACAAGCACTTCTTTTCGTTCTTCCAAACTATAGATATCAGACACGTCCAGAACGCGCCTGTGCTCCTCCGATATAGACTCTGTGCTCACTGAATTACCCGACAGCTGTTTGGAAGTTTTCCTTTCGTCATACTCTCCCGCCCACTTGCTGAACCTCTCCGCTGACTGTATATCACTGCAGGAAAAAACAATGTGGGTCCTTGCTGTTTGTGAAATCGTTCGTGCAGTTTGTACTCCATACGTATCTTCCAACTGCGAGTAGCTTTGCAGCACAAGAGTCACAGCAATTTTTTTTGACCGGCCCGTGGCCATAATATGTGCAAGATCTGGAATCGGCCCGACATTCCCAACCTCGTCCAACAAAAACCATATTGGATTATTATTCTTAGTTTCGCTTTCGGGAACTGATAACAGAAATGTCATGGTTAGTGAAATAACCATGCGGAATACATCAGCATAAGTCGTAAGCAGATGGTCAGGAATTGCCAGGAAAACAGACCGCCCGGCAAGAAGAACGGACGGATCGATCCGCCAAATATTGTCTGAAGAAAAAAAACTGACAACAGACTCCTGCATAAAGATGCTCAATGAGGTCATCAGCGTCATGCTTATGTCCTGCATGGCATCGGAGGTTTTTCCCTCGAAACTACGGATATTCGCGTGTATTCTCGTGTGCGTCGTTACATCCGGATCTGATATGATCTGAGCAATCAGATCCTCTGTCGGTATCGTTAGTATTTCAGATATGGCCGATGGGAAATCAATATCCTTGTAAAAGAAGTAAGTTAGAAAACCGGTCAGGAGCTTTCTTGCGTTTTCCGAGAAAAAAACATTTTTCTCCGCCTGTTTGATCAATGCGCGTGCGATAAGATGCATGCGAGTGTATACATCATCATCCGACACATCTTTATCCAAACCGAAATACGGGTCAAATCCGACAGAATGCATCTCTGATGGATTCAGGATATATACTTCCGTCTCATCAACAGCTCGTATAGATATGTCGGGTTTTACATCTAACCCAAATACTGCATGCATCCTTTCCTCGACCTTTGCAAAATTGAAGTTCCAGATTAGCGAGTTGAGAATAACAGTTGTTTTGTTTGATCCTGGTGCCCCGTATATAATTTGATGCAACGGACTTCGTAAAAAAGGGATCCGCACATACCTACCATGACCCAATTGGCCAACAGTCAGCCCATCTGGAGTTCTTGATAGAAAACGTTTTGGAATCGGACGATGCTGTGCTGTCGTTTTATCCTCACTAATCTCATATGCCGCCTTCCTTTTCCGTATAGGCCCGTAACTCCGTTCTCCACGTATGTATCGCCGTATGTTCGCGGTCAGTATCATTAATACTGTAAAGGCTACGGAAATCGCAACGATCTGCCAATCCGCAATTACCGTGTATTGTCTCCCAGTCAGGACAGGATCCAGGATCACTCTCTTGGCATATACCAGTACGAATCCGATCAATGCCCCTAACGGCGCTGCCCATAAACCCGAAAACTCAAATACTGTTTTCACCATAAACTTGTTTCTCCTTTCTATTCGATTGTCAATGTTCAAAAACTCTGCAGCCCTCAAAGGCGGACATGCATGTCCGCCTTCATGTATAGTATGGTTGATAACACATCTCGATCATCAAACTTTCATATTTGATACTTGTGGCAGTGAAAAGTTCCGGCGGCAATATGACTTGGCTACTTGACTGGGAATATTAAGATGTACTTGCTGGTTACGATAACGGACAGTTTATCTCCTACTTGATATCCAAGCCTTGCTAGATAAGCGCCCTGCGTCTGAATTTTGGGGATGTTTTGCTTGCGACCGCAAGCTGCTTGAATGGTTAGAATTTTAGTTTTCTTCATCTGTGCTCCGATCCGCCGCCGGAACCATCTACATTATAACACAGGTAAAGTCTTCACCTTACTTTTTATTACAATTTTCCTTATTTCAAAATAAAACGCCCCAGACGATATTTGATATGATCGTCTGGGGCATCTACCCGGTTTGGAATCCGAATACTACTTACATTTCTCTTCATTCGGTACGTATGTTTCTTTCGTAGTTTTCGTAACAGTGTGTGAAAGCATCTCGCGGAATATCCGTTCACTAAATGTATCTTCTTCCCCGCACACGAAAAGGGCTGCTTTTTCCACCGGGACACCCATCAAAACCATGGTGGATATTGCAAACAGATTTGCATCGATTTCAAATGGATTTTCCTCATAGGAGTCATACTCTTCATAGTAAGTATCCATCGAAATGATATCACGTTCGATCTGCCACACATGGCGCAGTTCATGAAGCAGTGTAGCTATCATCACCGGCCATGGCCAGTTTTCAAGCCGTCCATCGGGAGTTGTATGTTGCACATACAGCTCGATCAGGGGGCGTTTCAGATATTTGCAGATCCGAGGATCCCATGTCCTGCCTCCAATTAACGTTTCGCTCGAAGGATCCTCATCCTCAAAACACCGTTGGATTGCAAGATCTGGAATACCGATACCAAGCATAAAGCACGTACTGACAACTATCGGCAGAAGGAATGCATATGCAATACCGATCAATATCGGTGGCATTTCCCCTGTCTGATTCTTGAAGTCTTCTTCCGTCCACACTTTGACCACGCTTGTACCAATCTGATCATTACCTACAATAACTTTCTTCATAGTTTTCTCCTTTTGATTGTGTTGGTCTTCCTGTTGTTCTGTTTTCAAGGTGCATTTCGTTCCGAGTGCTCACGGTTTCGTGCACAGAAATACACGAAACCATGTTTGAAAACGCGCGCTTTAATAGCATTGAAAACTGCACATTTTATGCACAATTTCTTCCTTTGCGTTATTCGCCATTTATATGGTTGAAAACGTGCATCTTTTTGTTTTTGTATATAGAGAAAATTTGCTCTCTATAATCTGCCTGTTTTTCATTTCCGCGCCGTTTGCCATATATATGGTTGAAAACGCGCAAAACTTCAGTTTTGTATATAGAGAAAATTTGCGCGTCATAAACGCACATTCGGTTTGCGTAATAATGGGCATACAAAAAGACCGCGTCCAACATAAAAGTGAATGCGGCCTTTCTGCATGCCCAATGTATGCGTGCTTTGCGAATAATACTGTTATGACTTTGTCATATAATCAAAGCTGTGTTCTTGGAATAGTAGCGACAGGAGGATCCGATATCGGATCTCCCATTTTGACCAGGATCCCAGCAAGGCTTGTAGCCCATAAACACCGTGTCCTGTAGAAGTCTGAAAGACATATGAATCGCCGTATACCGAACAGTATGTACGGCAATATAAAGGGCGGGTTAATCACCCGCCCACTCGATCGATCTCATATTTACATGCTAATGATAGTCATTCGTGATCGGAGGTGGCTTCCTCTCCATCAGCGCTATCCTGATCAACCCCTTCCGAATCCCACTTAAATACGGATAATCCGTAGTCCAGCATCCGAAGTATTACATCGTTCATCCTTATGCCCGCCTGCTGTTTTATTTCATCCAACTTGTCGTATACATCTTTTGGCATCCTCACATTAACTCTTTTGAAATTTTCTTTTTTTGTGAAGCGTAATTCATTTCTATCTTCTTCCATGCCATTCTTTTCCTTTTCTAATCGTTTCACTTGGGTGTCAAGTAACGGTTTGATCTGCTTCTTATTGTACCATGATAACCCTTTCAATCAACATTAAGTTAGTTTCCGATTTCGCCATTTTTTACCCATCTCGACAACCACATAGATGGATGAAACATCTTCATCATTGCACATGGTTACGAGAGGTTATTATATGAAGAGACTTGATCCAAAAAAACTGGAAACGGCCAAAGAGCAGATAAACGCGATCCTTTTGAATATTCTAAATGTACGTCGTTCCTTGGCATGTGATACAATAAATACCATCAGCAGAGAGAGTTTGCAGACAAGCATCACTATGATGGAGGATCAGATCTATGATACGATAAAATCGATTCACAACGCACCCATTGGGCCGCATCCCGATACCGACAGGACAGGAAGAACCAGAATCAGATGGATCACGCGCGTTCCTGATAGCACCAGAAAAACTGGTTCAAGGAAAATCTCTGCCACAACAGAAAAGGGGTTGTTGGACAAGCTGGGCTCTTTTTACGGCATATTCGTACAGTATGATCGTAACAATCCTCCGCCAGACTCTTTACTCTCGTTATATAAAGGATGGCGGAAGCACAGACTTACCACAATAAAAGCAGCAACTGTAAAACGGGACGATAATACGTGGAAACGATATTTCAAAAACGATGAAATCATCTATGAGTCATTGTCATCTATGACTCCTGCCGATATCCAGCGCTGGTTTAATCAACACTTTGCCGGTAAGATAACCCGCCGGGAATGGAAAAGAATCAGGTCCCTGTGGTTCCGCATCGAAAAGTGGGGCTTAATCCAAGGATGCATTTCTTCTCCGAAGGTCTCATTTATTGATGCTCCTATCGGTTTACTCACTGGTACGCAAAAGCGTTGGAATACGCACACCTATACGCCAGAAGAGCTCAACGCGATATACAATGCAGCTGTGCAGCTTTATGCCAAGTCATACCACAATCGTGCCTATCTGGCCGTTGCCATTAGCGCATATCTTGGTTTTCGCGTTGGTGAGCTTGCTGCTGTTCGCTGGGATGGATATCATCCCGAGGCACATTATCTGGAGATTTGGCAGCAATGCCTGCAGGAATTTCGTATAACTGAGGATGATAATATTGTTCGTGACGGCTATGCGATGGAAGATGGGTTAAAAAAAGAAAAGCCCGAGCGGATCGTGTCGACCTGCCCGACCGTTGAGAATATGCTCGATTGGATTCGGACAGAAAACGCACAGCTAGGCATCAATTCTCCGTATGTTTTTACCAATGCCCGCCGGCAGCCAACGAGCAGCGAAGCCCTGAATGCGGCTTGGAGAAAAGTGTTGACTTTCCTGGGATGGCGGTATTATGACGATAAGCAGAGTAAATGGGTTTGTACAAAAAGAACCGGTAACCACACAGCTCGCTTCTCCTTCGTCACAAACCTTCGGAAAAATGAACGTTGTTCAGGCCGGGAAGTTCAAGGGCTGGTTGGACATGCATCTCTCGATACAACGGAAGATGTCTACAATGTCTTTGCACCAGTTCCTCCACAGAACATGGGCGAAAGAATTGAAGAAATTCTCGGAAGCCATAGAATGCAGGCAATGGGGGACAAAAACATGCAATTGGGGGACAAAAAACAGTTCCCCAACAAAAACAGAAAAGCCTGCAAACCTGCATAAATGCTGGATTTACAGACTTCTCAACTCGCGCAGCGGGAGGGATTCGAACCCCCGTGGGGTTGCCCCCAAACGGTTTTCAAGACCGCCTCGTTATGACCACTTCGATACCGCTGCAGTTTTCGTTCACGGCATATACTGTATCACACGCCGTTCTCTTTTTCAAGCCACAGAAATGCCGGCGGTGTTCCTGCCGCCGGCTTTCTGTTTTCTTCGTTATCTTTTACTCGATACGGTCTCTGCCTGTCCTGTTCTCCTGTTTTCCTGTCCGGATTACGGTTCAGGACGGATCCTGCGGATTATAGGTATCGGAGTAAGTTGCACCGTCATCGTCTGCGAAGGTACCGTCACCCTGGTCATAGTACTCGTTGCCTTCCGCATCGAAGTACCCTTCGTCTGTTTCGGTGATCACGGTCGGACGTCCGGATCCATCTGAATAAACCGGATAGACATTGCCTTCTTCCATCGGAACCGGCTCGTAATAGATCGTTGAGCCGTCCGATCCGCTGTAGGTACCGTTTCCGTTGTCCCAGTACTGGACCCAGGTATCGGTCGAGTAGTAGTTGCCGTCGCTGAACATCGCCAGTGTAATAGGTGCCCCGTTCAGCCAGTAGGCTGTGATCGCGCCTCCGATCGGATAGATCCCGGTTTCTTCATAAGAGACGGGTTTGTTTACGGAGTACATCTCGCTTCCGCCGATGTGGGCGAACTCATAGGTCGTGACCCAGCTGTACTGGTTTCCTGAGCCGTCATACCAGTATCCGTCTGCGGATTCATAGACCGTTATGGCGTTGCCTGCTGCGTCATAGATCGTTTTGGCCACTCCGGTGAAGGTATTCTTCGCTGTTTCCTGCGCCTGCGCCGGTGCTGTTTCTGTCAGGAAGGCGGCTGATGCAAAGCCGGTGCCTCCGTTGATCTCAATCTGATACCATCCCAGGTCCTGTCCGTTCTGCGTTGCTTTACCCAGCACTTTCACCTGCGCTCCTTTGGCAAGGCCCGCGATGACCGGATCGGAGATCGAGCATCCGCTTCTTACATTGATGCCCTCTGTGGTGTACATCGTTTTGTTGACCGGCTCAATTTTGATATCACCGGAATTGACACTCGTTTTGTTCACCGCCTGCTTGGTATCGTAGATCAGCACTCTGAGCGACATGATCATGTTGCAGATCTCCTGATTCTTTGCTGCATCCACCGCAGAACCGGTGACGACGAAGACCTCGTTCTGTGTGGAAAAGACTGCCTGGTACACATTGACGTAATGATCATTGGCTACCGCTGTCTCCGGAAGGTTTTCCCCGTTGGAAAAATGATCGATCGTGATCACGTTTGCACCGTCGCTCAGGACGATCCAGTGTGTCATATCCTGCATCTCTTTCCAGTTCTCACTCGCCAGCTCGATGGAGAGGATCCCGTCGGAAGAAGTAAACGTGTTTCCCGTTGTTTCCTGTGCCGTTTCCGTCGGCGCCGCTTCCTCAGCCGCTGCCGGCAGGGCGGTCCCGACTACCATCACTGATGCTACTGCTACTGCCAGCCATTTCCAAATCTTTTTCATATCTTTTTCCTTTCTCCGGTCCTTTTCTGCTGTTTGTGAACCCTGTTCCTTTTCTCTGAAGTTTTCCTTTTCCTTCTGCCTTTTCAGACGAAACAGTGTCTGTCTCTGCTGAAGTTCTTCTTTACGTGTTTAACAATACAGCATCGTTCATCACAAAAACATCACACAACTCTCAAAAAGCGGAAATCTTTATATTTTACGCAAAGCCGCAGAGCGCGGGACCGTATGGCGGCTTTCGCTTCTTTCTCCCCGTACCAGTTCCCGTAAAAAACGCCGGCATCCTTTGCAAAGATACGAAATCGTTCCAGCGCCTGCTGCGCCGTTCCTTTTTCCGTTCCGGAAAAGTTCTGTTCCAGCGTGATCCCCGGCAGCATTCCTGCACGGCAGACGCATGCGGCGCGCAGCCGGCAGATCATGTCAAAGTCTGCAAAATCCAGGAACAGACGCTCGTCATACCGCAGCTTCCTGTCTGCAAAAAGGTGCAGACGCAGTGCCAGGCCGGTGTTGATAAAGAAGGCATCCCGGCAGGCTGCTTCGTCCGGCCGGTCTGCTTCCAGCGGAAGAAACCGGGGGCCGGCTTTCCGGCAGGGAGACAGTCTCTTTTCTCCGGCCCTGACCTCCGGTACCAGGAGATCACAGACGGTATGGGCGGCTTCTTTTGTCAGAACAGACAGGTACGTCTCCGGAAAAACGGTGTCCTGATCCGTCAGCACGATCCAGCCGTCCTGGTTTTCCAGGCTTTCCCGTGTCAATTCCCCGCTGCCGTTTTTTTCCAGTAGGATCTTTTCAACAGCCCGGTTATAGGCAGCGGGAATCCCTTTGTTCCCCTGCATGGGAAGATAGAGGACTCCGTACGTTTCTGCCGTCCGGCGGTTAGCCGCAAGGATCGCGTCATCCGTGGAATTATCCGCAAGGATCACCCGGATCCTCTCTTTCTTCTTTCCTTCCGGACCTGCACCGGTGCGGCTGCCTTCCTCCTGCAGTGCCGGAAAAAGCAGGGTCTGCCAGACGGCACTTGCGTCGACAACCTGATTATACAACACAGAAACGATGGAGACCATCATAACAGTGCCTCCGCCATCAGCAGATCCTCCGGCGTCGTGATCTTGATATTGCGGTAGCTGCCGGTGAACATGTGCACCTCTGCGCCCATGCTTTCTGCTACCATCGCATCATCCGTGATGCTTTTTCGTCCGGCCGGCTTCCCTTCCCCGTCTGTCTCCCGGTTTTCTGCAGAGAACATACGATCATACGCCTTTCGGATCAGGCTATACGAAAAGATCTGCGGGGTCTGTACGATCCAGAGGCGGTCCCGGGAAGGGGTATCCAGCACCTTTCCTTGCGGATCCGTGATCTTGATCGTATCCTTTGCCGGCATGCCGCAGATGGCCGAACCGTACCGCTGCACGGTTTCCCAGCCGCGCTGCAGGATCTCTTCCGTGACAAACGGACGGACGGCATCCTGGATAAACACATAGTCTGCGTCTTCGCAGTGCAGCAGACCCTGATACACGGATTCATACCGCTCGGTCCCGCCGGCTGCGACAGCCGTCACTTTGGAGAACCCGTACCGCCGGACAATGTCTTCCCGCACATACGGGATATCTTCTTTTCCGGTGACCACCACGATCGCGTCGATGCAGGCAGAGTCCTGAAACACCTGCAGGGTATGCGCCAGGATCGGCCGGTCCTGCAGTTCCAGGAACTGCTTGTGCGTATCCGTGCCCATTCTCTTTCCGGCACCTGCCGCCACCAGAAGTGCGGTATTCTTTTTCTTCCGGCTCTCTGTCATACTCCCGTTTACCTGTTTTCTGTCCGTACCCGGACACTCTCCGTTTCTTCTTTATTTCTCTTTCTCTTCTCGCTGACTTCTCTTGTTTTTCTTTGGCTTATTTTTTGGGGGCTGCGCGGTTTCGCTGCTGTCCGGCCGCCTGCCCTGCCGCAGATCTCAGCGCTGCCCCAGCTTCAGATTCGGAACGGCATTCAGATCCCATCCGCTGGTCCGGCCTTTTTTCCATTCATGCCAGGCCGCCACACCGATCATTGCCGCATTATCCGTACAGTAAATGGGAGACGGTATATACAGCTTCATGCCCCGTTCCTCACAAGCCCGCTGCATGGCAGCGCGCAGCGCCGAATTGGAAGCCACGCCTCCGGCCAGTGCCAGTTTGTCGGCCTGCCTCTCCTCAGCAGCGCGCATGGCATTGTCCACCAGCGTATCCACGACCGCGGCCTGAAACGAAGCAGCCACATCTTCCTGCTTCCAGATTTCTCCGGTCATCCGGCATTTGTTCAGATAATTCAAAACCGCCGATTTGAGCCCGCTGAAGCTGAAATCATACGGACCGGTTTCCTGTGAACCCCGGGCATAGGTCAGCGTACTTCTGCCTGCCTGCACGATATGGGTCCGCGGAAACGCCATGGCTTCCGGATCGCCCTGCTTCGCCGCCTGGTCGATCTTCGGTCCGCCCGGATAACCCAGCCCGATCGCCCGGGCCACTTTGTCAAAGGCCTCCCCGGCCGCATCATCCCGCGTCCTGCCCAGGATCTCGAATGTGTCATAATCCTGCACGATCACCAGATGCGTATGCCCCCCGGAGATCACCTCGCACAGAAACGGCGGTTCCAGGTCCGGATGTTCGATATAATTTGCCGCGATATGCCCTTCTATATGATGCACCCCGATCAGCGGCAGCTTTCTGGCGTAAGCAATGGCCTTGGCTTCCGCCACGCCGACCAGCAGCGCGCCCACCAGTCCGGGCCCGTACGTCACGCCGACCGCCGACAGGTCGTCCCATGTCACTCCTGCTTCCTGCAGGGCCATGGTAATGACCGGATCGATCTTTTCGATATGCTTCCGGGATGCGATCTCCGGCACGACCCCGCCGTACAGCGTGTGCAGCGCGATCTGCGAAGAGATCACATTCGACAGCACCTCCCGGCCGTTTTTCACAACCGCCGCCGCTGTCTCGTCACAGGAAGTTTCTATTGCAAGGATTAAGTCGTTCATGTTCTCTGTCTATTCTTCAAATCTCAGTTCTCTGTACTTTCCGTCTTCTCCCAGCTCTGCAGCCGGGAAGATCTTCCGGATCTTCTTCAGATACCACTCCGGATGCATCATGGACGGTGAATAATGCGTCAGCCAAAGCTCTGCCGGCTTTGCTTTTGCCGCCAGAGAAGCGGCTTCGTATACGGTCATGTGCCGGTGCTCCATGGCTTTTTCTTCTTTTTCTTCGTCTCCATACATGCCTTCGCAGATAAAAAGATCGGCTCCTTCTGCCTGCGCGGCGATGACCGGCGCCGGCCGGCTGTCCGTACAATACACGACCTTCAGTCCCTTCCGGTCTGCGCCCAGCACCATATCCGGCGTATAGACCCTGCCGCCGTCTTCGATCGTTTCGCCCTTCTGCAGCGGATTCCAGAATCGCAGCGGAATGCCCTGCTCCCTGGCGCGCTCCACGTCAAAACGGCCGCAGCGGAGGATCTCCAGCTTGTAGCCGTAGCAGATCATATTGTGCTGCACCCGGAAGGCCGTGATCCGGTATCCGTTCTGTTCAAAAACCTGTTCCCGCTCCGTGATCTCCAGCAGACGGATCGGAAACGGCAGTTCGGGTGCGATCACCCGCAGCCCCGTCACCACCCGGTTAAGGCCCTTCGGCCCGATCATCGTCAGCGGCTCGGTCCGGTCGGAATTGGCCATGGCCAATAAAATACCAGGCAGACCACTGATATGGTCCGCATGGTAGTGTGTAAAGCATATGGTATCGATGGATTTAAACGACCAGCCGTTCTTTTTCAGCGTGATCTGCGTTCCTTCCCCGCAGTCGATCAGCAGGCTGCTGCCGTTGTATCTCGCAAGAAGAGAGGTCAGAAACCGCTGCGGCAGCGGCATCATGCCTCCCGTTCCCAGCAAACAAATGTCCAGCACGAATTTCTCCCCTTGTCTATCCGTTCCGCTGCTCTTTACAGTCCTGTTTCGCGGTGATACTCCCGCACCCATCCGCGCAGCGTTTCATCTACATTCTCCGGCTCCTCGTCCGAATCGAGGGCCTGCATCTCCTGATCCAGCTGTTCCCGCATCGCTTCGTCCGCACCCAGTTCATCGGCCAGCTTCCGGCAGGCCTCCTCCCCTTCCTGGCAGCGTACACAAAACAGATAATCGTGCAGGATCTGCGAAGTATGGATCAGGCTGTATGCCTGCTTCATACAGGCAATGGCTTCTTCCATCTGGAACAGTCTGGCATAGACTACACCCATGTTGTGGCTGACGGAAGCGGCAAAAGCCTTGCCCAGCTTCTCGGTCTGCTTCATAGTCAGGATCAGCTCGTAGGTCCGGATGGCCCGCGTGTATTTCCGATAGGTGATCAGCATATCCGCTTTCTGTTTCATACGGACGGCTACCGGCTGTTCGTCGATGGCCCGCAGTTCATCCCGCATGGCCCGTTCTTCCTCTGCATTCAGCCAGCCGGCTTCCTGCATCACCGGCAGGATCAGCTCCATCAGCTTCGGATCCGGGACTTCGGTCAGGATATGGTGCAGCGTCTGCGCCAGCCGGACCGCCCCCAGTTCTCCTTCGATCCAGTCCAGCAGATGCATGCTGAAAAAGGTAATATCCACCAGCGGCAGATGATTCTGCAGATAGTAGCACAGCTCTTCGATCGAGCCGATGTGCATGTCCACATCTTCCAGATAAAACGGATTTTCTGCCCGTGCCACCTGGCACAACATCGTCGTACTCATCGGTCAGCCCTCCCAGATCTCACGCCAGACCCTGCCCGAGGAAGGGAAGAATTCTCCGAATCCCAGATCTTCTACCTCAATCACACAGCGCTTGGGCGATGCATAGGAAAGGTGCATCCGGATCCGCGTCGTTTTGGGCGGGCGTTCCGGCATTCCGTTCAGTTTCATGCGGGAGAGCCTTTTGACCCCGTCCTCCAGACTGCTGATCGTAAAGACCAGCTCCGGCGGCCCGGTCAGCAGACATTCGCATTCTTTCTCTGTCTCGTACCAGTTGACGCCGGCCGAGATCAGCGGGTAATACGTCTCCGCCCCCTGGATGTTCATATCCATACCGATATTGGTACGGATCAGTTCTTCTCCGTAGAACAGATAATCTCCCAGCCGCCGGCTGTCTGTTTTCTCCCTGGCCGCATAACAGGCCCCGCGGGCAAACAGGTTGTCCACCACGAACACCTTGCGTCCGCCCCGGCACAGCAGACTGATCGAACGGCTGGCCCAGCTCTTGTCAAAGGTATCTCCCATCAGGAAAATACTCGTGTACATATTCTGGCGGAGAGAAGCATTGGCCATGTTATAGAACTGTTCATCCCAGCGGCGTCTGTCTTCGGAAAGCCGGATCGTGATCCCCTCCTCGATCATCACTTTGATCGGACGGGCCATATGGTCCATGCCCATCGAGAAAAACGTCACATCCCGGCCGGAAAACTGGAAAAACCCGACGTTCCGGAACCAGAGTTCCTGTTTCTGATACAGGGTATGGTAATAAATGCTTTCTCTGTAATCCTGTATAAAGGCTTTGTCCTTATCGAATCCCAGCTGACGGTACATCTCCTGGATCAGGGTGACCAGCGGGCGCGTCAGCGTTTCGGCCGTGACCATGATCCCGCAGATCTGGGCAGCCGGATCCTGGATCCCCAGGGTCGTGAAGGCCCCTTTCAGGAGCTCGGCGGCCTGCGTTTCCAGCGACCGCATGTTTTCCTCCCGTTTGGTGTCGGACAGGGTCGTGCTGACGGTCATCTCTTCGAGCTGTTCCAGGATCTCCTGAAAAGACATGCCCTCGCTGCCGCTTTTGAGCGGCGCCGTCTGTGTGTCTTTTGTGGCTGTGTCGTAGTAGCAGATCTGCGGTGCTTTCCGATTCAGATCAATGCCTACGATGATATTCCCCCTCATGATTCTTCCGGCTCCCCTTGTATGCTTTCCATACCGCTCTCGGTCTGCGGTATTTCACGGATCAGCTGAAGGCTCTTTTCCACGGCCGCTTCCTGCCCGCAGTACTGCTTCCAGGTTTTGCGGAGTTCTTCTTCCTCCCCGTGGTCCTGTGCTTCCAGCATATGATTCAGCAGTTTATAGCGTGTATTGCCGGCGGTATCCATATCCGCCAGAGTGATCTCATACGTATCGGTATTCCGGATCGCGCCGTTCTGCATGATCCGCAGATAATACGTCAGCGTCTCCCCGTAAAACAGCAGGAATTCCTTGACAAAAATCCCGCCGAATACGTGACGCACCGGCTCACTGATCCATTCCCCGGGTTCCTGATTCTGCTCTTTGCGCTGATAGTGCAGGATCACGCGGGAATCCGGTGTCAGCTGTTCTTCAATAAAGACTTTATCTTCGACCTGGTAGGCCTGCGTGATCTTTGCCGGCAGCTTCCGGTAGAATTCAAACCGGTAGCCTTTGTCATTCATCTGTTTCAGCAGGTCCCTGGCCATATCGATCGGCGCCGGCTTCCTGCCGGCCAGCGTACGATTCTCCACACCGGCTTCTGCATAATGTTTCAGCAGCGCCAGCTTGCAGACATCTTCTTCCAGATCTCCCTGCCGGATGGCCTGTTCCACGGCGGCAAACACCGCGCCGGCCGTCTGACGGCCGCCCAGGAAATAGTATTCGGAAAGATACGTCAGATACGCGGCGATCACATCCTGCCGTCCCGGCTGGCTGATGTAGCTGCGCAGGATCTCGGTTTCATGATCCGGGAACTGACGGGTCTCCATGGACTGCAGCAGGATCTTTTCCTCGAGCGGAAGCAGCTCCAGCTGGAAGCCGCGGAGGCATTCCCAGAGGATGCAGAGTCCGTGCACTGACCCTTCGTAATACATAGAAAGGTAACGAAGCATGACCTCATCGTATTTGCCCTGCCAGAACACATAGGCCGTCAAGCAGAGCAGTTCTTCGTCGTACGCATACTCCTTCTGCAGGATCAGCCGGCTGGCCAGACGGAGCATCAGTTCCACCGGAACCTGCTCGTAACCGTATTCGGACACAACATAAAAGGCATCGTCATATCGGCTTTCCCGGATCAGCAGCTGGGCCGTAGCCGCACGGTCTGCTTTGGCAAAGACATCAATCTTGCCCTGCGGCAGGGCATCCGGCGCCATCTCGCGGTCCGGATACTCCAGATCATATTCGAGCAGCTTGCGCCGCACGATGTTCCGGTAGTTGTCCGTAAACGCCGGGTTGCGCTCCGCCATCCGGTAATCTTCCACCGAACGGCTGTTGACATCCATCTGGAAAGCTTTTTCCTTGCACAGATACAGTTCCAGCCCGGGATCGTCGACAGCCTGGTACATGCAGGCCTGTGCAATATCGCGGATATGGAACAGCGGTTCCCTGGTACAGGTGATACTGGAAGCGAAGCGGCGGTGCCGCTCATCTTCAAAGAGCAGGCAGGCGTCTTCCGTATAAATGCGCGGATACGAAACGCCGTCCTTGATTGGGAAATACTCCTCTTTTTTCAGCGCATGATGGCAGACCACGATCTGCCGCACGTCTTTTTCCGACACGGTCACACGCTGCACAAACAGCATGCGGGTCATCAGCGACGCGATCTCCGGCGTTTCCGGTTTGCTGAAAAAGTGCTCATACAGCACCGCATAGTTCCGGTCGATCTTCCCGCGCCGCAGCGACTCCAGCGCATAATCGCGCATGTGCCGGGTATAGTTCGCATAGCCCGTCGGATCTTCCTCCTGATGCAGGATCACGCTGGCATACAGCAGCGCCCGCTTTTTCTCCCCGAGCGTATGGATATTCGTCGCAAAGTACATGCGTACCGGCAGCGGAAGCACTTCGCTCGCCGGTGCGTCGTAAGTTTCCATGTAGTATTCGTACAGACGGGTGATCCGCAGATCGCGCTCGATCGCCCGGGCATACCAGGGGAAGCATTCCTTCCGGATGGGATCCCCCTTGATCAGCAGCTGACAGATCGCTTCGAGAATTTCATCTTCCGGACATTCCTCATACCCGCGGCTGAGCAGCCGGTAGACCGTGCCGCTCCAGGTCTTCAGATTGGCAGAAAGAAAAGCCGAACGCTTCAGCAGGCCGTTCGTCATCAGGCCCTGTTTCTGGCCGAAGCAGAGTACCTGCACCATAAACGGAGAAAGCCGGCGCAGCAGCGCTTCTTCCTTGGTCAGCATCTCCCAGGCATCTTCATACAGGAACGGGCTGATACAGCCGGCATCAAAACAGTCTTCCAGCTGCTGCAGGCGTTCCGAAGGTGCCGCCTTGTCGGCGCCGGTCTCCTGCTGCAGCAGCCACAGCAGCGTATAGTTATCCGGTTCCTGCCGGTAAAACCGCCGCAGTTCCGGTTCCAGATTGCGGCTTTCCTGCGGGAGCAGGCCGACTTTTTTGGCCAGCCAGAGATAAATGGCTTCCTGCTCGATGGTTTCTGTCAGGATGCTGCCGTCTTTGATCGGCCAGAGCGCTTCCAACGCCTTGGCATTATCGTCGTGTGTATAATACAGATAGGCTTTATAGAGGAATGCCAGCACATCCCGCGGATCTTCCTCGAGCATTTCCCCCACTGTCAGCGCCGAGGTGTCCTGCCAGGTCCGGTAATCCAGCCGGCGCTGCCTGAGTTTCAGGAAATCGCGGATCAGCCAGGAAATCCGGCGGCTGCGCACCGCAGCGGGACGGATTTCGGATTCGTCCCGTGAAGAAGCTTCTACTTCATAGACCAGCTCCTGATGGATCGTCCGGATGCGGATCTTGCCGAATGCCCGGCCGCTGCCGATCTGATCCCGGTGTACCATATATTCCAGACCGTACACTTTGCCAATGAAATCATCGGTCGTCAGAGAGGTCTTGTCGACTTCCAGGAAATCCCCTTCCACCTCTATGGAAATATGGAGCCAGCCCCAGTTGTTTTTGTAAATATACAGCGTATCCTTCTGGGACACGTCCAGATGATAGACTGCCTTCTGCTGTTTATCCAGAGAAAGCAGGATCGGTTCTTTTTTCCCGCTGCTGATTAGAAATTCTTCCAGATGCTGGTAACTGACCGGATTGCGTACCATCCCCTTATACAGGGGCAGATAGACTACATTTTTTCCGTTCAGGATTTTGGGAAAGGACGGATTCGTAAACAGACGGAAGCCTTCCCGCATGTTCTTACGGCAAAGCTGTTCAAAGTCTTCCAGGGTCCTGATCTGAGGGTCGAAGCTGTCCCCGGACGCATCGATGATGATTGCGTCGACCGGGACCGTATACTCTGCATAGTTGCTGCTGATCAGGATCGAGCCGTGGATCTCGTCCTCCGGCTTCAGGCCTTTGGTGTCGACCCCGAAGAGTATCTCGGACTCTTCTCCGCCGAATTCGCCCGTCGCCAGCAGGATCCTGTGGTCGTCGGAGGAGACTCTGCCGAACACTTCGCTTCCGTCCGCCGCCCGGATCGTAAACGAAGATTTCCATTGTTCCCCGCGGGGTATGCGCAGCGAAAAGGACTCCTCGGAAAGCAGGAGTTTGGGAAGGTCATATACAAAATATGGTGTTTTTCGTGACTTACTCATACTATTTCCAGTATATACTACATCGAAGCGGAATTCAATGTGGCTTGCGATATTATAGAATAGTTTCTAAGACGGACGATTTCTGCATACAATATATTTTTCCTCCACACCAGGGCAACGCAGCTTCCAAGCTAAGTGCCAACTGCGACTAAGGTTCTTATGTGTCTCAAAGAGCCACAACGAACCTAAGTCTTCGTAGACACTGGATCTTGTAAGTCTGCTAAAAACGCCCCTTAAAAGTGTTCCGGAAAAACACATTGTATGCGGAAATCTGTTTTAGCAAACGGCTGCAAAGGGCATCCCTGCTCGATACAGCCTCTATCCCCCATGCTTTTGCCGCTTGCCTGAACCACTTCGCTGAGCTAACGGTTCACTCCGACTAAGTGTCCGGAATATTCATGAAGGCTGTATTCATATCCCGGACACTAAGTCTGCGTAAACCGTGGATCTCAGCTTCGTTCCATTCAGAATGCGCGCTTACAAAAGCACGGGGCCATCGGCTCAAACCCTCAGCATCCCGGTCGGATACAGAACCTTACAAGTCGACTGTCGGAGCATGGCCGGTCCTTAGCGAGTTCCGACCCGCCGGGCTACTAAGTTTACTAAAGCTCACTAAGGGCCCGGCATGCATCGCACGTAAGCTTCGCACTTCGTTGCACTCGTGCTCAGCAAGTGCTCATAACGAAGCGCGAGCGTGTCGACGGTGAGGTTACTGTGATCCGGACGGGGGCGTCCGGCAGGCTATACCGTCAGCGCTCTGCGATCAGGCCGCTGCGGTAGGCGGTCAGCAATTCCTTCAGTTCTTCTATGCGTTCCTGCAGTTTCTTGCCGGTATCGGTGTCGGCCACATACATGCGGTGCGGCGCCAGCATGACACTGATCTTTTCAGAATGGATGTCGGTCTCCCGGTCGATGGCATCTTCGGTGGACGTAAACGGTTTATGGGCCACCAGGCGCATGCCGTAGGAATTGTAGATCAGCGTGTAGCCGGCAATGCCGGTCGTACCCTGATAGGCTTTGGAGAAGCCGCCGTCGATGACGAGGACTTTGCCGCCGCACTTGACTGGGCTTTCCCCCTTCTTCTGTTTTACGGGGACATGCCCGTTTACGATATGGGCATGCTTATCCAGCCCGAATTCCCCAAGGATGTTGTCCATCACCGCTGCGTTGTCGATCAGCTTGTAATACGGATTCTTCTTCTCTTCGTGCGTTTCTTTTTCTGCCAGGAAATACCGTTCAAAGGTTGCCATTTTGGTCTTCCCGAACAGCGGGGATTTCGGTCCGCTCCAGATATACCACAGGATGTCGCGCCCTTTGTCGCGCTCCTTTTCGTCGACGGCAAAAAAAGCTTTGCGCACATGGGCTTCCAGCTCCTGATAGAGCTTCTTCCCGGCATATTTCTTTCCGTAAATGTTCACGGAGAGCAGTTTTCCGTTTTCATCCAGCGGCATGCAGCCGTGATACAGCAGGTTGTTGTTATAGACCAGATACAGGCTGCCCTTGTTGAGCAGGAAATTCATATGGCTGTGCAGTTTGTCGCAGTGCAGGAACGCGGTCTGCAGCTTGTCCATGATCATCTTTTCGATCGGGGAAAGTTTGTAAGGATCCTTTGGATCCACGGTCGGGAAGTTCTTATCCAGCAATTCGTATTCTTTCCCGTCGATCCGGATCGTGCCTTTTTCATAATCGATCTTATCGAGCAGGAGACGGTCGTCCATGTCGAAGCTGCGGCGCCGTTTGATCAGCTGGCCTTCCAGCTTGAACTGGATGATTGATATGGCCTTGTGCATTTTTTCGTTCATGGTCGCCTGGATCTGGTCGATGGACGGCCCGCCCTTGCTGTGGAACTCCGTACACGGATCATTGCCATAGGTCTCCATAGCAAAAGTGGCCAGCGGCAGCATATTGATGCCGTAGCTGTCTTCCAGAATATCCAGGTTGCCGTAGCGGGAACAGATCCGGACCACGGTAGCGATACAGGCCAGTGAGCCGGCCGCCGCCCCCATCCAGAGGATGTCGTGATTGCCCCACTGGATATCAAGGGAATGATAGCTCATCAGCCGGTCCATGATCCGGTCCGGGCTCGGACCTCTGTCGTAGATATCTCCCAGGATGTGCAGATGGTCCACGACCAGACGCTGGATCAGATAACTCAGGGCGATCACGAACGGTTCTCCCCGCCCGGTATCTATGATCGCGTCGATGATGGTGTTGTAGTATTCTTCCTTGTTCAGAACCTCCGGTTTTTCCGTGATCAGTTCTTCAATCACAAAGGCAAAGTCTTCCGGAAGCGCTTTGCGCACTTTGGAGCGTGTGTATTTGGAGGAAGTCTGCTTGCAGACCTCGATCAGACGGTACAGCGTGATCCGGTACCAGTCGTCCATGTTTTTTTCGGTCTTCTTGATCTGCGCAATCTTTTCCTGCGGATAGTAGATCAGTGTAGCCAAGGCCTGTTTGGATTTTTCCGAGAAGGTGTGCCCGAACACTTCATCGATCTTCTTTTTCACCGATCCCGAACCGTTGCGCAGCACATGGGAAAACGCCTCGTATTCTCCGTGTATGTCGGTAATGAAATGCTCGGTTCCTTTCGGCAGACGCAGGATTGACTCTAAATTGATGATCTCCGTCGATGCTTTGGCAATCGACGGATACAGTTCCGCCAGCCGCTCCAGATAATGTAAATCCAATGTGATCTGCTTGTTCATGCTCTCCCTCCTCGTAAGTTATGATGTATTTCAAAATCGATCATGCGCGCCCCAAGTACACTCGCCCACTTGCTAGCGAGCTTGCGTGGACTCGGTACTTTTGGCCGCTGTGATCATGTAATATCAAACAGACTGATCTGATCCGACTCCGGTATGCCCTTCAGGATCCCGAATCGATCCAGCGTATCGGTGATGGTCCTGCCCGCTTTGGCTCTTCTCCGGAAATCGTCTTTGGACAGGAACTGCCCTTCCCGGGCGGCTATGACAATACTGTCGGCCGCTTTATCCCCCAGCCCTTCGATGGCATCCAGCGACGGCATCAGGCCTCCGTCCACGATCTGGAACCGATGGGCATCGACCCGGTACAAGTCGATCGGCACGAAGGAGAATCCGCGGGCATACATTTCCTGTACGATCTTCATGTCTTTGATGGTTTCTTTTTCCTGACTGGTCAGCGAGTCTTTCCGGCTCCTGTACTCCCGCAGGTATGCTTCCAGCTGGTTCCTTCCCAGGCACATCTTTTCATAGGAAAAAGCAGACGCCCGGATGGAAAAATAGGCTGCGTAATAAGCCAGCGGATAATAGATCTTATACCACGCGATCCGGTAAGCCATCATGACATACGCCACGGCATGGGCCTTCGGGAACATATACTTGATCCGTTTGCAGGACCAGATGTACCAGTCCGGCACGTCATGTGCCCGCATTTCGGACTCCCATTCGGGCTTCAGGCCTTTGCCTTTCCGCACGCTTTCCATGATGGTAAAGGACTGTTCACTTTCGAGCCCGCAGCCGATCAGATAGGCCATGATGTCATCACGCGTGCAGATCGCGGTCGAGATCGTGCATTTGTTTTCATCGATCAGGGTCTTGGCATTGCCGATCCAGACGTCCGTGCCATGGGACAGACCGGAGATCCGGATCAGGTCCGAAAAGCTTTTGGGCTTTGTATCCAGCAGCATCTGGATAACGAAATCCGTGCCGAACTCCGGAACACCCAGACAGCCGAGCGGGCAGCCGTCGATATCGTCCGGGGTGATGCCGAGCGCACTGGTGTCCTTAAACAGGGTCATGACCTTTGGTTCGTCCAGCCGCACTTTCGTGGCGTCTGTCCCGGTCAGGTCCTCCAGCATACGGATCATCGTCGGATCATCATGCCCGAGGATGTCCAGCTTCAGCAGGTTGGCATCGATGGAATGATAATCAAAATGCGTGCTGATGATATCGGATTCCGGATCGTCCGCCGGATGCTGCACCGGTGTAAACGCGTTGATATCCTCTCCGATCGGCAGTACGATGATCCCGCCGGGATGCTGGCCGGTTGTCCGGCGGATCCCGACGCAGCCCTGTACGATCCGGTCGATCTCGCAGCTGCGTTTATAGCTGTTCTGTTCTTCGTAATAATTTTTGACAAACCCGTAGGCCGTTTTGTCCGCCATCGTACCGATGGTCCCGGCCCGGAATGTCTGGCCGTCGCCGAAGATGACTTCGGTATATTTGTGCGCCTTGGTCTGATATTCCCCGGAAAAATTCAGGTCGATATCCGGCTCCTTATTTCCCTTGAATCCCAGAAATGTCTCGAACGGAATGTTGAATCCCAGCTTTTGCAGCGGTTCGCCGCAGACCGGACAGACCCGGTCCGGCAGGTCGCAGCCGACACGGCCTTCTTTGACTGCCTGACGGACAGTATCTGAGTCGAAATCCACATAGTGGCACTTTCCGCAGAGATAATGCGGCGCCAGCGGGTTGACTTCCGTGATCCCGGACATGGTGGCTACGAAAGACGAGCCGACCGATCCCCGGGAACCGACCAGATATCCGTCTTCATTGCACTTCCATACCAGCTTCTGCGCAATGATGTACATGACGGCATACCCGTTTGAGATAATGGAAGTCAGTTCTCTTTCGAGCCGTTTTGCCACGATATCCGGGAGCTCGGAACCGTAGATCTCATGCGCACGCCGTTCACAGATCTCCCGCAGCTGTTTGTCGGAATCCTGAATGACCGGCGGGAATTTGCCTGCCCGGATCGGACTGATCTTTTCTATACTGTCGGCGATGCGCCGCGGGGTTTCCAGCACGACTTCCCGGGCCTTATCCTCGCCGAGGTACGAAAAAGCTTCCAGCATTTCTTCCGTTGTCCTGAAAAAACAGGCCAGGCCGTCATGCTCATCCAGGTCTTTCCTCTTTTTGCCGCGCATGATGATCCGTCTGTATTCCACATCCTCCGGATCCATGTAATGCACATCCCCGGTCGCAGCGACCGGTTTTTGGAACTGTCCGCCGAGTTTTACGATCCGGCGTCCGATCTCCTGCAGATCCTCCAGACTCTGAATAGCTTCTTCGTTTTCGTCTTCTATCAGATGCCGGTCATTTTCCGGTGGCTGGATCTCCAGATAATCATAGAAGGAGACCAGGCGGGCCAGCTCTTCTTCCGCGATCCCGGAAAGCAGGCCCTGGAAAACTTCTCCTTCGGAACAGCCGGAACCCACCAGAATACCCTCCCGGTACCGGTTGACAAGGCTCTTGGGGAGCTTGGGCTTATTCTGGATATACTGCAGATGTGAGGCGGATACCAGCCGGTACAGGTTGACCCGGCCCGTCTCATTCTGCGCCAGCAGGACGGCATGATGAGCCCGCAGCTTCCGGACCGCATTCGTATCCATGGCACCCTGTGTATTCATCTCTTCCAGCGTACTGATCCCGCGGTCTTCCAGCATCTGCACAAAACGGACAAAAATCTCCGCCGTACAGGCTGCGTCATCTACCGCGCGATGATGATGTCCGAGCGGTACCTGCACCGCTTTGGCGACTGTCTCCAGTTTGAACCGGGAGAGCTGCGGCAGCAGATACTGTGCCAGAGCCACGGTATCGATCCGGGTAAAATCGTGCGGTATGCCCTGGTCCTCGCAGGCTTTCTGGATAAAGCCTACGTCAAAATCGGCATTGTGTGCCACCAGGACATCCTTCCCGCAGAATGCCAGAAACTCGGGCAGAACCTCACGGATCGTCGGCGCATCTTCGACCATGGAATCCGAGATCCCGGTCAGCTGTTCGATCCGGAACGGAATCGGCACTTCCGGATTCACGAACGTGGAAAACCGGTCTGCGATCTCGCCGTTCCGGACACGGACGGCTCCGATCTCGATGATCCGGCAGGTCAGATTGGAAAGACCGGTCGTCTCAATATCGAAAACAACAAACGAATCCTGCAGGGTCTGTCCTTTAGTGTTCACCGCGATCCCGCGCAGATCGTCGACCAGGTATACCTCACAGCCGTACAGTACCTTAAAAGGAGCCGAGACTTTTTTCAGTTCCTCTTTGGACGCGTCCGGATGTTCTTTGCCATAGGCCTCTCTGTATTCTTTATCGATCCCCTGCATGGCCTTGTTGGCATCCGGAAATGCCTGGACGCCGCCGTGATCCGTGACCGCTATGGCCGGATGGCCCCATTTCCAGGCCCGCCGGATCAGGTCTTTGACATCGCTCACACCGTCCATCTCACTCATTTTGGTGTGCGCGTGCAGCTCCACCCGTTTGACCGGCCAGGTATCCATACGCGTTTCCCTGAAATCCCTGCTTTTCCGGATTCCCTGAATACCGGAAATGATCAGTTCATGTTCATAGGCATCCAGCATGGCCCGTCCGCGCACACGGACAAAGGCTCCGGTTTTCAGACCTTTTTTAAGAGGCTCCGCCTGTTCGGGATCCGCAAAGATCTTACCGCGGATGGTATCGGTGAAATCGGTAATGGCAAACAGCAGCAAATGCTTGCCGCTTTTGAGTTCCCGTGTTTCCTGCGCCGTGATCTGACCGCGCAGGATCACGTCGCCGCTGGTTTCATCCAGCTCTGCGATCGGCGTGCTGTCCCCGTCGAAGTTCCTTCCGTACAGCAGATCCGGATCCTGCCGGGAATCGAACGATGCTGCCTGTTCTTTTCTGCCGCCCTTTGCTTTTGTCTTCTTTGTTTTTCCGGCTGCCGGCGCTGCTTCTGCTCCCCGGTCCGTACCGGCATCCCAGGGTACCTCGACCGACTCGGCAGAAGATCCTGCCTGTTCTTCTTCTCCATGTCCGGATCCGGCAAAAATACGTCTTGCTTCTTCCCGGAAGCCGGCTTCTTCCTCTTCTTTATGGATGTTTTTTTTCAGTGGCTGCCACTTTATCACAACCCGGACCGGCAGATGACACCGGTCTTCAAAGATCTGTGTCAGATACAGAAACAGCTCTTTCTGTTTTTCATGTCCGGTCAGCGTATCTTCCAGGGAAACTTCCAGTACGTCCGGCTGTGGAAAGGATACGGAAGCCGTCTGCAGTACATGGCAGAGCAGCCGGTCCTGCTCCCGGCATTCCTGCAGCATGCTGGATCTGTAATCTTCATAGAATCGTTCCGGCGTATACTGGCCGGAAAGAAAGAACTGTTCTTTGATGCGGACACGGATATCCGTATCCGAAAAAAGCTGGCGTCCGATCTCGTCCTCCAGCCTGTAAATATACTTTTTATGGATCCAGCGGCTGCTTGCGAGCTGCACATGCAGACGATGCGTTTTCCGGTCGATCGCGACATGCTCTACCCTGGCAGGCGACAGATACTCCTGCATCGCGCCTTCCAGTTTAAGATGCGGAAACACTTCCGCGATCGGTTTTCCACGCATCACTTCTTCCAATGCAGCAGTTCCTCCCGGAGCGCCTCCAGCAGTTGATCCTCCGGTACTTTCCGGATGATCTCTCCCTGCCGGATCAGCAGTCCTTCTCCTATCCCGCCTGCAATGCCGAGATCGGCTTCCCGCGCTTCTCCCGGTCCATTCACGACACAGCCCATCACCGCCACTTTGATATCCAGCGGCATATCCCGCACCATATCCTGCACCTGTTCCGCCAGACGGATCAGATCGATCTGTGTTCTGCCGCAGGTCGGACAGGACACGACCTCGACGCCTCCTTTTCCGAGGCCTGCCGCTTTCAGGATCGCTTTGGCCGCCCGGATTTCTTCCAGCGGGTCTCCGGTCAGCGACACCCGCAGGGTATCTCCGATCCCTTCATGAAGCAGGATCCCCAGGCCTACCGCTGATTTGACGGTGCCCTCATAGGGTGTTCCGGCTTCGGTGATGCCGATATGCAGCGGATAATCGGCCTTTTCCGCCAGGAGTTCATACGCCTGCACACACAGAGATACGTCGGATGCTTTGATGCTGATGACGATATCGGAAAACTGCATCCCTTCCAGGACCGCTGCCTGCTCCAGGGCACTTTCCACCAGAGCCTCCGCAGTTACACCGCCGTATTTTTCCAGCAGCCGTTTTTCCAGCGAGCCGCTGTTCACGCCAATCCGGATCGGGATGCCGCGCTCTCTGGCCGCATCGGCCACGGCACGCACTTTGTCCGCACTGCCGATATTTCCCGGATTGATCCGCACTTTGTCGACGCCGCTTTCGATAGAAGCCAGGGCCAGCCGGTAATCGAAATGGATATCTGCCACCAGCGGAATGTGAATGCGGCGGCGGATCTCCCGCAGCGCTCCTGCCGCTTCCTGCGTGGGCACCGCACACCGGATGATCTCGCAGCCGGCGTCTTCCAGCGCCAGGATCTGCTGCACGGTTGCTTCTACGTCTTCGGTTTTTGTATTTGTCATGGACTGGATCGCGATAGGGGCACCGCCGCCGATCACGACCCCGCCGATCACGACCTGCCGGGTGTTTCTTACCAACGTCTTTTTCATAAACTGATGTACCTGTCCTTAAGCCAACCGGTGCTGCCGGGCGCGCACGCGCCGCATTTCTATTATAGCACAGATACATGCCCGGGGACTATACTTCCGGAAATGCAAAACAGGCTGCGGACAGATATCCCCGGCGCTCCCTTTTGCGGGAACGCCGGTGATAGCTGGTCCACAGCCTGCCGGATTTATTCATTGTTTTCTTCGATACGTCCGGAACGTGAATTCCATGTTGTGGCAGGTCTGCTCCTCACTCTCTTCGGTCAGCTCCCACTCCGGCATGTCATCCAGATTCGGAAAGAAGGCATCTGCCTGATACGCATAATCGACCCTGGTCACATACGCGGTGTCGCAGTATGGCAGAAGCAGCCGGTAGATCTCGGCTCCGCCGATCACATATACTCTGTCCGTTTCGATATCCCGGATCAGCTGCTGCAGCTCTTCCACGCTGTGTACCACGGCTGCGCCTTTCACGGAGAAAGACGGATCCCGTGACAGGATAATGTTGTCCCGGTCTGCCAGCGGTCTGCCGCCGGGCAGGCTTTCCAGTGTTTTCCTGCCCATGACGACCACATTGCCTGTGGTGTGTTCACGGAAAAACCGCATATCTGACGGGATATGTACCAGAAGCCTGTTCTGGAAACCGATCCCCCAGTTTCTGTCTGCATTCAGGATCGCGCGCATCGGTTCCCCTTTATACTGTCTGTTCAGCAGTTTCTTCTTCAGCCGTATCTTCGCCGTTCCAGGCAGTGTCTTCCACGCCCAGCTGGGAAGAAGTGTCGATCTCGCCCTGATCGGTCGTGTAGGTGACACCGTAAGACTCCGGAATGATCTGGATCATGGTCTTGCCCGGATTCAGATACAGCGGGGAGCCGTCTCCGGCAAAGTAATGGGTGCGGTCCTGCTCCGAGTCTTTCTTCCAGGTGATCGGGATCGCTTTTCCGTCGGTAAAGTACATACCGCGGCCTTCCGAGAACATGTTCAGCTCCAGCAGCGGTGTCTCGGGAATGATCTCCTGATCCACGAACTGTACCAGCACGTTCTTGAACTTCAGCTGTTCGCCGGTCTCCATGTCCACATGCGGTGCGCTGTACTCAAAACGATAGTACAGACGATCTTCCGGATTGTATTCAAACCACGGATTGTTGACCGGATACGGCAGCTGGATCGCCGTCGCATTCACGCCGGCCGCCAGTTCTGTGTCTGCCACATTGAAATGCAGGTTCGGCGTGTAGCCTTCCGGATAGCTGCGGTCCACACCGAGGCTGTCAGCGATGTCTTCCAGCCCCTGGCCCGTGACATAGGCATTGTGCGGCGCCACACGGTCGGATGTCCGGAAGAAGCCCATGCTTCCGTCATAGAACATACCGTTGATCGTTGTACGGCCTTCTCTGTTGATCAGATCTTCCGCAACAAAGCTCCATCCGAAATGTGTATAAACCGCTTCGTTGTCATCGGACATGAACAGATAGTAATGACGGCAGCTGCGGACCGGTCCAATCTTTTCCAGATCGCGCGGTTCCTGGAAAACAGCCATCATACGTGTGATATCCGATTCTACGAAGGCTTCGTACAGGATATCCGCATAGATGATACCAGACTGCGGAACAGCCGGATCCAGGTTGTTGATCATAACAGCGAAAGGACGCTGTTCGCCAATGGCTTTATCGATCGGTTCTCCGGTCAGATAACTGTACATCTGTCCTTCCGGAAGGGCCGGCTTTTCTGCTTCTGCTGCCGGTGCCGCTTCCGGTGCCGGTTCTGCTTCCGGTGCCGGTTCTGCTTCTGCTGCCGGTTCTGCTTCCTGCGCCGGTGCTGCTTCCGCTGTGAGCGGGGCGGCTTCTGCTGCAGGGGCGGCTTCTGCTGCCGGGGCGGCTTCCGCTGCCGGAGCTGCTTCTGCTGCCGGTGCCGCTTCTACTGCCGGCGCCGCTTCCTGTACCGGTGCCGCTTCCGCTACCGGTGCCGGCACCTCTTCAGCTGCTGCCTTCGGCGCAGCCACTGCCGATACTTTTTCCACCGGTTCTACCTGTACCTGATTTGCGCATCCGGCCAGAATGGATGCTCCCAAAATCAGGCAAAGCATACTGCTGAGTAGTTTTTTCTTCATAGATACCCCCTTTTGGTTCAGTGATCCTGCCCAGTATACCATAAATTTTTCGTGCAGAAAAGACTGCCGTCATCCGAAAGGGACATCCGGCAGTCTTTTCCAGTGTCTTCTCTGTTATTCTTTAAGCTCAGACGTGCAGTGCGGGCAGCGGGTGGCGGAAACCGGAATCTCGGTTTTGCAGAACGGACACTCTTTGGTTGTGACCTCTTCCGCCACTTCCTCTTTCTTTCTCAACTCCGCTGCACGGTTCATGGCACGGATGATCAGGAAAATAACCAGTGCGATCAGCAGGAAGTTGATGATCGCCGCCACAAACGTACCCAGTCCGAGTACCGGCGCCTCTTCGCCGGAACCCATGACGATGTTCCACTGTTCAAAGCTGATGCCGCCGAAAATAGCAGATATGACAGGCATGATGATGTTGTCCACCAGGGCTGTGACTATCGCCGTGAACGCACCGCCGATGATGATACCGACTGCCATATCCATCACGTTGCCGCGAGAGATGAATTCCTTAAATTCTTTTGCAAAGCTGCTCATGTTGTACTCCCCTTTCCCGGACAAAGAGATCTGTCCTGCTGGTCCCGCCGGACACCGCCTGTCCTGAAACATTAAATTTTTATAAATACATAGTCAGTATACCACGAATCCCCGCCGCAGGAAACCTTCATTTCCGGAATTGGCGGGGATTTTTTCAAAACGTAACCAGCAGCCGGCAGACACATACTTTTACAAGCGCGCATCTGAATGGAACGAAGCTGAGATACACTGCTTACGCAGACCAGGCGGACGGGATGAGAATAAATCATTCATGAACATCCCGGCCGCCCGGTCGAAGTTAGCAGTAAGCTCAGCGGAGTGGTTCAGGCAAGCGGTAAAAGCATGCGTCCGCCGGCTGCGTCATATTCTATTAAAACCTATATCCGATCATTCCGTGATCAAAGCTTCGGGCCGGCTGCTACCAGTGCTTTTCCGGCTTCGTTGCCTTCGTACTTGGCGAAGTTCTTGATGAAGCGCTCAGCCAGGTCTTTGGCTTTTTCATTCCATTCTTCCGGAGTGGCGTAGGTATCGCGCGGATCGAGAATGGCGGGATCTACACCCGGAAGCTCTGTCGGGACTTCCAGATTGAACATCGGGATCTGTTTTGTAGGAGCTTTCAGCACATCGCCGTTCAGGATAGCGTCAATGATGCCGCGAGTATCCTTGATGGAGATCCGCTTGCCGGTTCCGTTCCAGCCTGTATTGACCAGATAGGCCTTGGCGCCGCACTTCTCCATTCTCTTGACCAGCTCTTCCGCATATTTGGTCGGATGCAGCTCCAGGAAAGCCTGTCCGAAGCAAGCAGAGAAAGTCGGAGTCGGCTCGGTGATGCCGCGTTCCGTACCGGCCAGTTTGGCTGTGAAACCGGACAGGAAGTAATACTTGGTCTGTTCCGGTGTCAGAATGGAAACCGGCGGCAGCACGCCGAACGCATCCGCTGAAAGGAAGATGACGTTTTTGGCATCCGGTCCTGCGGAGATGGGGCGTACGTTTTTGACGATCTTTTCGATATGCTCGATCGGATAAGATACACGGGTATTCTCCGTGACGCTCTTATCGGCAAAATCGATCTTGCCTTCTGCATCCAGTGTAACATTTTCCAGCAGGGCATTCCGTTTGATGGCGTTATAGATATCCGGTTCGGATTCTTTGTCCAGGTTGATGACCTTCGCATAGCAGCCGCCCTCAAAGTTGAAGACACCGTTGTCATCCCAGCCGTGCTCGTCATCCCCGATCAGCAGTCTCTTCGGGTCTGTGGAAAGCGTGGTCTTGCCGGTTCCGGAAAGGCCGAAGAAGATGGCCGTGTTTTCGCCGTTCATATCGGTGTTGGCGGAGCAGTGCATGGAAGCAATGCCCTTCAGCGGCAGGTAGTAGTTCATCATCGAGAACATACCTTTTTTCATCTCGCCGCCGTACCAGGTGTTGATGATGACCTGCTCACGGCTGGTGATGTTGAATGCTGCCACTGTCTCGGAATTCAGACCGTAATCCTTATAGTTTTCCACTTTAGCCTTGGACGCATTGTAAACCACAAAATCCGGCTCGAAGGTTTCCAGTTCTTCTTCGGTCGGAATGATGAACATATTTTTGATGAAATGAGCCTGCCAGGCAACTTCCATGATGAAGCGGATCGCCATGCGCGTATCTTTATTGGTTCCGCAGAACGCATCCATGACAAACAGTCGCTTGTTGGACAGCTGTTCCTGCGCGATCTTTTTCATGTCAGCCCAGGTCGCTTCGCTCATCGGATGGTTGTCGTTCTTGTATTCGTCGGTTGTCCACCAGACCGTATCTTTGGAATTTTCGTCCATCACGATGTATTTATCTTTGGGTGAACGTCCCGTATAAATACCTGTCATGACGTTCACTGCGCCGAGTTCACTGATCTGCCCCTTCTCATAGCCTGTCAGATCCGGGCGGATCTCTTCCTCATACAGGAACTCAAAAGAAGGATTATGCACGATTTCTGTTGTTCCCGTAATACCGTATTTACTCAAATCCAGATTTGCCATGTTTCACCTCTTACTTTCCTAAGTTTGATAACCATTTCACATTCCCTTATTATACATGGATTTTCCGGATTGTCATCCCTTTTTTGCGAAATGAGGCTGCCGCACAAAAAAGAAGGTGTGCAGAACGCGTTTCCGCGCTCCGTACACCCCCCGGTTTATCTCACGCCTGCTGACTTACTGCATCTGCAGTGTGCTGATAGCGTCCTGTGTTCCCAGCGTGACGGTCAGCGTTATTTCTTTATACTCCCCGTTGTCCGCCCGCAGGACTGTCATCTCTACTTCTTCTCCGGATTTGTAATACTGGATCTCGTTCAGCATCTCATCCACCGAGTTGATGTTTTTCCCGTTGAACTCCGTCAGGATGTCGCCCTTCATCGCGCCGGCTTTTGCTGCCGGGCTGTCTTCTGCCACTTCCGCGAAACCGACTCCCTGCGGTGTGCCGTACAGCTGTGCGAACTCATTGCTGATATTGACCAGGGAAACACCCAGATATCCCTGCTCCTCTTCGGAGTATTTTTCACGAGTGGCCTGATTCATCAGCTCTTCCAGGATCGGCTGGGCTTTGGCCATGGGGATCGCATATCCGATGCTGTCTACCGTTACGCCGGAAGAGCTGTAGGACGATTTTGCTTCGTTGATCCCGATCAGCTCGCCTTTCATATTCAGCAGCGCGCCGCCGCTGTTGCCGGAATTGATCGCGGCATCGGTCTGGATCAGGCCGGAAGAGGTAAAGCTAGAAAAGCCATCGCTCAGATCCAGTTCTCTGTTGAAGGCACTGACCACACCGGTCGTCACGGACTGACCGTATCCCAGCGCATTGCCGATCGCCACGACCTGCTCGCCCAGAACCAGGTCATCTGAATTCCCGATCACGGCGATCTTGATCTGATCCATGGTTTCGTCCGGGATATCTTCTTTATTCACAGCTACGATCGCCAGGTCTGTGGACGAGTCGGTGCCTTTGATCTGTGCTTCCACGACCGTTTCATCAATAAACCCGATGGAAACTTCCTGTGCACCTTCCACCACATGGTTGTTCGTGGCGACCAGAAGTTCTGTATCATTTTCACCGACGATGACGCCGGTGCCGGCTCCCTGCGCCTCAAACTGCTGGGCACCGAAGAAGCTGATCATTTCCTGTACCGACATGGTTGAGATCGTAACCAGTGAAGGCATGGCATCCGCAGCCACCTGTGCGACGCTGCCGATTCCCATCGAAGTCACATGGGATTCTGCCGAATCTCCTGTATTCACTGTGGCCAGCTGGACACGTCCCTGCACCGCTTCCGGCTCCACGCTTGCGGAGGCTTCCGCCTCTGTCTGTGCCGGGAACAGATACGAGGCTGCCCGGTTTATGCCAAAGGCTGCGGTCCCTGCGATCAGGCCAAATACCAGGGCCATGGCTACCACCGCACTCCAGCGGCTTCCCGTTCCGGATTTTTGTTTTCCCGCCGCATGCTGTGCCTGCTGCTGCGCCTGCTGACGCTGGTAATAGTTGTAATGCGTCCGCTGCTGATAATCGCCGGCCTGCTGCTGACGCTGATAGGACTGTCCGTATGTCTGGCGGCCGGTCTGCCCCGCCTGCCCGTACGGATGATCACCGGTCTGTCCGTATACCCGTTTTTCATTCTGCGGCTCTGCTGCTTCGGCGGACAGTACCTGCCGGGCACCCGCTGCCTGCTCCGGCTGCTCCTGTACCGGTCTGGCTGTCTCTGTATCCGGCTGCGCCGCTGTATCTTCTGTCACCCTGTTTTCGCTGTCGTTGTATTCACTCATTGTGTTACCCCCTGTCTCTATGCCTGCTGCGGAAACGAATTGTTGTTTCCGGTTTCTTCTGATCCGTCCGGACATTCCTTCTCTATAGTCCCTGACGATTGTCAGTGTACAGAGGAATTGTGTTCAAATTGTGAAAAGGATACGAAGAATCTGTGTAAAAAAGCCGCACCTTTGCGGCGCGGCTTTTCGTTTAATCTTCTTCCTGTTCCCCGGTGTCTTCGCTAGATGCCTCCTGGGTTACGATTTCTTTCAGGCTGACGTCGATCGTCACCTCTTCATCCAGCGACACGCCGGAAGGCATTGTGAACATAACCGGTACGGTGACTTCTCCGGTCGTCTGGCCCTTCAGGTCGATCGACGCTGTGATGTCTTCTTCCGTTACGTTTTCAATAACGCTGCCGTACCCGCGGACTCGGATCGGCAGTTCTGCCTGCCCGTACGATACCGTCAGATTCGGGTTCAGGTTTTCTACCTGGATAGTGTCTACGTCGAGAGACAGTTCCTTTGTCTGGTCTGACAGGATGGTGATCGTAACCGTAGCCTCTTCCGCCGTATTGCGGGCCAGACGGGTGTTCGGCGGCAGCACTTCGGCCAGTTCGATCACGGCTGTCACATTGTCTGTCGCCCCTTCCACCGAAATGGTGCCGGTATCAATATGGATCGTATTGGCATCCAGGGTCAGATTCTGCAGGGCTTCTGTGTTGCCGACGACCGTGATGGTCTCCGGCGTTGTGGCAACACCAGCCACATAATACCCGCTTGCCGGTTCTCCGGAGTAGGCGATTTCCATCTTCACATCGCTGCGCCTTCTCCACAGTTCCACATAGACCGTGATGTTGGGCGTTCCGCCGTCGACGGCCCCTTCAAATGTCAGGTCATCGCTGATCGTATCTTCCGAAATCTCGTTCTGGTTTTTATCCAGCAGGATCAGTTTGGCTGTGCGGGTACTATCGATCGTCATACCCGTCACATCGATCTGCGCCACCGCCGAATCGATCTGGTTGATGATCGATTCCGGACCCTTGACCACGATCTGATCCGGACTGACGGTCATCCTGCCCACTTCGTATTCCTCACTGGGCATGGATTCCCCGGTATCCACCGCTACAGCCAAAGACTTGGATGCGATCGTCTCGATGGTGATCGGTATCGCCGTCTTTGACAGGGTGATGTTGGAGGCCGGAATCGATTTGCAGGCCGCCGTCAGGGGGACCATGACCGGATCCCTGTCCATATCTACGATCTGTGTCAGATCGGCTGTGACCGTGATATTGTCTTCTTTGATATTTTTCAGCGTAGAACGGTTGGCCTTAAGCGTCACCCCCACCGTCTTGTTTGCGTCGTCAATATGATAAATCTGCTTTCCGTTTGCAATATAGGCTTCATTTTCCACGGTGACCTTGACGGTATAGGTGGCCGTCTCCACCGGGTCATTGATATCCACGACCATGTACCAGATCACGATCGCCACCAGGATGGAGATCAGTTTCAGGCCGATATTGTTGCGGAAACTTCCCAGTATCTTTTTCATACTGTTCTGCCTCCTTTCTGCCGTCCGCTTCTCCTGCGGATGTACAGCTGCGCATCCAGAAGCATCTCCCGCAGCTCGCTCGGTGTGACCGCACTTCTGATCCGGCCGCTTTCGGCATAGGAAACATGACCGGTTTCTTCCGAGACCACGATCGTCAGGGAATCCGTCACTTCACTGATACCGACAGCCGCACGATGGCGTGTCCCCAGTTTTTTGCTCAGGTCCATATTATCGGAAAGCGGCAGATAACAGGTGGCTGCCGCGACACGGTCATTCCGGATCAGCACCGCCCCGTCATGCAGCGGGGTATTGTGTTCAAAGATATTGACCAGCAGCTGGCTGGATACCACGGCATCGATCGGAATGCCGGTTTTTTCATATTCTTCCAGCGGAATATCCCGCTCCAGCACGATCAGGGCACCGGTCCTCTCTTCGCTCATTTCATAGCAGGCACGTACCAGTTCATTCAGCGTATGATCGCTGAACCGCTTGTTTTCGTCTTCGTTCCGGTTGATGGAGAAAATGGATGACATCAGATTGCTCTGCCCCACACGCTCCAACATGCGGCGCAGTTCCGGCTGAAAAATGATGATGATGGCCGTAATAGCCACGACGCCGACGTTCTGCAGGAGCCAGACAATGACTTCCATCTTGAATACATTCGCCAGAACGACAAACGCTATGACAAACACGATGCCCTTCAGCAGCGTGTAGGATCTTGTGTTTTTCATCCACAGGATCAGCCTGTAGACCAGAAATGCCAACAGCAGGACCTGAATGACGTCGATCACGCCGATCGGTTTCGGCGGAACGAGCCATTTCAGCACATCCAGCAGCCAGTTTTTAAGGCTATCCACGATGCTTCCTCCCCTTTATTTATTCTTCCTCCCCTTTGCGGCAGCGCAGCCCCTTCCGCTGCGCGCCGTATCTTTTCATGACTGCGATGATCCGTTCAGCCATTTCTGCTTCTTCTTTACACGGTATCGTCATCGGCCTGCGCCGCCGCTTCCGCAGCCGCCGCCTCAACCAGTGTCATTTCCACGACCGGCATATCAAAGACCTGCGTTTCTGCCATTGCCGCTGCCACGGCAGATTCTTCCCTGCCTGTCTCCTCTTCCGGCGAGGCTTCTTCCAACGGCATTTCCTCCGCCGGGATCTTTTCCAGAAGCTCCTCGCCCGGTTCTGTCCAGAGCGGTGCTTCTTTGGGCAGTTCCGCCTTTACCGGCGCTTCTTTCGGCAGTTCTTCCTTCACCGGTGCTTCTTCAGGCATTCTGTCCTGTGCCGGTTTCGCGGTGCTTTCTTCCGCCGCTTCCGGTGTGCCGGCAGCCTCTGCTCTTTCTTCCGCCTCTTCTCCGTGTGCAAAATTCCGCAGCTTGCGTTCCAGTACGGACTGCAGATTGATCCCCTGGAATTTCAGTTTCTGTTCCATTTCTTCTTCCTGCAGCTTACGGAAGCGTTTGGCTTCAATATACGGCATCTCCTCTTCCGGTTCCGGCTCCAGCAGTTCGCCGGTCTTGCTGTCGACCGGATTCAGTTTCGGGATCACCTTGACCCGGTAGTAATACCGGTCGTCTTCAAAGATCAGCCGTTCGCTGGCGGCATAATCCGCATTGAAATAGAAAATCTTCAGGAAGAAAGCGATCAGCAGCGATCCGACTGCACAGATCAGGATCTCTGTAAAATCTACTTCCAGGTCCATCCAGCGGCCGCCGATGATCTGCAGGAACAAATACACGATGGCGCCGACCACGATCCCGACTTCATGCGCATAATCGCTGCCCAGTCTCCGGAGAGCAGCCACGATCAGGAATACGACGACAAAGATGATGCACTGGAGGATCGTCTCTGCCGTCAGCAGGGCATTCGGCATGGCCTGCAGAATATCCAGAAGAGACGTGTCCGGTACGCTTTTCAGCGGTTCGATCACCGCGGGCACCGATTTGATGAACTGCCAGGAGATCAGGCCGAACACGATCGAGATTGACGAAAGACCTCCCCGGATCTGTCCCAGTCCCAGAGGGATCGCCGCCGGCACACGGCAGACAAACGCCACCGGCGTCAGCAGGATCGCCAGCGCATCCCGCGAAGCAAAGCGGAAATACAGCAGCAGCATGAGCAGATACAGGATCGCCGCAAAACCGCCGACTTCCATCCCCAGGCCAAAACAGTGCGCCACGATCAGAAGCGTGCCGATCAGCACCATGCCGTTCAGCGGCAGGATCGCACAGATCACAGCCAGGACGATCAGTACAAACAGGTTGTTCAGGGCACTCAGATAGCCCAGTTCCTTATTGATGATCATGAAGATCAGAACCGCCAGGCCGAATTTCAGCACCGGCCGGATCACCAGATCGTAATCCGCGTAAATTTCTCTGCATTTATCTCTCAGTCCGAGTAAAAAATTCATGTCAGTCTTTATTCCTCCCCGTCTTCCTCTTCTTCATCCATGCCGCTGAGCAGCCTGTCTTCTTCCCGATAGATCCGGCTCAGCCGGTTCAGTTCCCGCCCGTACTGATGTACGCCGTTGGCGGCACGGGTGTAGCGCAGCCGCGCCATCGTATACGCGATGACGGTATAGACACCGAGCATGATGAAATACCCCAGGATCAGCACCGCCAGAAGAGGCGTGAAATTCAGGTTGTTCAGATTGCTCAGCCAGAAATCCATATTATACATGACGATCACCGTCAGCAGCAGCACATAGGCGATCGTGGTAAGCAGGAAATTGCGGATCAGTGCATAGGAAACGAAGTCCTGTTCGTAACTTTTGTTGATCCGCAGCGCTTTGTCTTCATTTTTTTTCTCGAATCTCGCCAGGGCGATCATCCGGTATAGTTTATCATTATCGACCATATCCAGTCTCCTCCGATGCTAAGTGTACCATAAAACCGCTTTTCTGCAAAGAAAAAGAGAGAAGTTGGTTCATTCCCCCGCCCGGTCATCTTTGCCGGCCCGGCAGATGCAGACAGCCGGTATCCTGTCGGCTCCGTGTGTCTGCAGCAGCCTGCGTATCTCTGCGATTGTACTCCCGGTCGTATAGATGTCGTCCACCAGAAGGATCCGTTTCGGCACCGCCGCGCCCTTGCGGATCGCAAAGGCGTCTGCCACATTTCTCTGCCGCTCCTCCGGCGTCAAATCGTTCTGCGGATGTGTATTTCTCCGTCTGACGACCAGACGGCTGTCACAGCGGATCTGCAGCTCTTCTGCCAGACAGCGGGCCAGCTCCTCTGCCTGGTTGTAGCCGCGTTCCAGCATCCGCTTCCTGTGAATCGGTACGGGAATGATCACATCCGGCTTCCACTGTACCAGTCTGTCCCGGCACACGGTCAGGATGGCAGCCGCAAAAAACGGGGCATATTCCGCCCTGCCGCCATATTTGAAACGATGCACGGCCTCCCGGTAGATTCCCTGATACAAAAAAGGGGCGACGCCGTCCGGCAGCAGGTATCCGCTGCAGGACACGCTCTGTCTGCATGCCCGGCACAGCATCCTTTCCTGCCGGGTCAGAATGCTGTCGCAAAGCGGACAATGTGCCGGAAAAAGCCACCGCCATCGTATGCTGTTCTTCTTTTTACTCACATGATATCCCGGATGCGTTCCGCCAGTGTCGTATACCGGCGCTCTTCCGTTTCATTCGCGGCCATGTTCCGAAAAACCTGTGCGTCCCCCGTCAGCACCACACATTGCCGCGCTCTGGTCACAGCCGTGTACAGCAGGTTTTTGGTCTGAAGCATATGCGGCACGCCCAGCAGCGGGATCACCACGGCCGGGTACTCGCTTCCCTGTGCCTTGTGTACGGTGACCGCGTATGCCAGTTCCAGCTCGTCCAGCTGCCGGAACGTATAATCCACCATCCTGCCCTCATCAAATTCCACTGTCAGCAGTTCGGCCTCCGGTACGATCTGCCGGATCCTTCCCATATCCCCGTTGAAGACACCCTGCCCCTGCTGGGCGACGATGCCGTATTTCCCGCGGATCTCCCAGATCATCTGGTAATCGTTGCGGATCTGCATGACTTTATCTCCTTCGCGGAGGATCCCGGCACCCGTCTCTTTTTCTCTTTTATCCGGTCCCGGCGGATTGATGTACTGCTGCAGAAATACATTCAGGTTTTCTACGCCCAGCACCCCTTTGCGGGTCGGTGACAGTACCTGGATATCGAACGGATCCGCGCTGACATACCGGGGCAGCCTGTCCGTTACCAACATGAGGATGATCTTCTGAATGACACGGACATCCTCCCGCTGCAGAAAGAAAAAGTCCCTGCTCTGATTGTCCAGAAGAACTTCCTGCCCCGCCTGGATCTTATGCGCATTGACGATGATATCGCTTTCCTGTGCCTGCCGGAAAATCCGCGACAGCTCCACCACGGGGAACTGTTCCGAACGGATGATGTCCCGGAGTACACTGCCCGGCCCGACGCTGGGCAGCTGATTCCGGTCTCCCACCAGGATCAGGCGGGTACCCGGCACGATCGCTTCCAGCAGGGCATGCATCAGCCAGATATCCACCATGGACATCTCATCAATGATGATCACTTCTACATCCAGCGGATTGTCCGCATTTCTGGCAAACCGGCCTTCCCGGCCGGAATCATCCACCGTTCCCGAAACCTCCAGAAGCCGGTGGATCGTGGAGGCTTCACAGCCTGTCGTTTCCGTCATGCGTTTGGCTGCCCTTCCTGTGGGCGCCGCCAGCGCGATACTCCGGCGTTCGCGTTCGAAAAGCCGGATCATGGTATTGATGGTCGTGGTTTTTCCCGTACCCGGCCCGCCGGTCAGGATCATGAGGCCGTGCTCCGCCGCTGTCAGAACAGCTTCCTTCTGCATCGGATCCAATTCCCGCCCGTCTTCTTTTTCCAGCCGGCTGATCTCTTTCCGGATCATGTCCCGGTCCTGCGGCAGGGATACATCCAGTTCGCGCAGCATTCTGGCCGTGTTGAGTTCCAGGAAAAACGCCTGTGCCGTATACACACATACTGTTTCGGTCCCGTCCTGCAGCGTCTCGCAGCGCCGGACCAGCTTTCGGGCCAGTGTCAGATCCGTCAGACAGGTTTCCATCTGTTCCCGGTCTGCTCCCAGCAGTTCCCCCGCCTGCTCCAGAAGCTCTTCTTCAGGCAGAAAAAGATGCCCCTGCGCCGAGGCCTGTGTCAGGGTATAATACAAGCCGCTCCGGATGCGGTATTCCGAATCCGGGCGGATCCCGACCCGTTCGGCGATCTCATCTGCGATGCGGAAGCCGACTCCCCGGATCGTTTCTGCCAGTTCATAGGGGTTTTCTTTCAGAACGGCATACAGGCGGTCCTGATAATACTCATAGATCCGGATGCCCAATGCCAGAGAAATGCCGTATTGTGATAAAAAGATCAGCGCATTCTGCATCATGGAACGTTCTTCGATCTGCTGACCGATTTCCTGTGCCTTGCGCATACTGATGCCTTTGACTTCTGCCAGGCGTTCCGGTTCTTCTTCCAGAATACGCAGAGAGTCCTCCCCGAAACGCTTCAGAATGCGGGAAGCCAATGCCTGTCCGATCCCTTTAATGGCGCCGCTGGCCAGATAGCGCTCCAGCGCCGCCGCGTCTGCCGGGATCGTAATCTGTACGCGCTCCGCCCGGAACTGCTGGCCGTAGGTCGGATGCAGCCGGTATTCGCCCTCTGCCTCCAGGAACTCGCCTGCATGGACCGCAGATATCTGACAGACGACCGTAAGCTCCTCTCCCGCTGCGCTCATCGTCAAAACGGTATATCCGTTTTCTTCATTATGATAAATGATGTGTTCTACATATCCGCTTATTTTTTCGCTCATGTATCCTTTTCCGGAGCCGCTGCCCTGCCGTTACCGCTCCTGTTCCAGCCGTACCATCTGGCGGATGTACTGTCCCGTTCCGCGGGCTACGGCTGTCTGCGGATCCTCGCAGAGGATCGTCGTGATCCCGGTAAGCCTTTCAATCGCTTTGTCCAGTCCGGCCAGCTGTGCGCCGCCGCCTGTCAGCACAATGCCTCTGGCCGCAATATCCGTGGCCAGATCCGGCGGGGTCTTCTCGATGATCGTCCGGACGGCTTCCACGATCTGACGCACTTTGCCCGAAACGGCCTCACGTACCTGGTCCGGCGTCAACGTGACCGTACGGGGGAAGCCCGCGTCGATATCCCGGCCGCGCACTTCCATCCGGGTCAGTACATCGCCGCGCCGCCTGCTGGAACCGATGCCGATCTTGATCTTTTCCGCTGTGGTCACATCGATATACAGACCGTGTGCGTCCCTGACATACTGCACGATGGCTTCATTGAAAGCATCCCCGGCCACTTTGATGGTCTGGGAGACCACGACGCCGCCCAGAGAAAGCGACGCAATCTCCGTAATGCCGCCGCCGACGTCCACGATCATGTTGCCGTTGGCCCTGAGGATATCCAGTCCCGCTCCCATCGCTGCCACGACCGGCGCCCTGACGATCACGGCATCCCGTGCGCCTGTGCGGTATGTGATCTCTTCCACCGCATGTTTTTCGATATCCGTTACGCCGCTCGGCATACAGATGACGATCCGGGGCTTCAGGAAGTTCCGGTGCCCCATGGACTTCCGGATAAAATACTGCAGCATCTGCTCCGCTACCGTAAAGTCCGTGATCACGCCGTCCCGCATGGGGCGGATCGCCATAATGTTGCCGGTGGCGCGGCCGATCGTATGCTCGGCTTCCTCTCCGACTGCCCGGATGATATTCCGGTCTCTGTCGTATGCGACCAGACAGGGCTCCTGCAGCAGGATCCCCTTTCCTTTCACATAAACGATGACTGTCGATGTTCCCAGATCTATACCAATATCGGTTACGGCCGGCATTCCGACACCTCCTGTTTTCTTTCCTGTGCTGTTTCCGGCAGCTGTGATCGTATGATTTTCACCTGCCGGCATGCAAGCATGCCGCTGGTTCGAACTTTGGGAGCTGTGATCACAACATCTGTTTCAGAAAATGCCCGGTATAAGAGCAGGGGTTCTGCGCCACTTCTTCCGGCGTGCCTTCTGCGATCACCGTACCGCCGCGGTCGCCGCCCTCCGGGCCCATATCTATAATATAATCCGCCGTTTTGATCACGTCCAGATTATGCTCGATCACAACGACCGTATTGCCGCCTTCCGCCAGCCGCTGCAGGATCCGGATGAGCTTGTCCACATCCGCAAAATGCAGGCCGGTGGTCGGTTCGTCCAGAATATAGATCGTGCTCCCCGTGCTCCGTTTGGACAGCTCGGCTGCCAGCTTGATGCGCTGTGCTTCCCCGCCGGAAAGCTCTGTGGACGGCTGTCCCAGCCGGATATAGGAAAGCCCGACATCGTACAGTGTCTGGATCTTTCGTTTGACCGAAGGAATGTGATCAAAAAACGTCAGTGCCTCTTCGACGGTCATATTCAGGACATCGTAAATGGATTTTCCTTTGTAATGCACTTCCAGGGTCTCCCGGTTATACCGTTTCCCGCCGCAGACCTCGCAGGGTACATAGACATCCGGAAGGAAGTGCATTTCAATTTTGATGATCCCGTCTCCGGAACAGGCTTCGCACCGCCCGCCCTTGACATTAAAGCTGAACCGTCCTTTTTTATAGCCGCGTGCCTTCGCATCCTGCGTAGACGCAAACAGATCACGGATCAGGTCGAATACACCGGTGTATGTGGCCGGATTGGAACGGGGCGTTCTGCCGATCGGCGACTGGTCGATCGCGATCACTTTATCCAGCTGTTCCTCTCCTTCGATCCCCTTATGTTTGCCGGGTATGACCAGTGCCCGGTTCAGGTCACGCTGCAGCCGCTTGAACAGGATCTCGTTGACCAGGGAGCTTTTCCCCGACCCGGAAACCCCGGTCACGCTGGTCATGACTCCCAGCGGAAAACGGACATCGATGTTTTTCAGATTGTGTTCCTGTGCGCCGCGGACAGTCAGCCAGCCGGCCGGTTTTTTCCGCTGCTGCGGCACGGGGATCTTCTTTCTGCCGGATAAGTACGCGCCGGTAATAGACCTTTCGCAGGCAATCACATCGGCAACCGTGCCGTATGCCACGACTTCTCCGCCGTGTTCCCCGGCTCCCGGACCGATATCCACAAGATAATCCGCCGCCCGCATGGTGTCTTCGTCATGTTCCACCACGATGACGGTATTTCCCAGATCCCGCAGGTGGCGCAGAGTTCCCAGCAGTTTTTCATTGTCCCGCTGATGGAGCCCGATGCTTGGTTCATCCAGTATATAAGCTACGCCGACCAGGCCGGAACCGATCTGGGTTGCCAGTCGGATCCGCTGTGCTTCCCCGCCGGACAGGGATCCTGTGGCGCGGGAAAGAGTCAGATAGTTCAGCCCGACTTCCACCAGAAAGCTGACCCGGGAGCGGATCTCCTTCAGGATCTGCCTGCCGATCAGCAGCTGCTGTTCGCTGAGCTGCATATCCTCCAGAAATGCTGCCAGTTTTTCAATCGAAAGATTGGTGATCTCATAGATGTTTTTATCCGCCACGGTCACCGCCAGGGAGGTCGGTTTCAGCCTCTGACCCCGGCATTCCGGGCAGGGTGTGATCCGCATGAAGGTTTCGTATTCCTGTTTGCTCGAATCCGAATAGGTCTCTCTATAGCGGCGCTCCACGTTGCGGATCAGGCCTTCGAATGCCACATCATAGACCCCTTCCCCGCGCTGTCCTTTATAACGGACCTTAACCGATTCTCCTTTGGTGCCGTAGATCAGAATGTCATGGATCTTTTTCGGATACTGTTCAAACGGTGTATCCAGACGGAAATGATACTGTTCCGCCAGCGCTTCCAGGATCGCCCGGGTAAAGCTGCCTTTCTGATTGCTGGACTGCCAGCCCATGACAGCGATACAGCCTTCGTCGATGGAAAGAGAAGGATCCGGGATCATCAGTTCTTCCGCAAATTCCATCTTGAACCCAAGACCGGCGCAGACCGGGCAGGCTCCGAACGGATTGTTGAAAGAAAAGCTGCGCGGTTCGATCTCGTCTATGCTGATGCCGCAGTCGGGACAGGAAAAGCTCTGACTGAAGCTCATGGTATGCCCGTCCATCGTATCTACCAGCAGAAGTCCGTTGGACAGACCCAAAACCGTTTCCACCGAATCGGTCATGCGTTTTTCGATGCCCGGCCGGACGATCAGACGATCGACGATGATCTCGATGTTGTGCTTGAGGTTTTTGTCCAGGGCGATCTCTTCCGACAGCTCGTACTGACTGCCGTCCACCATCACGCGGACATAGCCGGAGCGTTTGGCCTGCTCCAGTACTTTTTCATGTCTGCCTTTTCTGCCGCGCACCACCGGCGCCAGCAGCTGGATCCGGCTGCCTTCCGGCAGTTTCAGGATCTGGTCCACCATCTGGTCGACGGTCTGCCGGCTGATCTCGCGCCCGCACTGCGGACAGTGCGGGATCCCGATCCGTGCGTACAGCAGTCGGAAATAGTCGTAGATCTCCGTGACGGTCCCGACAGTGGAACGGGGATTCCGGTTGGTCGATTTCTGATCGATCGATATGGCCGGCGGAAGCCCTTCAATACTTTCCACATCCGGCTTTTCCATCTGGCCCAGGAACTGCCTGGCATAAGACGACAGACTCTCCATATAGCGGCGCTGTCCTTCGGCATAAATGGTATCGAAGGCCAGAGAACTCTTGCCGGATCCGGAAAGTCCTGTCAGGACGACGAGCTGATCCCGCGGGATCTCCAGGTCGATATTTTTGAGATTGTTTTCTGCCGCGCCCCGGATTCGGATAAAGGGGCGCTGCGTGGGATTGATCATATGAAAAGCTCCTTGAAGCAACATAAATGCCTGGTGCCTGCCCTGTTTCTTTTTTCCGGCACCAGTCAGTCTCTGCATCATGATAACAGGTTTGCCGCGGCATTACAAACATTTCGGCTGCATCGGTCTGGTGGAGAAACGGCAGCCGGATTCAGAGAAAATCCGCCATAACCGTGTTAGATACAGAAACACCTTCCGCAGAGAGTCTGATCCGTCCGTTTTCCCGTATCAGGAGTCCCATCTGCTCATACCTGCGCAGTGTGTCTCCGTAAGAAGTGTCGATGGCATGCCCGAAGCGCCGCACAAACGCCGCCTCTTCGACGCCGTCCGTCATACGCAGGCCCAGGATCATGCATTCCGCCTCCAGATCCTTTTGCGTCAGGATCTGATACTCCGCCGGCTCCCGGCTCCCTGCCAGATAGGCCGGCAGCTGCTCCGTGTTCTTATACCGGATCCAGCCATCCTGCCCTGTTTCCGGCGTATGCCGCGGCAGAAAACCGGCGGCGCCCAGTCCAAAGCCGATATAGGGCACGCCGGTCCAGTAGCCGATATTGTGCCGGCAGGCAAAGCCTTCTTTCGCATAGTTGGATATTTCGTACTGGCGGAAACCGGCTTCTGCCAGGATTTCTCCGGTGCGTTCGTACATACGGCGTTCTGTATCTTCATCGGGAAGCGGCGGCCAGGTACGGCCGCTGTCCGGCATGCTTTTACCGGCTGTATTCCCGTTTTCCTCAGCCGAGTCCCCGTAGTGCTCGTAAAACAGGGTGCCCTCTTCGATGATCAGACTGTATGCCGAGATATGTTCCGGCCCGAGAGCGATAGCCTGACGCAGGGTATTCTCCCAGGCTTCCGCCGTCTGCCCGGGCAGTCCGCTCATCAGGTCCAGATTGATATTGGCAAACCCGGCTTCACGTGCCAGGGCCACGCTTTCCCGGATCTGCGCCGCACTGTGGATCCGTCCCAGCAGCTGCAGTTCTTCTTCCTGAAAAGACTGGCCTCCGAAACTGATCCTGTTTATGCCGGCCTGCCTCCAGACCTGCAGTTTTTCCGCATCCACACTTCCGGGATTGGCTTCGATCGTGATCTCGGCATCTGCCTCAACAGAAAAGCAGGCATGCACCGTATCCAGGATCTCGGCGATCCAGGCTGCCGGCAGCACGGAAGGTGTTCCTCCGCCGATGAAGATCGTCGGTACGGAGACCTCTGTCTGTGCCTGCCGTATTTCGGCTTCCCGTGTCTGCCATATTTCGTCTGTCTGCGGCTGCCGTATTTCTTCCAACAGCACATCCACATACTGTCTCTGCACCTCCCGATACGCCGGCAAACTCAGAAAATCGCAGTATGCGCATTTCTTTTTACAGAACGGGATATGGATATAAAGCTCAGTTTTCATCCAGCTTCAGTACGCTCATAAACGCTTTCTGCGGAATCTCGACACTGCCCACCTGGCGCATGCGCTTCTTTCCTTCTTTCTGCTTCTCCAGCAGCTTCTTCTTTCGGGTGATGTCACCGCCGTAGCATTTGGCAAGCACGTCTTTACGCAGGGCCTTGACGGTTTCCCGCGCGATGATCTTGGATCCGACGGCTGCCTGGATCGGGATATCGAACAGCTGCCGCGGAATTTCCTGTTTCAGTTTCTCACACATCTTCCTGCCGCGTTCGTAAGCCGAATCCGTGAAGACGATAAAGGACAGGGCATCCACCTGTTCATGATTGACCAGGATATCCAGCTTGATCAGATCACTGCGCTTATAACCCAGGAGCTCATAGTCCAGGGAGGCATAGCCGCGCGAACGCGATTTCAGGGCATCGAAGAAATCATAGATGATCTCGTTCAGCGGCAGGTGATACCGCAGCACGGCACGTGTCTGTTCCATGTATTCCATTCCCTGATACTCGCCGCGGCGCTCTTCGCAGAGCTGCATGATCGATCCGACAAACTCGGTCGTGACCATGATTTCCGCGCTGACCATCGGTTCCTCCATATAATCGATCTCTGCCGGATCCGGCAGATTGGACGGATTCGTCAGCTCCATCACCGAGCCGTCCGTTTTATGCACTTTATAGACAACCCCGGGCGCCGTCGTGACCAGGTCCAGGTTGTATTCTCTTTCCAGTCTTTCCTGAATGATCTCCAGATGCAGCAGCCCCAGGAACCCGCAGCGGAATCCAAAGCCGAGTGCGGCCGAAGTCTCCGGCTCATAGAACAGGGACGCATCATTCAGCTGCAGCTTTTCGAGTGCATCCCGCAGATCCGGATACCGGGCGCTGTCCGCCGGGTACAGGCCGCAGTACACCATGGACTGTACTTTTTTGTAGCCGGGAAGCGGCTCGGCTGCCTTCCGGTTTGCCAGCGTGACGGTATCTCCGACCTGTGTGGAAGCCACGTTCTTGATACTGGCCGTGATGTAGCCGACCATCCCGGCCTCCAGCTTCTCACAGGGGATGAACTGGCCGGCGCCGAAATATCCGACCTCCACCACTTCTTCTTCCGCCCCGGTAGCCATCATGTAGATCTTGTCGCCCCGCCGGACAGTGCCTTCCATCAGACGGATGGACACGATAACGCCTTTATACGAGTCATAGACCGAATCAAAGATCAGGGCCCGCAGCGGCGCTTCCGGATCGCCGGTCGGCGCCGGGATCTTCTGCGCGATCGTCTCCAGCACCTGCTCGATGTTTTCTCCCGTCTTGGCCGAGATCCGCGGCGCATCTTCCGCTTCCAGTCCGATGATGTCCTCGATCTCACTGATGACACGGTCCGGATCCGCACTGGGCAGATCGATCTTGTTGATCACCGGGAACACTTCCAGATCATGATCCAACGCCAGATACACATTGGCCAGTGTCTGCGCCTCGACTCCCTGCGCCGCGTCCACAACGAGGATCGCTCCGTCACAGGCTGCCAGCGACCGGGATACTTCGTAATTGAAGTCCACATGTCCCGGTGTATCGATCATGTTGAAGATGTATTCCTGCCCGTCCTGCGCCCGGTAGACTGTGCGGCAGGCCTGCGCCTTGATCGTGATCCCGCGCTCCCGCTCCAGATCCATGTTGTCAAGGACCTGGCTCTGCATTTCCCGGTCTGTCAGCAGGCCGGTCCGTTCGATGATCCGGTCGGCAAGCGTGGATTTCCCGTGATCGATATGTGCAATAATGCAGAAATTCCGGATTCTGCTCTGTTCCGCTGCTGTCAATGTATTTCCTCCCTGTCTGTCCGTGCTTTTGCAGGATTTCTTCGATTATACATAAAAACAGGAACCGGAGCAACCGGCTCCTGCCACAGAATTTGTTTTCACCCGTTGACAAATAACGCCAAGTATCCTATGATAATGAAGCGCGTTTCAAAAGGGAATTGTGTCAGCCTGTAAAGTCTCGCGCTGCAAAAGAATCTATAAGGAGGTGTACAGTTTGGCTAATATCAAATCCGCAAAAAAGCGCATTCTGGTGAACCAGAAAAAAGCCGATCGGAACAAAGCGATCAAATCTGCTGTTAAGACTTCGATCAAACATGTGGAAGCTGCTGTTGCAGCCGGCGATAAAGAAGCTGCCGAAAAGGCATTGCTTAAAGCGACATCTGCGATCGATAAAGCTGAAAGCAAGGGCGTGTATCACAAAAACAACGCCAGCCGGAAAGTATCCCGGATCAGCAAAGCTGTCAACACTCTGAAGTAAACAGCGCGCTGTCAGCAAAATAAAAAACAAACTGACCGGAGTCGTCGCCGGTCAGTTTTTTTATGCTTCGTTCCTTTTATGCGCTGAGCCGCACGATGGCCAGCTCCACACTCAGCCGCTCGTCCAGCCGTCCTGTTTTTACTTCTTCTTCCGCCCTTGTCAGATCCTCCAGAATACCCCGGAGCTGCACCCCGGAATACTGCCGCAGCAGGCCGAGAGACCGCCGTACCACAAACGGAGGAACGCCGGCTTTCGATGCGATCTCCTGCTGGGGCATACCTTCCCGGCTCATGACTTCGATCTGCAGCAGCTGGTTATACTGCCTGGCGATCAGATACAGGATCCGCATCGGCTTTTCCTTCAGAGCCAGCAGATCATAATAGAGATCCAGCGCATCCTTCTGTCTGTGTTCGGTGACGGCACGGATCATATCAAAAATCTGATTGGAGATCTGTGGTGCACAGACGGCATCGATATCGCGTCCGGTGATCACTTCTTTTTCTGCACAGTAGGAAAGCAGCTTTTCCAGTTCGTTGTCGATATTGGCCATGTCCGTGCCGGTTACGGCCAGAAAGCGCTGCATATCTGACGCCGTGATCTTTTTACCCTCTTTTTTCATCCGGGCAAAGATCCAGCGGACCAGCGCATCTTCCTTCTGTGTGGCAAATTCAGCCACATGCCCCTTATTCTGCACCAGTTTAAACAGGCGGGTGCGTTTATCCGCCTCTTCTTCTGAAAAGATCAGGACCAGGTACTCCGGCAGCTTCTCCAGCCAGGCTGCAAGGGCTTCCGCCTTATTCCGGAAAAAGCCTGTATCCTCTACCAGGATGACACGGCGTTCGGAAAAAAACGGCAAGGTCTCTCCCTGTGAGATGATGGCGTCCTCTTCCGTGTCTTTGCCGGAAAAGCGGGTGAAGTTCATCTCTTCTCCCTCCGGCACCAGTGCCCGGATCAGGTCTTTCAGAAAGCGGGCACGCAGCCATGCTTCCGGACCGTACAGGAGATATACGTTATGGAACTGCTGTTCTTTTATATTTTTCCGGATCTCATCCACGTGCTGTATTTCCTGTCCTTTTACAATGTATAGCAGCCGGCGGCCACCTGTTTTTACCGCTTGCCTGAACCACTCCGCTGAGCTAATCGTTTACTTCGACTAGGAGCCTGGGATATTCACGAACGATGTGTTCATATCCCCGGCTCCAAGTCTTCGTATACGATGGATCTCAGCTGCGTTCCTTTCAGAATGCGCGCTTGTAAAAGCAGGGGGCCGCCGGCTGCGATCTACGCTTTTTCATCTGAGAGCCTACAGGATCCCAAACTCTGTCATAGCTGCCCGCAGGCGTTCTTTTCCGGCATCGGTCATCTCCGTCAGCGGCAGGCGCGGCGAACCGACTGCAAATCCCTGCATGTTCAGAGCGGCTTTCACCGGAATCGGATTGACCTCGCAGAACAGAGACCGGCACAGCTCAAGCGCTTTTAACTGCTCTTTGGCGGCCGTCCCATAGTCTCCCTCCAGACAGTGCATGGTCATATCATGGGTAAACCGCGGCGCCACATTCGAGAGCACCGAGATCACGCCGATCCCGCCCAGAGACATGACCGGGACGATCTGGTCATCATTGCCGGAATACACATCCAGCGAACCTTCGGCTTTTTCGATCAGCTCCGCTACCTGGGAAATGTTGCCGGACGCCTCTTTCACGGCAGCGATGTTTTCTACATTTTTCCCCAGCCAGGCCGCTGTTTCCGGCAGGATGTTCGTTCCGGTCCGGGACGGTACATTATACAGGATGCAGGGAATATCAACCGCATGGGCAATGGCAGAAAAGCTCTGTTTAAGCCCTTCCTGTGTGGCCTTATTGTAATACGGAGCCACCAGCAGACAGCCGTCGGCTCCTGCCGCCTGTGCTTCCTTTGACATCATAATGGCATGTGCCGTATTATTGGAACCCGTACCGGCGATCACCGGAATACGTCCGGCCACTTTCTGTACACAGAACCGGATCACATCCAGATGTTCGTCATCGTCCAGTGTCGGCGCCTCCCCGGTCGTACCGACCGAGATGATCGCATCGGTCCCGTTTGCGACCTGGTCCTCCAGCAGACGCTCCAGACTTGCATAATCCACTTCTCCGTTTTCCTTCATCGGCGTAACAAGCGCTACACCTGCTCCTTTGAATATAGACATACACGCCTCCCGTATTTATATAAAAATCTGCTTAATAATCTGCAGACAGTATACCACATTTACCCGCTGCCGTCACTTCCTGCCGGAAACCGGCCGCTTCTTCCCCATTCCCTTTTTGCCTCTCCTGTGCTACGATGCTGCTGAACAAAGTAAAGCAAACACACGGAGTACGCATGTTTCGCAGGATCGCAAAAACACTTGTTGCGAAGCGATCCGTGACCGCATCATAATACAGGCCTTGCCAGGAGGAAAACATGAACCGAATCCAGAAGATCACCCAGAACACGCATAACCGGTTTCTGAATTATTTTACACTGGATGCCGTCACCAAGTCCGGCAAAAAGAAAGAATACTACATGGCTTCCCGGGCCGAACAGACGGACCGTCTGAAAATGAACACCGGAAAAAATACACCGGACGGCGTTACCATCTATGCACTCTATGGAGAAAAAAAGGATCAGGTCATCCTGGTCCGGCAGTACCGCTATCCGATCGCGGCCTATGTTTATGAGTTTCCCTCCGGCATCGTGGATCCCGGCGAAACATACCGGGAGGCAGCCATCCGGGAGATGCAAGAAGAAACAGGGCTGCTGCTGCAGCCCCTGTCTGTAGATCCGCTGTATGAACTGCCCCGTTTCCAGACCATCGGCATGACCGATGAATCCTGCGCGATCGTATTCGGGTATGCCCAGGGAACACCGACCAGCGCTTTCGAAGAAGATGCGGAAGATATTGAAGTCATCCCGGCAGACCGCGAGGAAGTGCGGCGCATTCTGCGGGAAGAATATGTCTCTGCCAACTGTGCCCATCAGCTGATGCATTTTCTGTCTGACGAGGATCCCTTTGCCTTTCTGACTTCCCCGTAACAGTCGGCAGACATGCCCTTTGCCCTTTGCCCGGGCCGGCTGTTTACTGCCTTACAAAAGTCAGATTCAGGGTCGTAGCTTCATCCGGCATGGCCGTAACGGAGATCGTGCCATCCTCGTTGACCGTTCCCTTGTCCAGGCCCTGCCCGCCTTCGGTACCGGCGGTAAGTGTGATCGTGTCTTTGCTGACGCTGTAGGTTCCTTCAGTATGTGCGGCATTTCGCACCTGTTCTGCCAGCCCGGTCCCTGCAGCCGCTACGATCTCCTCCATCATCCCGTTGACAAACGCGTCATAGCTTTCATAGCCGCTGGCAGCAGCGATCGCATCATGCAGGTCTTCTGTGATGCCTTCCTGCTCCAGCATGGTCTGCACAATAGCAGGCCCTTCTTTCTGCAGTACATCAAGGTATTTTCTCTGAAACGTTTCTGCATCAATATCAAACAGGAACGACTTATCCGGATTCAGCTGCAGGATGAACTCTGCATTGACGTCGCTGTTCATGGTCATACCGGATGCGGCAAGCTCCTGATTAAGCATGTCTTTTACGTTGTACGTTGCCCGGTAATCTCCGCTGACATCCCGTTCCTTCCCGCCGCAGCCGGCCAGCAGCAGGACCATGGCCAGGGCGGCCAGCAACACAACGATCTTTTTAAGGTTTTTCATTCTCTTTCTCTCCTAAAACGTATAACCTGCCTGCATGACGGCTTTGTCTTCCTGCCGGAGGGCCAGATCTGATTTCCCTTCTTCCGGGCAATCGTCTCTTACTGGCTGTCATTATACCATATGGATCTCCGGTGCGCCATGCCTTGTTCTGTTTTACCGTGTGTCTGCGGCAGCTGTTTCCGCTGCCGGATCATTCTTTTTGCGAAGCATTGTACTGTTCTATCCGAAAGCCTCCGTTTCTGCCGGTCAAAGAAACTGCCCCGCTGTCTTTTGTCATAAGGATTTCTGCACCGGCCGCCTGCAGGCGGTCCAGCGTTTCCTGGTGCGGGTGGCCGTAAAAGCTTTTCTTCGGTGCGGAAACCAGGGCCAGCTCGGGCTGCAGCACGTCCAGCATTGCTTCCGATGTGGAATTCCGGGA
>JAIKYQ010000108.1 GCA_024683035.1 Eubacterium sp.
TCACCCTGCCGCAGCGTGCAGCTTTCTTCATCCAGCTCCAGATCCCCCGCCGCAAAACGCTGCGGGAATATGGTTGTCCCGCTGCCTCCTGCGGTTCCTGTCCGGGCTGCCGTTTCCTGTGAAACCTCCGCACCGAGCGCATAATACCTTCTGATCGCCGAATTGACTCTGGCCACCGCTTCCAGCGGGTTGAACGGTTTTGCCAGATAATCGTCTGCGCCGAGATTAAGGCCGAGTATCTTATCTTCATCCCGGTCTCTGGCGGAAAGCATTAAAACCGGGAGATTGCTCCTGCTGCGCAGTTCACGCAGCACATGAAATCCGTCCATGCCCGGCATCATGACATCCAGGATACACAGATCAATGTGCTGTACGCCAAACAGGCGGAGAGCCTCCTGGCCGTCCGCCGCTTCCAGCACGTTATAGTTTTCATTTTCCAGATAGAGGCGGAGAAGATCCCGGATCTCCGCCTCATCATCGGCAATCAAGATGGTATAGGCCATGTTTTACTCCTGCGGTCCCTGGCTCATCAGCGGCTCTTCCGCTGCCGGTCTCTGCGCAAACGGCTGCTTTTCTGCTTTCAGTGCATCATACAGTACCGCACCTGTCTGCGCATAATACGGATTTCCGTAGAACAGACCGAGCAGGCCGAGCGTGAACGCAGAACCGATGAACCAGAGGATAAAGGACAGATCCAATACGAAGGTTTTCCATTTGTTTCCGGTCATCATCTGTTTGCTGATGGCAAATGCGTCTTCCTTGGGCATATCCGGATATTCTGCCAGCAGGTACGGGATCATCCGGTATTCATACGATTTTACGATCCCGGGTATGATGAACAGCAGTGTCCACAGGAATGTATGCAGGTCCCGGAAAAACATCACGTGGATCACATTTTTATACGAATGGTCGAACCCGTATGCCAGTTCCCGGATCTGTGCTTTTTCAAACATGTTCACGGAGAAGAACCGGCGCACGCCGACCTCCAGAGGATTCAGGATCAATACATCGATCACAATCGCGATCGCCATCGCGACCAGGACGAGAAATGCGATCATCCCGGTTGCCGCCAGTGCCACAACCATCGGAACACTTCCGTTTTGAGAACCGGTATCCTCCCACATTTCCGGAATCTGGCTGATATCTCCGCCCTGCTCCAGGGCCTCATACAGATCAAGGTCGTCCATGTGCTCAATCCGGTTTATCCTGTCATAAGTGCTGCTGCTCACCATTCCGGCACTCTGCATACCGCTGATCGCCGGCAGGGCGCTGGCACCGCTTCCGGACGATGAAACGCCTCCCACCACGAAAGAAAGTACGATCGCTACCAGCACCGCTTTCCAGTAATTGAGCCTGATCAGACCTTTTGCACGTTCTTTAAGTTCTTTTCTTGTCCACATAAAAACCTCCCCGCCGTCTTCGGCTTTTTTCTCTCTGGAAAAGAGCATACGGCAGCAACCTTTCTGCAAAGCGGAAAAAACCTTAACGTTTCCTTAAAAGAATATGGGTGTATCCTTATCGCGCCGGCGGGCCTTTGTCTTTTGCGATTCCAGTTTGTTATTCTATCACATTTCATTCTGTTATAATACTCTTATCCATGCAAAAGACACTTGGAAATCTGCTGAAAGCCTGCACGGTATCCGAGAAGCGGGATGCCGGCCGGGAGGTTTGTTCATGAGAAAAAGAGCACTGTTTTTGGGCGACTCGAATACATACGGCTATGATCCGCGGGGATGGGGAGGCGGACGCTATCCGGCAGAGATCCGCTGGACGGATACGCTGGCCGCAGCTGTAAAAGACAGCTGGGAGATCATCCCCCTTGGCCAGAACGGGCGCTGCATTCCGGATCCCGTATACGAACAGCGTTATTATGATCAGCTGCTCCGGGACTGCGGACCCCTGGACCTGTTCGCCGTCATGCTCGGCACGAACGATGTCGTTCTGACCGGCAGGCCGTCCGGCAGCTCCGCCGTCCGAAAGATGGATGCTTTTCTGCAGTATCTGACTGCAGAAGCACGCCCGTTCCGGATCCTTCTGATCGCTCCCCCGCTCCTGCCGAAAGAAGCGGAGCAGACAGCAGCATACCTGCCCTATGCCCGGGAGTTGAAAAAACTGGGACCGGGGTATGAAAAACTGGCCGAAAAATACGGTACGCTCTTCTGGGATGCCGGGACGGTCCAGTTTCCGATGACGTACGACCATGTCCATTTTTCCGAAGAAGGACATCGTCTTTTTTCACAGCATATGGAAACGTATCTGCTTTCTCTTGCCTGATTCTTTAAACCCAATACAGATGGGTCACAAAAACCCCCATCTTTATGTCCGGCATGCTATAATGGAGTCAGCCCGGTTGAGTAATAAGATAAGGAGTACGTGTTATGGCATATACAGCATTAAAACAAATGCAGCAAAAGAACGAAAGCATGTTCGGACAGGGCGTAGGTCCGGTGCAGCCGGAACGGCACTACGATACCGTCGATCACGGGATGAAAGCCATGGCTCTGCGTTTTCTGCATGTACGGTGCGAAGACCTGGGGTTTGATCCGGAAATCAAAGCCGAGGAAAAGAAAAGCGGCGTCTGGAAAGGAACCAGCCTGCTGCCGGAGCAGATCCCCTACAACATGCAGATGGATATCAATCGTCTGTGCCTCGAACGGGAACTGGAGAAATTTATCGACTCCGGTGTGGCGGAGGATGCCTATACCATTTACTACTGCTATCTCGAAATGTTCTTCGGACATTACGGCAAATCCAAAAAAATGGTGGAGCTGCTTTCCGAATTTGAATCCAACGGCAGTTCCCTTCTGATGAAACACAGGGATCACTATTCCCATTCGGTCTATGTCTTTGCGCTGGGGCTAGCCATCTACGAATCCAATAAAGCTTTCCGTACGGCATTTAAGGAATTTTACGGATTTGACCCGCAGGATTCAAATAAAAAAGAAGATCATGCGGCCGCCTGCTGCTTCCTGGAATACTGGGGGCTGACCTCTCTGTTCCATGATATAGGCTATCCCTTTGAACTTCCTTTTGAACAGGTGCTTTCGTATTTTGAAGTAGCCGGGAAAAAGCGCGGAAAGGGCAGTCTGTTCCTGGCCTACCGCAACGTCAGTACGATCACAAAGCTGGGGAATGCGGCGAAGGCGCACTTTGAAAAGCTTTACGGGCGCACCTTCCGCACCACCGAAGAATTGTTCGCTTACGGTATCACAGAAAAACTGGGCGTACCGTATGATTTTTCGGAAGACTATATGCTCGGCAAGATCCACGACAAGCCGGTCCGTCCGAATTCCTTCGGTTACTTTATGGATCACGCCTATTTCAGTTCAGCAAGACTGTATCATGAGATTGAAAACTCCCTCGGGACAGAGAAGATCAACGAGAAACATGTGGATGCCCTCACGGCGATCCTGCTGCATAACAGCATGTTCAAGTTCGCCATCTCGTTCTATAAAGACGAGGACAAACACAAAGAACCGCTGCAGATGCATGTGCATCCCCTTGCGTATATGCTGATGCTTTGTGATGAACTGCAGTGCTGGGACCGCACCGCCTACGGACGGAATTCACGGACGGAACTGCACCCGATGGCGGCAGAGTTCGATTTCCGGAATAATGCCATTCATGCCATATACTACTACGATGAAGAAGAGCAGGAAAAGATCGACGCCTTCAAAAAAGAGTACCGCCGCTGGGAGGACAACGACGAAAAAGGGGATATGCCGCGCCTGAAAGCCTACAGCGATATGGCGGAAAAAGAGCAGCGCTTTGCTTCTGACATTGAAAAGATCGTGGATACCACCGATATCCCGCTGACCGTCGTTCCGAATACAAAAGAAGCGGACCGAAAGAGCAAACACACGTATCTGTCCGACAGCAACTTCCTGCACTTGTACGATTTTGCCGTCGCCCTCAATGCACGGTATTCCCATCAGGGAAAAGAGGAAGAAGTGCCGACAGCAGATCTGGAAAAAGAGTTTGAGGCTCTTTCGCTCGAATACCAGATCTCCAATATCAATCAGGCCAAGAGTTTTGCCCGGTATCTGGATGTATTAAAATGCTTCTATACGGACCGGCCGGTGGATTACGATATGGTCAAGGCCTTCACGAAGAGACAGATGCGGACCTTCGCACCGATGGAACATGAACGCTGGATCCGGGAACACATCTCCATGGGATGGATCAGCGGAGATCTGTATGAGACGACATCGCTCCCGGATAACATACTGCAGCGTTACGGAGACGAGAAGGCGGCACGAAAAGCGCTTCGTGAGCAGCTTCGTGTACACAAACTGGCGATGGACGGCTGTCCGTCGGAGAAGGAGGTCTTTGCCCACTATAAAGCACTTCCGGAAGCCGAAAAAGAAAAGGACTTCAAGCCCTTTAACAGCATGCTGAAGCTCATTAAAAAATTCGACGGACTTCGGATCTATAAGCTGGATTAAACCCTCATGAACGAAAAAGAAATCTTTTACCGGGAAAAGGAAGCATATGGGGGGCCGCTCACCCACATCATGGACGGCATAACAGACTCCCCGCTCAAAGAGATCAATACCCTGTACGGGGCGGCGGATGTTCTCAGTATCCGGAATGCAGAAAAGCATCGCCGGATCCTGTTGATGCTGTCCATTGCAGGAACGCTGCTTACCCTTTCCTTCCTGCTGTATGACGAAGTAGAACTGCATGGACTGATCATCGCCTGCGGCGTCATGGTACTATGCCTGTTTTTCATCCGCCGTACGGCGGAACGCCTGGAATGTCACAGAAAATATCTGCAATACCGGGTATTGGCAGAATCCCTGCGGGTCCAGTTCTTTCTGTCCCTTGCCGGACTCAGAACACAAGTGGCAGAGATCCTGCCGTGGTCTGTCCGCCGGGGGATCCCGTGGATCCGTGAAGTATTAGCAGAGATCCCTCAGACTGCCTGCAGCAGCAAGCAGCCGATCTTGGACTGCTGGGTCAGAGATCAGAAGAAATATCATCAGGATGCTCTGAAAAACACGGAAATAAAGAATCAGACGGACGGACGTGTGGCCAGGATCGTGCTTCTGATCACAATCGGCGCCTATGTCACCGCACTGCTGTTTGAACTGGCCGCCGGCAGATACCATGTGGGATCGGCAGACGCCGACCGGATTCGTGTCGTTTTGAAGATCACGCTCGGAACCATGTCGGCCATCACGCTGTTCATGGGAAACTACTATGGAAAGATGTCGCTTTCCAACCGGATCGACGATCATAAACGGATGATCGCGCTGTATGAAACAGCGGAAGAAGAGATCCTGAAAAACGGCGAAAATGAAAACCTGCTGCTCTTTCTGGCAAGAGAATTTCTGAATGAGAACAGCACCTGGTACGCCTATCAGAATAAAAACAAGCCGGATTTAGTCATGTAGTATGGAAAGGAGGCTGCCTCACCGGGCATGCCTCCTTTTCTGTAAAACCGGAATCAGGCCGGATATGTGTCCTTTATTCCACGGTTACGGACTTCGCCAGATTCCGCGGCTGGTCCACATCCAGACCGCGCGCCACACTGGTATAATACCCCAGCAGCTGCAGCGGCACGATCGCCAGACTGCCAATGAAATGCGGATCTGCTTTCGGTACATAAATCGTAAAGTTTACGGAATCCTCCACACTGTAATTCCCATAGCTCGTCAGGCCCATCAGATAGGCGCCGCGGGCTTTGCATTCCGCCATATTGCTGACGGTTTTCTCCAGAAGCTCTTTCTGTGTCAGCACCCCGATCACCAGCGTACCGTCTTCCACCAGACTGATCGTCCCGTGTTTCATTTCTCCTGCCGCATAGGCCTCGGAATGAATATAGGAAATCTCCTTCATTTTGAGGCTTCCTTCCAGGCTGATCGCGTAATCGACTCCTCTTCCGATAAAGAAAATATCATGTGCGTTGGCATATTTCGCCGCAAACCACTGGATACGCTCTTTATCCTCCAATGTCCGGGCGATTTTTTCCGGAAGCGCCTGCAGTTCTTCCAGATAGCCCCGGTACGCCTCTTCACTGATCCTGCCCCGTGCTTTTGCCGCCTGCACGGTCAGCACATACATGGCTGCCAGCTGCGCACTGTACGCCTTGGTCGTCGCCACGGCAATTTCCGGTCCGGCTACGGTATATAATACATGATCTGCTTCTCTGGCAATGGTGGAACCCACCACGTTGACGATCGCCAATGTGGCATAGCCTTTTTCTTTTGCCACCCGGAGCGCAGCCAGGCTGTCTGCCGTCTCCCCGGACTGGGAAATGACCAGGACCAGCGTATCCGGATCCATAAGAAGCTTCCGGTAGCGGAATTCTGAAGCCAGTTCCGCGCGCACCGGGATTTCCGCCAGATCTTCCATGATATACTGGGACACCATGCCGACATGCCAGGCGGAACCGCAGGCCACAATGCGGATGGCCCGGATCTTCTGCAGCATTTCGTCTGTCAGGCCCGCTCCGGAAAGATCGATCTGACCTTCTTTGATCATGCTGTTCAGCGTATCCCGCACGGCCTTCGGCTGCTCATGGATCTCCTTGATCATGAAATGCTCGAAGCCGTCTTTTTCCGCCGCTTCCGCGTTCCAGGTGATCTCCGTAAGCGGCATGTCCACTTCGTCCCCGTTCAGGTCGAAGAAATGTGCTTCTCCGGGCAGGATGCGGACCGACTGGTGGTTGTCGATATAATATACCTGCCGGGTATATTTCAGCAGGGCCGGGACATCAGAAGCCAGGTAAGCGGCTCCTTCGGAAACACCGATGATCATGGGCGAATCCTTTCTCGCCGCATAGATCTCGCCCGGGTAATCCCGGAACATCAGCGCCAGCGCATACGAACCGCGTACACGCACCATCATGCGGTTGATGGCATCGATCGGGCCGATTTTGTATTTCTTGTAATAATAATCGACCAGCTTGATCAGGATCTCCGTATCGGTATCACTATAGAACCGATACCCGTTCCGCGTCAGTTTGTCCCTCAGTTCTTCGTAGTTTTCAATAATGCCGTTATGGACACCCACCACGTCCGACTCGACCGGCCCGGATGCCGAACCTGTCGCATTGCCGCTGACATGCGGATGCGCATTGATCTTTGTCGGCTCTCCGTGCGTAGCCCAGCGCGTATGGCCGATCCCGCAGCTGCCCGGAAGGGCTGCCCCGTTATCGATCTTCTCGGCCAGATTCCGCAGTTTTCCTGTTGCCTTCACCACTTCCGCCAGCGCCGTTCCGTTCCGGACGGCGATCCCGGCCGAATCATAACCGCGGTATTCCAGTTTGGAAAGCCCGTCCAGAAGAATCGGCGCCGCCGCCTCGGTACCTGTATATCCGACAATCCCACACATGTTCTGACTCCTTTACATAGAGAGGGCCTCTTCCAGCCAGATGCCTGAAAGACGCCCTTGCCTTTGCTTCAGAAATTGTATAACAAAACCGCTGAAACGTCAATTTCTGCTTTTTTGTTTTCCTTATGCCCTTCCCGTGCAGCCAAACAGATACATCTTTTCCATTGTCGCCTTTTTAACCGCTTCGATCTCCGGAAGGACCAGGTCTGTCAGACCGATGCCCGGATGATAGGCGTTGTACGCCGCATCTGCGGCCGCCGTGTTCAGATCCGTAAAGATGTTTACTTTGCTGATGCCGCACCGGATAGAATGGATAAAATCTTCATCCGTCAGGCCGGAACCGCCGTGGAGGACCAGCGGTACATCCACAACCGCCGCGATCTCTTCGATCCGTTCAAAGTCGATCTTCGGCGGAAGCTTATAGCCGCCGTGCGCCGTGCCGACTGCGATCGCCAGCGCATCCACACCGGTACGGTCCACAAAATCCTTTGCCGTTTCCGGATCTGTATAAAACGCCCGCGGATCATCCAGCACGTCTTCGCCTTCGTTATTGCCCACGTGTCCGAGTTCGCCTTCGATCGTCGCACCGAAAGCATGTGCGATCGTTGCCATTTCCGCAACCTTCTTGACATTATCCTCATAGGAATCCTTCGAACAGTCATACATGATCGAAGTAAAGCCCAGCGTCAGCGCCTTCATGCACATTTCTTTCTGCAGGCCATGGTCCAGATGCAGCACAACCGGGACGCTGGCTGCTTTGGCCATATCTTTCAGGAAATCCACGATCATTTCAACTGGTCCGTACGGGGAAAGGATCTCGGCCGTCCCGAAGATCAGCGGAGACCGGGTCTCTTCCGCGGCTTCAATGATCCCCCGGGCCAGTTCCAGGTTCACGGAGTTGAACAAACCGACCGCATACCGGTTCTTTCTCGCGGGAAGCAGTACCTCATTCATGTTTACCAGCATCTTCGATTCCTCCTTGTTCTTGCAAGCCTTTCTGATCAAGTCTTTCTGTCATATGAAAGAATATTCCTCCGAGCGATGCCGATCCTGCCTCTGGCACGCGTCGTCCCTGCTCCGGCAGACAGATGCCTGTCAGCCGGCAATATCGATATTCTCACCGGTCAGGCCGACATAGGCGCCCTGTCCCGCTTCTGCGGATTCCGGATGCGCCAGCAGCCATTTGTTGCGGGCTGTCATCCATTTGTCTTCTTCATTGCAGGCAGCATACTCCGGCTTTTCGGTATTCGTCCCTTTCGGAAGGACAACCGCAACCCGGAATCCCCCTTCTGCATCAGTATGGCACGGTGCATAATGCAGCGAGGTGGCATAGACTTCTGCCACAACACCGGCCGGAACCCGGAACGCTTTCACTTTCGCTGTATCCAGCATGCCATCCTCGATATCATCCATCTTTGCCAGCAGCAGGACAAATTCCCGTGTGCCGATATTGATCTCACTGTCCCTATGATATTCCAGGCAGTTGAGCTTCGTGTTGTAACCCCAGCACATACCCAGTTCGATCGGCATGCCGCCGAAAGCCCTGTCCTGAAGATCCTTGAAAATCCCGCAGGCTTCCAGACTGTCGATGCCCGCTTCATACATCACGCCGCTTTCCGGCATGGCGATCGCTTCCATTGCCTCTCTGAGTTCTTTGGTGTCATACCCTTCCAGGGGTTTGCCGTATGCTTTGAATTCCGGGTCATAAATTGAATAGATCTGCATGTTTTTCCTCCTCACTTCTGTACTTCTACAGCTCCGGTGACGGCCGAAAGACCGACGCAGCAATCTGACGGTTCTTCTTTTTGTGCTTCTATGTAAGTGTACCATTTTTTCTGTATACGCGGTAGATTCTATCTGAAAAACACGCAAAAAACTGCCGGATCCTCCTCCAGCCGCAACAGACGGCCCGGACGCTTTCGGATGGGCAGTTTTTTCTTTTTTCCCGCAGCAAAGGATCCCTGCCGGTCAGGTCTCCAGTTCCTGCTGCGCCTTGTAATACGGTTTATCCGGCAGATTCATACACTTGGTGGCAGACAATACTTCCCCTTCCAGACAGGCGCCGGTTCCGCAGTAAAGAACCGCCCGCGCGCAGGTCTGAAACCGCGGGCAGAAGTATTCAATACATTTCAGATCTTTATCGGGTGTATCCGTCATGTCCGGGTCCTCTTCCTTCTTCATGCTTCGTAGGTAAAGGTAGCGAGGAATTTCCTGGCGCGCTCTGTTTCCGGTTCTGTGAAGAATTTAGCCGGCGGCAGATTCTCCAGGATCTGTCCCTCATCGATAAACAGCACCCGGTCCGCGATCGCACGGGCAAAATTCATCTCATGCGTTACGATCAGCATGGTACGGCCTGCCCTGGCCAGATCCAGGATCACCTCGAGTACCTCCCGCACCATCTCCGGATCCAGAGCCGCCGTTACTTCATCAAACAGCAGGATCTCCGGATGCATCATCAGCGTACGCACAATGGCGACACGCTGTTTCTGACCGCCGGAAAGTTCTCTGGGATAACTCTGTGCCCTGTCTCCGAGCCCAACCCTTTCCAGCAGCTGCCGCCCTTCTTCTTCCGCTTCCTTCCTGTCCCGCTTCTGTACGATGCGGGGTGCCAGGGTCAGGTTGTCCAGCACTTTCAGATGGGGAAACAGATCGTAACTCTGGAAAACCATACCTGTTTTCTGACTGACGGTCTCTCTCTTGCTGCCAGCCGAAGAGACGATCTGTCCGTCAATGGCGACCGTACCGCCCTGAATCTCTTCCAGTCCGTTGATACAGCGCAGCAGCGTGCTTTTGCCGCAGCCGCTGGGGCCGACTATGACGGCCACTTCTCCCTGCTGAATATCCAGACTGATCCCGTTCAGGATCGTTTTGTCACCAAATTTTTTTACCAGATCGCGGATCTGCAGAAGCGCTTCACCCATATTCCATAATCCTTATCTTTTTATTCTGTCACCATGCTAATTTTGCCAGCGTTTCTCCAGATGCCTGGCTGCCATGCTGATGGGCCAGCAGGCCAGAAAGTACAGCAAAAACACGATCAGATATACCCCAAAGGCCGCGTTCGGACTGGACATCCGGTTGGCTTCAATAATCTGCTGGGCGACTTTCAGCACCTCTACCACACCGATCATCAGCACCAGTGACGTTGTTTTGATCATACGCGTGATCAGATTGATCGACAGCGGGATCAGCCGCCGTACGACCTGCGGAATGATGATATAGACAAAGAGCTGACTCCTGGAAAAGCCAAGAGCCTGCCCGCTTTCATACTGATGCTTCGGAATAGAGATCAGCGCCCCGCGGACCAGGTCTCCCATCTCCGCCGTTCCCCAGAGAGAAAACACAATAATGGAGGCCGTCTCCCCGGACAGATTCCATCCGAAAGCGGATGTCGTTCCGAAAAAAACCAGAAACAGAAGGACCAGCTGCGGCATGATACGGATAAACTCCAGATATACCCGCAGTATGGCTTTCAGGACCGGGTTCTTCATGGTCATCAGTACGCCGACCACCAGACCTGCCGGGATGCTGATCAAAACAGCGATCAGACTGATCCGCAGCGCGACCCACAGGCCGCCGAGAATACGAACGGCATTTTTGCCCTTAAAAAATACGTCAAGTCCCAAATCCGGCATGCCGTACTCTCCTTTCCACAACACTTCCCAGGATGGAAACCGGGAGCAGGATGATCAGATAAAACAGGACCAGCAGAAGCAGCGCTTCCTTGGTATTGTAATGCAGGCCGATCAGGTCCTTTGCCGTAAACATCAGATCCATGATGCTGACGGCCGAAAAGACGCTGGTCTCCTTCAACAGGAATATGATATTGGCCATGAAAGCCGGAATACTGGTGGACACCGCCTGCGGCAGGATGACATGCAGCATCGTCTGCCGCCTGTTCATACCGAGACTGTAGGCACTCTCTGCCTGAATACCCGGCACCGCCTCCAGACCGCTGCGGAATGCCTCCGCCATGTAGCTTCCGCCCAGGAAGGCCAGTCCTGCCACACCACAGACATAGGGGTTCGTAGACAGACCGATCTTCGGCAGCCCGTAATAGATAAAAAACAGCTGTACCAGCAGCGGGGTATTTCTACTGAGTTCAATGTAAACGACGGCGATCCGTCGCAGAACCGGAATCTTCAGAAACTGCACCCATGCACAGACAAGCCCGACTGCCGTGGCCAGAAGGATCCCCAGGATCCCCAGCCGTACCGTCAGCCAGGCTGCTTCCCGAAATAGGGGCAGATAGGTTTGCAGAACTTCTGTATTCATGTATGCCGTGCTTTACTCTGCCGATGCGGCTGTTGCCGACTCTGCAGATACCGCTTCAGCTTCTTCCTCTGCAGGAGCCTCCTCTGCTGCTGCCTCTGCAGGGGCTTCTTCAGCTTCTGCCGCCTCTGCAGCCGGAACACCGCCCTCTATAACCAGGCTTTCTTCAAACTCTGTTCCGTAAGTGTCAACCAGTGTCGCTTCATAGTCCGCATGGAAGAATTTCTCCCCTGCAAGGGATTTGATCTCTTCGTTGATCCAGTTCAGCAGGCTTTCGTTTCCTTTGGAAACTGCCGGTGCGATGGTATCCTGGCTGCCGAGTTCGGCGATCCCGACCGTATAGCCTTCGTTCTGCATGGCATAGGCAATGACTTCGGTATTGTCATTGGCCCAGGCAGCGGCATTTCCGTTTTCCAGAGCCGTCTTGGCGTTGGCATAGGTATCGTATTTCTGGAGTTTGATCTCCGGGTTGTTTGCGATCAGATATGTCTCTGCCGTCGTACCGGAAATGACGATCACCTCATCGTCTTCGCTCAGTTCGGAGAGATCCGAGATCACACGGGAATCCGGAGAGACCACACCAAGCGCCACGTTCATGTACGGAAGGGCAAAATCAACCTTTTCCGCACGTTCCGGCGTGACCGTGAAGTTGGCCAGGATGATATCCACTTTTCCGGTTTCCAGGTACTCCACCCGGTTGGCTGCTTCCGTGGAAACATAGTTGACTTCTACGCCCAGATCTTCCCCGATCCGCTTGGCAAAGTATACATCATATCCCTGATAGTCTCCGTTTTCATCCACATAACCAAAGGGATTCTTATCTGAAAAAACGCCGATATTGATGGTGCCGTCTTCCTGGATTTCCTCCAGAGTACGATAGACAGCATCCGCTGCCTTTTCTTCCGCCGCTGAAGCTGCCTCTGCTGCGGAAGAAGCGGTTTCTGTTGCAGCGCTTGCCGCTTCTGCTGCTGAGGATGCCGCCTCTGCTGCTGCGCTTGCCGCTTCTGCTGATGAGGATGCCGCCTTTTCTGCTGCCGAAGAAGCTGCCGCTTCCTTTCCGCTGCCGGAAGAACCGCAGCCGACCAGAAGCGCCGCCGTCAATACGGCTGCCGTAAGAATAGCCGCCGTGCCTTTTCCTGCATACCGAAATGCTTTCATGATCTTACTTCCTTTCCTGTTTTCTTTCCATGTAAAATGATTCCGTCAGAGTCTAAGTATAAGTACATAAAAACCGGAAGTCAACTGCTTCCTGGGTCCCTCAGGCTCTGAAACACAATATATCATATTATCCCTATGTGTTCAATATGAAATATAATAATTGTCGAAATGCCGGAATTCTGCTACTATCTAAATATTGTTTTGTTCTGTTTTTTATAAAGGAGCCTGCCCATGTTTACCAATCATATCGCCTCTCGTATCGACCGGCTGCATACGGAATCTGCCTTTCAGATCCTGGCCCGCGCCAACGCTCTCGAAAAAGAAGGCCGCCGCATCGTGCACTGTGAGATCGGCCAGCCGGATTTCATTACGCCGCCGCATATCATAGAAGCTGCCGTCAAAGCCATGCGCGAAGGATATACCGGCTATACCCCCTCCGCCGGTTATCCGGAAGTCCGCCAGGCGATCGCCGATTATGTCCGGGAATACAAGCATGTGCCGGCAGAAAAAGAAGAAGTGGTCATTGTCCCCGGCGGAAAACCGATCATGTTTTTCACCATGCTGCTCCTGGTAGAACCGGGGGATGAAGTCATCTATCCGAATCCGGGATTTCCCATCTACGAATCCTGCATCCGCTTTGCCGGCGGTGTGCCGGTGCCGATGCCGCTGCTGGGAGAAAACCATTTCCGCCCGGACTGGGATGCTTTCGAGCGCTCCCTGTCTGACAAAACGAAACTGGTCATCATAAACAGCCCTTCCAATCCGACCGGCGGTGTACTGGATCAGGAGGATCTGCAGCGTCTGGCTGAAATACTCGGCCGTCACCCGCAGGTCTATATCCTCTCTGATGAAATCTACGACCGTCTGATCTTTGAAGGGAGTCCCTGTTCCATCGCCGCCTTCCCCGGTTTCAAGGACCGCACGATCATCCTGGACGGTTTTTCCAAGACCTATGCCATGACCGGCTGGCGCATCGGGTATGGTGTCATGAATCGGGAACTGGCCGAAAAAACAGAACTGCTGATGGTCAATTCCAACTCCTGTGCTGCTGCCTTTACGCAGATTGCTGCACGCGAAGCACTGACGGGGCCGCAGACGCAGGTCGATGAAATGCGGGAAGCTTTCCGGGAACGCCGCGACTTTGTCGTGCAGTCATTGAATGCGATCGACGGGATCCGCTGCACCAATCCGGCCGGCACGTTCTATACGTTTCCGGACATCTCTTCGTTCGGCCTGAGCGACAGAGAATTCTGCAGCCGCCTGCTGGAAGAATGCGGCGTGGCGGCCGCCTGGGGCACTGCGTTCGGCAGTTACGGAAAAGGCTATATGCGGCTGTCCTGTGCCACGTCCATGGAGAATCTGAAGCTGGCCGTCGCACGTATAGAACAATTTGTAAAAAGCCTGTAACCGGGCAAACATCCCGCCGTATCCACCACTGCGGGCACAGGAAGGAGAAAAACTCATGAAAAAATGGTGTGCTGTGCTGCTGGCAGCAGCTGTACTGGTCCATACCTCTGTCTGTACAAGCGCTAAAGAGTCGGCCCCTGCCGCCTCAGAAAAGAACAGTGAAGAACTGATGATCCTGGACAACGACACCGCGACTGTTCAGCTCACAGAAGTATATGCGATCCCGTTGGATAAGAAGGACGTGGAAACGGAAGAGCCGGCTGTCGGCTTTACCCTTTCCGTAACCAATCACGGAGAAAAAGAGATCGTGATGGATGTCCGGAATCTCCGGGTCGGTGAACAGCCGGTTGTACGCGTGCTGCTGGAAGGAGACATCATTACCCCGGAAGATACGCAGGAATACCGGTACGGTATTTTCGCAGAGGCAGATGATGCCTCCGATCCGGAAGAAAAGCTGCTCGTTTCCTTACAGGAAGTGCTGGACAAAGGGATCAGCGGCGACCTGGTCCTGATGAGCATGGAAGGAGAAGCCGGCAAGGCATCTTTCTCCTTTACCGGCGATACGCTCCCGCAGCCATAAACTGTATCACCGGCGATACACTCCTGCAGCCATAACCGGTTTTTGATCTGCATGCAGTTTGTCTCCTGTTTCCCGGGGCGGCAGATCCTGCCTTTTGAATCATGATATCGTAAAAGCACCGGAAACATAAACGTTTCCGGTGCTTCAGACTGAAGACAAAGTCATGTTTAAACCGCAAGGCAAAGCATGGCTTTTCTTCTTTTCATGAAGAATGAAAGGAATACGGAAAGCTCTCGACGAATGGGTGTCGGATGGCTTGGCAGCCATCCCTTCCTCTTCAGGATCTTTGCCAGTTTCTTGAGATTCATGCATGCATACGTAAGCCCGACCTTCATCTCCATCCGGGCTTTTCCGTATTGCTGTGTGTATCGGAGACCATGGTTCTCTTTGGCGGTTCCAAAGAGCCTCTCGATGGTCTGCTTCCTTTGTTGGTACAGCTCCTTCATCCCAAGGGTGTGGCGGAT
>JAIKYQ010000110.1 GCA_024683035.1 Eubacterium sp.
CGATGGATATTTTCCATGGAGATAGCCTGTGAGGTATCCCCGCCGGCAGAGCGGATCTTGATAAAGATCTCCGCCGCTTTTTCAATCGTATGCATCAGACCGAAGGCGGTATCCAGGTCTTTGCCCGCACAGAAAACACCATGCTGGCACCAGATCACGACATCGTATTTGGCCATCAGTTCGCCGGTGGCTTCTGCGATCTCACGGCTTCCCGGCACCATCCAGGGCAGTACGCCCACGCCGTCCGGGAAGACCACGACACATTCCGAGATCATGCCCCAGAGTGTTTTGGAAAAGATTTCGTCGTCCGGTGGAAGCAGGAAGCTCAGTGCGATCGTATTGGTAGGATGGCTGTGGTAGATGACACGGCAGTCGGTCTGTCCGACTTTCAGCTTGATCTCAAAATTCATTAGATGCGCCGGCAGCTCACTGGTGGGACGGCCGCCATGGATCAGTCCCCAGCGGACTCTGTATTTTTCGCCGGTTTCATCTATTTCCACGATCGCCAGACAGTCCTCCGGATCGTGCTGGACATGGCGGAAGTATTTGCCGGAACCTGTCACGACAAACCACTGTCCGGCCAGAAGCGGAACCGATACGCCGATCGGGACCCAGGGCCGCAGCTCTTCCTGACTGAGGCAGAGTACCTGCCGGACTTCTTCTTCTGTCATCCGGTAGGACAGATTGCCGCCGTTGCGTTCATGCCAGTTCTGTTCCCAGCCGTCCTGACAGGCATACATAAAGGCCTGCATAAAACTCAGATCATAGATTTTCATTCAGTTGTTTCTCCTCTCTTCGATGCTGTGACGGTTTCATGATGCGTGTATCCTCAGTGATGGTACAGGCTGTTTCAGCGCGTATCTCCGGGACGGTTACAGATTCATGCCTCTGTACCGTTCGGCCTCCCAGTTCATGATGAAGGAAGCCAGCCAGCCGGACAGCGGTCTCTGCCCGCCGAAGGACGCTGCGTAATGCGCAATGTTTTCTGTGCTTTTCCAGACGATGGCGGCGTTTTCCGTGTCGGGCAGATCGGGGCCGACACCGCAGTACACGATCTGATCGGGAGTAAACGGATGCTCCAGCGACGGAGGTACATCTTTGGACGGATCATACCTCTCTTCCACGGCTCTGTGCAGTCTGTCCAGCATGCTCTGCAGCATATCCGCCAGTTTTTCGGGCGTATCCGCGGCATAGAACACCCCATGATTCTGCAGAAGGACCGTATCGGCCCCTGTATCGATCTTTGTTTTCAGGCTCATGGCCAGGGTGTAGCCGGGTTTGGATTCTCCCACCCAGGCAGCTTCCGGGAACAGTTCGGCGGCTGCTTCTTCTCCGCCCGCCGCACAGGTCAGGCCGTTGACCAGGTCGGGATGGAGATGCAGTACATACCGGTAGGGGAAGAGCGCGTGCAGCAGTGTTTCCACGCTGGGCCGTTTTGCTTCTTCTCCCGGCAGGCGGGCAGCCAGAATATCTTTCAGAAAAGCGGCTTCCCGGGCGGCATCCTCTTCCGGATATGCTTTCTCTGTGACCGCCATCAGTTTATCCAGATCCAGTGCGACAAAGTCTTTGGCCGTAACATCCGCAAGTGCCACGCCGGATCCTTTCACATACAACACACCGTTTTCTTTCATGGACGTATTCCCGCCCCCGGCGACGACCAGTTCCGGATCGCTGCCGTATTTTCTGGAAAAAGCTACCAGCTGCTCCATGTTTTCCTCCTTGTGTGATCGGGTGTACAATGGAAAAGTATCAAAGAACTGTTTTTTCTATTATCGCCTCCCGCACGGTTTACTGTCAACAAATCCTCCGCTTTTTTGCAGAAAAAGATCGGCGGGATCTTTGTCAATTTAGTCAACAGATCCGGTCAAAATAGTTTATACTGAGAGGAGCAGGAGCAGCAGAGAGAAAGAGGATGCAGGATCAGCATGACAGCCAGGATACTCAGTATGATCATCGGATATTTTTGCGGGTGCTTCCTTACGGCAGAACTGGTGGCGCACCGGTATGCCCATACAGGCGCCTCCGCACTGGGAGACACCGGCAATCCAGGCATGGCCAATATCATGGCATCGCTGGGCTTTGTGCCGGGGATCCTGACACTGGCCGGAGATATCGGGAAATGCATTGCGGCAGCACTGGTGTCGTATGCCTGTTTTCGGGAAACCGGGACGATCACCATGCTGTATGCAGGACTCGGCTGCACGCTCGGTCATGACTTTCCTTTCTGGAGAGGATTCCGGGGCGGGAAAGGCGTGGCGACGACGTCGATCACCGTGTTCCTGTATGCCATGCCGCTGGGACTTCTGGCCAATATTGCCGGGATGACCGTCGTTTTCCTGACGAAATACCTCTGTATCGGGGGCCCGGTGATCCCGCTTTCGTTTGCTGTTTTCATGCTGCTGCGGGGGCAGAAAGAAGCGGCGGTGATCGGACTGGTGCTGACGGTGCTTTCTTTGCGGGCACATGCTTCGTCCCTGCAGGGGATCCGGACAGGCAGGACGAAAAAGACGGATGTACTGGGTGCTTTG
>JAIKYQ010000183.1 GCA_024683035.1 Eubacterium sp.
CGTTAACTCCGACTAAGCGCCCGAAGCATTCGACGAACGCTTTTCTCTTACTTCGTGCGCTAAGTCGGAGTAATCGCCGGATCTCGTCTGCACTCGTAGCTACAGTTTGCTTATGAAATATATTTGCCGCAGACCTGCTTCGTATTGCAGGACGGGAAGCCTGACGGTTTTCATACAGCAGTGGTAAAAAGTGACCCGCGCCGGAGATATTTTTCTGAAGAACTTCCGCGGGAACGCCGCTTGAATCCACTGATTACGGAGACTTGACTTTCGAAGTATGAGAGTATCAGGTCACATTTTCATTTCAACTGATTAAAAGGCGTATTCTTGCGAATTGAGAACGTTTATTGTATAGTAGAAGAACCGTCGAAAAGGAAAAAAGGAGTATGATCATGAGTTTAAAGGGACGCGATTTTCTGACTCTGAAAGATTTTACAAAAGAGGAGATCATCAGCCTGCTGGATACAGCTGCTTCTTATAAGAAAAAAAAGAAGCGCGGGATCCCTACGGATACGGCGCACGGGAAGAACATTGCCCTGATCTTTGAAAAGACCAGTACGAGAACGCGGTGTGCGTTTGAGGTGGCAGCGCATGATCTGGGACTCGGAACAACCTATCTGGATCCGACTGCTTCGCAGATCGGGAAGAAGGAAAGTATTGCGGATACGGCCCGGGTATTGTCCCGCATGTATGAAGGGATTGAATACCGTGGTTTCGGGCAGGAGATCGTGGAGGAACTGGCGCAGTATGCAGATGTTCCCGTATGGAACGGTCTGACCAATGAGTATCATCCCACGCAGATGCTGGCCGATATGCTGACTATCCGGGAACACTTCGGGCGTCTGGAAGGCCTGAAGCTCGCATACCTGGGAGATGCCCGCTACAATATGGGCAATTCCTATATGGTAACCTGCGCCAAGCTGGGCATGCATTTTACGGCCTGCGCACCGGAAAACTATTTTCCGAACAGCGCGCTGGTGAGTGAGTGTGAACGGTTTGCGGAAGAGAGCGGCGGCACGATCACACTGACGGAGAATGTCACGGTAGGGACGAAGAACGCGGATGTGATCTGCACCGATGTCTGGGTTTCCATGGGAGAGCCGGACGATGTCTGGGAAGAACGGATCCGTGATCTGACACCGTATAAAGTGACAAAAGACGTGATGGAGAATGCCGGCAGCAAAGCGGTGTTCCTGCATTGTCTGCCGTCCTTCCATGATCTGGGAACCGGCATCGGAAAGAAAATCTACGAAAAATACCAGATCGAAGATATGGAAGTGACCGATGAGGTGTTTGAGTCGCCGCAGTCGCTTGTCTTCGATGAGGCGGAAAACCGGATGCATACGATCAAGGCCGTGATCGCCACGACCCTGGGTATGGTGGAACCGGCCCTGTCTGCCGGACCGGCAGCGGGAAATCCGGGGACAGAAAGGATATCGTAAGCATATGGAAGTTCTCTGTGCGGCGAACGCCTATATACAGAAGTATTTCTTCAATGATGATTTTGCCCTGCTCCCGGAGCAGGTGCAGGAAGAGCTGAAGATCCTGTGCGTTACGTTTACAGAAGAAGTCGGCGGCATCTTCCTGCTGGCTTTCGATGAGAACGGCAATCTGCAGATCCGTACAGAGGCGGCTGAGGAAGATGCCCTGTATGATGAAATCGAAAGCGGCCTGAAAGTAAAGCAGATCCGGGAGGAGAAGGAAGAACTGTTCCGTTCTCTGGAGATGTTTTACCAGGTCTTTTCACAGCCGCCGGAAGACTTTTGACAGGTTCAGGACGAAGCATGGAAGCAATCCGGATAGGAAAAGTACAGATCGATCCGCCGACTGCGCTCGGACCAATGGCAGGTGTGACAGACCTGCCGTTTCGTCTTTTGTGTCATGAACAGGGAGCGGGGCTCGTCTGCACGGAGATGATCAGTGCGAAAGCCCTTTTATACCATAATAAGAATACGGCGGCACTCATGAAGACCAGGGAGGATGAGCGGCCGGTGGCACTGCAGCTGTTCGGCAGCGATCCGGATTCCGTATCGGAAGCGGCAGTCCTGATCGAGGATGCCCCCTTTGATCTCTTTGACTTTAACATGGGATGCCCGATGCCGAAGATCGTAAATAATAAAGAAGGCTCAGCGCTGATGAAAGATCCCAAAAGGGCAGCTGCCATTATCCGGGCCATGGTCAGCCGGGTGCACAAGCCGGTGACCGTGAAGATCCGGCGCGGTTTTTCGGAGGGAGAGGATACGGCAGCGGAACTGGCAAAGGTGCTGGAAGATGCCGGGGCGGCGGCCATCACCGTACACGGGCGGACACGGGAACAGTATTATGCCGGGCAGGCAGACTGGGACTGCATCCGCCGCGTGAAGGAAGCCGTATCGATTCCCGTGATCGGAAACGGCGATGTGGACAGTGCGGAAGCGGCGGCTTCTATGATCCGGCAGACCGGCTGCGACGGGATCATGGTCGCCCGGGCGGCCCGGGGCAATCCGTGGATCTTCCGGGAGCTGCGTACAGGGATCCCATACCGGCCGTCCCGGCAGGAGCTGTACGACATGATCTGCCGGCATACGGAGATGCTGATCAGCGAAAAGGGAGAGTACACCGGCGTCAGGGAGATGCGGAAGCATGTTTCCTGGTATACGGCAGGGCTCCCGGGAGCAGCCGCCCTGCGCCGCAGGATCAATCTTGCGGAATCGCGTGAGGAGATAATTCTGCTTATCAGTAAAGCTCTGGGAATACCAGAATAAGCAGAAAATATAAGGGTTTGCAGGATATTGGAAAAACAGTGAAAATTTTTGAAAAAAGCTGTTGACAATGAAAATGTCCTGTGATATTCTAACTAAGCTGCTTCACAAAAAGCAACAACGAAGCGGCCGAGAACCTTGACAACTGAACAGCAAAACACATCCTCGAAAGTTCGAAAAGTTTTATTTAAAAAAAGAACGATCGTGACCTTAAAAACAGTAAAGGGATGAATTAGCCAAGTGTTAATTCTGAAACGGTCAAACA
>JAIKYQ010000210.1 GCA_024683035.1 Eubacterium sp.
ATGGGGACAGCTGGATTATCTGTTTGTCGATATGCCCCCGGGAACAGGGGATGTGCCGCTTACCGTTTTCCAGTCGCTGCCGGTAGACGGCGTCCTGATCGTCACCTCCCCGCAGGATCTTGTGAAAATGATCGTAGCCAAGGCGCTGCATATGGCGGAAATGATGGATATTCCGGTGCTCGGCATGATCGAGAACTACAGTTACATGCGCTGTCCGCACTGTGGACAGGAACTGTATCCGTTCGGGGAAAGCCATATTGAGGAAGTGGCCGCCGCCTACGGCGTTCCGGTACTCGGCCGCATCCCGATGGATCCTGCCTTTGCGGCAGCGGCCGATGAAGGACGTTTTGCTGAAGCTGTCAGCGATGCTCTGGATGATGCAGCCGTCAGGCTGCGCAGTCTGTGAAGCGCGAAGAAACCGTAAAACCGCATATCGGCTGTGAAGACAGAGAGACGGAAAGAGAAGCAGTCCGTCTCTCTGTTCGTGCATTTGTGGAATTTCTTCTAAGAAGCGGGGATCTGGAACCCGGACGCGGCGGCTGGGCCGAAAGAGAGGCCATGCAGGCCGGGGCGCAGGCACACAGAAAGATCCAGAAAAGCCGCGGGAGCGGATACCGGGCCGAAGTGCCGCTTTCCTGGGTGCAGCCGTATCCGGAATATGATCTGGTGATCGAAGGCCGGGCGGACGGAATCTATGAGGAAGACGGCATACCCGTGATCGAAGAGATCAAGGGAACGTATCAGGATGTGCAGCAAATGCAGGAGGCGTTCCCGCTGCATCTGGCGCAGGCGCGCTGCTATGCTTTTCTGTATGCGCATGACGGCGGATATACACATATCCGTATCTGTATGACGTATGTACAGCTGGACGAACAGGCCATCCGGCAGTTTCTATCGGAAGAGTCGGCAGAGTCGCTGGCTTCCTGGTTCCTGGAGCTGGTGGAATCCTACCGGAAGTGGTCTGATTTCCGGATCAGCTGGCAGAAAAAAAGGGATGCTTCGATCCGGGAACTGGATTTCCCGTTTCCTTACAGAGATGGACAGAAGAAACTGGTCGCCGATATATACCGGACCATCCTGCGTGAAAAGCAGATCTTCGTACAGGCCCCTACCGGCGTGGGGAAAACCGTCTCCATGCTGTATCCTTCCATACGGGCCATGGGGGAACAGCTGCTTGGCCGGGTTTTCTATCTGACAGCCAAGACAACAACACGCACAGTAGCAGAAGAAACCTTTGAAATCCTGCAGGGAGGCGGGCTTCGCTGCAAAAGCCTCACCCTGACGTCCAAAGAAAAAATCTGCCTGCAGGAAGAGGCCGTCTGCGATCCGTACCGCTGTCCGTATGCCAAAGGACATTTTGACCGGATCAACGAGGTGCTCTACCATACGCTCTGCACATACGACAAGCTGGACCGCAGGACACTGCAGGAAGCGGCGCGGGAAGGATGCGTATGCCCGTATGAACTGCAGAGTGATCTGACTCTGTTTGCCGACCTTGTTTTAGGGGATTACAACCATGTGTTTGATCCGGACGCCAGGCTGCGCTCTTTTTTCGGAGAAGGGCGCATGCAGAAAGACTCCGTTCTTCTGATCGACGAGGCGCATAACCTGGTGAACAGGGCACGCGACATGTTCAGTGCCGATCTGAGCCGGGAAGAGTTCCTGTCCCTCCGCCGTAAGTACAAAGAGAGAAAAGAGACGATATACGGAAAACTCTGCAGCAGTCTGCAAAGCTGCGCGAAGATCCTGCTGGATTACCGGAAAGAATGGGAAGTGCAGAAAAGCAGGAATTCCGTACAGGAGCTGATCCTGCCTCTGCTTGCCCTCTCCGGAAGGCTGGAGGATGTCCTGTCCGAACAGGAAGAGGGACAGGACAGAGAACAGCTGCTTTCCTTTTATTTCCGGGTCAGTACGTTCCTTTCGATCCACGAACTGTTCGATGAAAAATATATAATCTACGGATATCCGACGGGAAGGTATGACTTTTTTCTGAAACTGTTCTGCGTGGATCCGTCAGCCAATCTGCAGAGGACCATGGACCGGGTACGGGCCACCGTGTTTTTTTCGGCCACACTGATCCCGGTCCGGTATTACCGGAGCCTGTTAAGCGGCAGAGAGGAAGATTACGCCATAGCCGTGCCGTCTCCGTTTTCGGAGAAAAACAGGAGGATCCTGATCGGGACGGACGTCAGTACGCTGTATCAGCGCCGGACAGAAACGGAATATGCCCGGATCGCTGCCTATATTAAAGCGGCTGTTTCCTGCCGCAGCGGCCATTACATGGTGTATTTCCCTTCGTATCAGATGATGGAAGATCTGGCGGAAATCTACCGGACACTCCTGCAGGAGGATGAAACACTGCTGATCCAGAAAAAAGAGATGAGTGAAACGGAGAAAGAGGCGTTTATCCGGGCATTTCACGATACCGGCGATCAGGCGGCAGGCGGACACACGCTGACCGGTTTCTGCGTAATGGGAGGCATTTTTTCGGAAGGGATCGACCTGAGGGGTGAAGCTTTGATCGGGGCTGTCATCGTCGGGACAGGGATCCCCCGGATCGGTGAAGAGAGGGAACTGCT
>JAIKYQ010000060.1 GCA_024683035.1 Eubacterium sp.
GCATTGTTCTGCAGCAGTTCATACAGGTTTTCCATTCAGCTCCTCCTTTTTTCTCTCAGCCTATTTCCAGTAATTCTTTAGGCGAATGGGCCAGATTCCTGTGCCCTTCCTTTGTGATCACCACCATGTCTTCTATTCTCACCCCGCCAAAGCCGGGAATATAGATGCCCGGTTCCACGGTTTCAACCATATTCTCCTGCAGCACGGTATCATCCTGCGGCGATATCCTCGGGTTTTCGTGGATAAACAACCCGACGCCGTGGCCGGTCCCATGGCCGAACTGCGCCCCGTATCCGGCATCCCGGATGAGATCGCGCGCAAAAGCGTCCGCTTCTTTCCCTGTCATACCGGCATGCAGATGGTCCAGACAATTTTGCTGGGCGGCCTGTACCAGCGCGTAGAGTTCTTTCTGCCTTTCATCGGCCTTCCCGATCACAACTGTCCGGGTCATATCCGAACAATATCCTTCCCAGGTGCAGCCGAAATCCATCGTCACAAAATCACCCGCTTTTACCGGTTTGTCCGTGGGGATCGCATGCGGCATGGAAGAATGCACGCCGGAAGCCACAATCGTAGAAAAGGATATGCCGTCCGCTCCATGCTTTTTCATGCGGTACTCCAGTTCGGCCGCTACTTCCTTTTCCGTCATGCCCGCGTGCAGGATCTGCAGGATATCGGCAAAAGCCGCATCGCCGATCGCCTCTGCTTTTTCCAGGCAGGCCAGTTCTTCCGGAGATTTGATCCGACGCAGATCATTGATCTTCTGCCCCAGCGGTTTCCAGATTTTCACCTTCGGAAGATGCTCGATCAGTTCGGAAAAAGCACGGCAGCGGAGATCCTCATCTTCATAACCGATCAGGGCGGCCCCATCCTGTTCCATACATTCCCGCAGGATCTGTCCTCTTTTATGACCGGCGTTTTCCTCAATAACAGTGAAATCCGTTTCCTTTCCTGCCGCTTCCGTATAGCGGGAGTCCGTGATCAGAACACACTGTTTTTCCGACAGATACAGGACGCCTTCTCCGCCCCGGAATCCGGACAGATAGCGGAGATTAAAAGGGTCCGTGATCAGCAGGGCATCCATACTCTCTTGCCACAGGATACACTGTATGCTTTCTCTTTTGTTTTTGTCCATCAATAGTTTCCTTCTGTGTAAGCCTGATAATACACGCCTTCCAGATCTTCCGGATCGTACCATTCCCCGGTCACCGGATCGAAGACCCAGCCGCCGTTATCTTCTTCCCACGAATCGGTGTATTCCTCTTCATACACCTCCTCATAGGTTTCTTCCTCGGCCGCCTGTGCTTCCTCTTCTTCCCACTGGCGGATGATATCGTCCCAGACCTCGTGGCTGATATCTTCCGGTACGCTGTTCATTTCCTGGATCCGGCTCTGCAGAAACAGATACTCTTTTCTGGCTGCCGAATTCCCGGGATAGCTGTTCACAAACGCTTCCATTTTGCTGAGCGCACTGGTAAAATCATACTGCCGCTCATATACGACGATCTCATTGTACAGAAGTTCTTCCGCAACAGCCGTATTCGCGCCCTGCAGACCGGTATGGATCAGGCGCAGCGCTTCCTCATAGTTTTCCTCTTCTATCGCACACAGGGCCAGCCCGTTATACCCGGCTGCTATTTCCTTTCCCTGATCCACGCAGTTCTGAAATGCATTTCTGGCTGCAGCCAGATCCCCCTGATCCAGGTAGACTCTGCCAAGCAGCGCCCCGGCCCCCGGAACGCCGCCCTGTACGGCGCGGAGCAGATGATCCCTGGCTGCTTCCGGGTCACCGAGCAGATAACAGATCCGTCCCATCTGGTACGCATCATCCGTAGAATTGGTGGCCTTGGACCTGGCTTCTTTCAGATAGGCTGCACCGTCTGCCTGCAGATTCATATTCAGATAGACATCATAGATCTGCAGATACACTTCAAAAGAAGGATCCAGTTCAATGGCACGCTGAAAATCCTGCCCGGCCTGTCCGAACTTCTTTTCTTTCGCATACAGCTTTCCGCGCAGCAGATAAGCCTCCGACGCATGACTCGAATCCAGCATCTGGCTGTACAGCGTAATGGCCTTATCCGGCTGGCCATCCAGGACATATGCATTGGCCAGATACATCCGGGTATCTTCGATAAAAGCCTCGTTCAGTTTCTGATGCTCGACGGCATCCAGACAGTTCATAAATGCATTGATCGCTTCCGGATAGTCCCGGCGATTCATATAGATCAGGCCGAGTCCGCGGAATCCGGCTGCTTCTTCCCCTTTTGTCTGCGAACTGTCCGTAAAGTATTCCTGCGCCGTATTCAGATCTCCTGACTGATAGGCGGCCATGCCTTTTTCATAGCTTGTCAGGGGCTCTATGCCGCCGCAGGCTGCCAGCAGCACCGTCAGACAGAGGGCAGCTGTCAGAATTCCTGCTTTTTTAAGCATCCCACAACCCCTCAGAATAGACACCGTTCCGGATCAGTTCACGGAAGGCCTGTTTTACCGGCTCCTTGTCTTCCTGATAGGTTACGCCGAACCAGCTTTCCGATGTATCCAGTACATCCACACAGGCTTTGCCGCTCTGCAGCAGATCGTCGATCACGCCCGGAAGCAGAAATTCCGCTTTTATATCGTCTTTCTCCAGTCCTGACAGAAATGCGGCAAAACGGTCCCGTAAAAGCGGGAGAAACTCCGCCTGAAGTCCCCACATATTCATGGAAACCGGTGTGGCAGCATCGATGGCTTCTTCTTTGCCGTCCGTGACGACAGCAGCCCCGCCGGGTGTCTTGATGATATTATACGTTTCCGTGATCCCGGTAAGGTGATTCTGGGCATCAACGCGGCAGACGCCTCTGGTCACGCCGCCGTTCTCGCTGAGCGTGTTCCCCAGGCGGTACCCTGCCATGCAGATCGGCTGCACACCTTCCGGCAGGTCATGTTCGGCATTCAGATACTGATACAGTTTGAAAAAGGGTTCTTTCCCGTAATAATCGTCCGCGTTGATCACCATGAACGGCTCCCGGATCACCTGCTCGCACGCCATGATCGCCTGTCCCGTACCCCAGGGTTTTGTCCGGCCGGGGGGACAGGAAAAGCCTGCGGGAAGATCGTCCAGTTCCTGAAATGCGTAAGCCACCTCTGTGATCTTTTCAATCCTGTTTCCGATGATCTCACGAAAATCCTTTTCCAGATCACGCCGGATAATAAACACCACTTTATTGAACCCTGCTTCCAGCGCATCGTGGATCGAATAATCCATAATGATCTGACCTTCCGGTCCAACCGGTTCCAGCTGTTTGATCCCTTTTCCGAAGCGGCTGCCGATCCCTGCCGCCATCACGGTCAATGTTGTTTTTTTCATGATCCATATCCCTCTTGCTTTGCCAGCTTTGCCGCCTGATCTGCCGAGATCAGCGCATCAATGAGTTCCTGTACATTTCCGTTTAACGTTTCTTCCAGCCTGTGCGACGTGAGTTTTATCCTGTGATCCGTCACCCTTCCCTGCGGGAAATTATACGTACGGATCTTTTCGGACCGGTCCCCGGTCCCGATCTGGCTGCGCCGGAGATCTGCCTCGGCATCATGCCGTTTCTGCAGCTCCAGATCATACAGTTTGGACTTAAGGAGAGCCCAGGCTTTTGCTTTATTCTGTATCTGCGACTTTTCCGTCTGCGAATAGATCACTATACCCGTGGGATAATGCGTCAGACGGACCGCCGAGTCGGTCGTATTGACACACTGTCCACCGTTTCCGGAAGCCCGCATCACATCGATCCGCACATCTTTATCGGGAATATCGATCTCGATCGTATCGTCTGCCTCCGGCATGACCGCCACCGTGATCGTGGATGTATGGATTCTGCCGCCGCTTTCCGTCTCCGGAACCCGCTGCACGCGATGCACGCCGCTTTCATACTTCAGCTGTGAATACGCGCCCCGGCCGGTAATGATGCAGGTACACTCCTTAAATCCGCCTATGCCGTTTTCACTGCAGCTGACCATATCCGTTTTCCAGCCGCGGCTCTCCGCATATTTCGCATACATACGCCAGATTTCCGCAGCAAACAGAGCCGCTTCATCGCCTCCCGCCCCGGCACGGATTTCCATGATGACATTTTTTTCATCGTTCGGATCCTTCGGAAGGAGCAGCAGCTGCAGCCTTTTTTCCGCTTCTTCACGCTGTCTCTTGGCTGCGGCCAGCTCATCCTTGAGCATGTCGCGCATCTCATCATCATTTTCGGAATCCAGAAGTTCCAGGCACTCTTCGATCGTTTTTGCGCAGTCTTTATAGGTGCGGTAGACCTCCGTAACCGGCTGCAGTTCCGCCTGTTCTTTCATCAGGCGCTGCATCTGTGCGGTATCCGAAGCCATATCCGGCTCGCTCAGTCTTCGCAGGATCTCTTCCAGCCGGTTTTCCACTTCATTCAGTTTTTCGAATGGGATGTGCACGTATCCGGTCTCCTTCCCGCTACGACCCGGTCTCTCTGTTCCAGATCTTTGATCACTTCTGTCTCTTCATAGCCGCAGGCAAGCATGTACTCTCTGACGGCATCCCCCTGGTCAAACCCGATTTCTGTCAGAAACCATCCGCCGCCGTGCAGATGAGCCGGCGCTTCCTGTATGATCCTCTTCAGCAGTTCAAGGCCGTCTGCTCCGCCGTCCAGGGCCAGACGCGGCTCGTGCCGTGCCACTTCCTCCTGCAGGCCGTCTATAACATCTGAAGCGATATACGGCGGATTGGAAACGATCATATCAAACCGGCCAGGAATACGTGAAAACAGATCACTCTGGATCCAGGAAGCCGCCGTATGCAGCTTTCCGGCGTTTTCTTCTGCGACGGCCAGCGCCTCCGCGGACAGATCGCTTCCTGTCCCGTTTATCTCGATCCTGTTCATCAAAGAAAGCAGCACACAGCCACTCCCTGTACAGAGATCCAGCAGCCGCATACCCGGACGCAGCCTTTTTGCCGCTTCTTCTACAAGGATTTCCGTATCCTGACGGGGGATCAGTACAGCCGGCGTCACATGGAACAGCAATCCGCAAAAAGGTGCTTCCCCTGTCAGATACTGCAGCGGTTCTCTCTCAGCCCTGTGATGCAGGAGGTCGGCATACACTTCAGACGCCTCTGCCTGCATGGGCTCATGCATATGCAGATAATAGAAACTGTGATCGATCTGCGCCGCATATTCCAGCAGGAGACGGGCATCGTTGGCGGCGTCCTCTACACCGGAAGCAGTCAGCAATCCGGCCCCATAGACATACCAGTCATAATAAGTGCTGCCGGCTTCAGGTTTTTTTCTCGTCATTTCCCAAAAAACCTCTCCAGTCAAACACGGCTTCCACCGCGCGGATCGCCACTTCGGCCTGCGAGGCATCCGGCTCTCTTGTGGTCAGCTTCTGTAAAGCCAGACCCGGCTTGCTCAGGATATTGACCAGCGGATGATCGGATATGCCTGCCAGACGGATGATCTCATAAGAAACACCGGCGATCACAGGGATCAGAAGCAGCCGGATCCCCAGTTGTTCGAGACGGTTTTCAGAATGGATGAACATCTGAAAGATCACACTGACGATAATGACAAAAAAGAGAAAGCTGGTGCCGCAGCGCTTATGCAGCCGGGAACTGAGCAGCACATTTTCCACCGTCAGTTCTCTGCCGTTTTCGATGCAGTTGATGCATTTGTGCTCTGCCCCGTGATACGCAAACGTCCTCTGGATATCTTTCAGGCGGGAGATCACGATCATATAGGCCAGAAAAACCGCAATCCGGATCGCGGACTCCAGCACAGAACGCACCAGCGGAGTGGAAAAGCCTCTCCCGAGCCAGCGCGAAAGAAACAGCGGTACGACCATGAACAGCACCACCGCCATGATCAGTGCAAACGTCAGCGTGCCGACGATGAACAGTGTGTCGGATTTCTTCTCTTCCGATTCCTTCTGCTCTTCATTTTTTTCATCGGCCGGTTTCATTTTTTCTGTCTTCCTGCTCTTTTTTTCTTCAGAAGGGCTTTCTTCCTCTTCTTCAAAAAAAGAAGCGGAATACATCAGACAGCGGATGCCGACGACAAGAGAATCAATAAAGTTGACGATACCCCTGAGGATCGGGATCTTCTGGAACGCCGGCACATTGATCACACTCTTGTAATCATCTGTCATCACATCAATTTCCCCGTCCGGCTTACGGACGGCGATCGCATACTTTCCCTTATTGCGCATCATGATTCCTTCCATGACGGCCTGGCCGCCGATTCCGGAATTGCGCGTACATCGTTTTATATTCTTCATAGCTTTGTATTATAACATAGAATGCGGCATGTATAAAATGCATAAATCTATAAAAAAAGGACCGGGATACAACCCGATCCTCTGCTTCTGCTGATTCGCTTACATGCCATACTTCTTGTTGAATTTCTCAATACGTCCGCGAGCCTGCGCAGCTTTCTGCTGACCCGTATAGAACGGATGGCATTTGGAGCAGATTTCCACGTGGATTTCCTTTTTGGTCGAACCTACTGTAAATGTATTGCCGCAGTTACAGGTAACTGTCGCCTGCTGATACTCCGGATGAATTCCTTCTCTCACTGTCTTCACCTCTTCCGATTCCTTACTTGCTTCTAACAGCTTGACTATTGTAGCATACCAATATGGTAAATGCAAGCAGTTTCTGTCTGTATTTCTCTACTTCTGTATGACTGTACGGATCCGCTCAGAGCATGCGCCGTTTCAGCATCATATCCACCAGTTCTTTATTGGATTTGGTATGTGTAAACAGATTCAGTATGTTTTCCCCGGCCTCTTCCGCTTTCAGACCGTTCAGCGCCCGGCGCATGATCGTAACGGCCTCCTGTTCTTCCCTGCTCAGAAGAAGGTCTTCTCTCCGGGTACCGGACTTGGCCAGATCGATCGCCGGGAAAACCCGCCGCTCCTGCAGCTTTCTGTCCAGGATCAGTTCCATGTTGCCGGTACCTTTGAATTCCTCGTACACGACATCATCCATCTTACTGCCGGTTTCGACAAGTGCTGTGGCCAGGATCGTCAGGCTTCCTCCCTCCCGCATATTCCGGGCAGCCCCGAAAAACCGTTTGGGCATATGCAGGGCAGCCGGGTCCAGGCCGCCGGAAAGCGTACGTCCGCTCGGCGGAACCACCTGGTTGTAGGCACGGGCCAGTCTCGTGATACTGTCGATGAAAATGATGACATCCTGCTTGGCTTCCACCAGGCGCTTGGCCCTTTCGATCACCATTTCCGAAACCCGTTTGTGATGCTCCGGAAGTTCATCAAAGGTGGAATAGATGACTTCCACATTATTGCCGCGTACGGTTTCCTTAATGTCCGTTACTTCTTCCGGTCTTTCATCGATCAGCAGGATGATCAGATGCATGTCCGGATCGTTGCGCAGGATGGATTTTGCCGCGTCCTTCAGCAGCGTGGTCTTTCCTGCTTTTGGCGGAGAAACGATCATGCCGCGCTGACCCTTGCCGATCGGGCTTACCAGATCCACAATCCGCATGGCTGTACTGCCGCCCGGCCTTTCCAGATGGATCCTTTCGTCCGGAAAGATCGGCGTCATATCTTCAAACCGCACACGGCGCGCATTCTGGGCAGGATGCGTTCCGTTGACGCTTTTCACAAACAGCAGCGCCGAATACTTCTCGTTCTGGGATTTTATGCGGGTATTGCCGCAGATGATATCGCCGGTCCTGAGTCCCAGTTTGCGGATCTGGGAAGGAGAGACATACACATCGTCCTCGCCGGGCAGGAAATTGGCGGAACGGATGAAGCCGTACCCGTCTGCCAGAACCTCCAGGATCCCCTTCGCTTCATTGCCGCTGTCCAGCTCGGAAATACCGGGCTTCATGGCATCACCGGTGCCATCTTCTTCCTTTTCCGCCTTTTTGTTCCGTTCATTCCGGCTCTTTTTTTCCTGTTTTTCTTCTTTTGCCGGACGGCGTCCCCTGGAAGCAGACTCCTTTTTCGGTTTTTCTGCCTCTTTCTCTGTCTGCTGTGCGCTTTCCTTGTCTTCCCGGTCAGCTTCCAGCATCCGCTGTACGAGTCCTTCTTTCCTCAGAGCGGATATCCCTTTCAGACCCCGCGCCTTGGCAACGGCACGCAGTTCCGTCAGAGGAAGAGACTCATAGCGTTCTCTCATAAGGTCTTCATTCATATGGCAAATTACCTTCCGTAAGGTTTTGGTTCAAAAGTGGGGATAGATCAGAAACGAAAAGAGGCGTATATATTGCGGCTAACAGGATTTGAACCTGCATGGTTTCCCAACGGGACCTAAACCCGCCGCGTCTGCCAATTCCGCCATAGCCGCAGAACAGGTTTCTATTGCGTGAAGCATCGGGGACTCGAACCCCGGACAACTTGATTAAAAGTCAAGTGCTCTACCACCTGAGCTAATGCTCCAAGAAAAACGGTTGCTTTGACAGCATAAGAAGGTCATCAGTAACCGGAAGCTGGGCTAGCCGGATTCGAACCAGCGCATGCAGCAGTCAAAGTGCTGTGCCTTACCGCTTGGCGATAGCCCATTACATTCGCCTTACGGCAGGGTGGATGAAGGGACTCGAACCCCCGATCTCCAGAGCCACAATCTGGCGCGTTAACCAACTACGCTACATCCACCATAACAACCGTGCCTGAAGGGATTCGAACCCCTGACCCACGGCTTAGAAGGCCGTTGCTCTATCCTGCTGAGCTACAGGCACAAAAAGCAGGTGATGGGAATCGAACCCACGTGTCCAGCTTGGAAGGCTGGTGTTCTACCATTGAACTACACCTGCAAATTGCCTTAAATTGTAATCGGGGTGACAAGATTCGAACTTGCGGCCTCCTGGTCCCAAACCAGGCGCTCTAGCCAAACTGAGCCACACCCCGCAGTTGTCACCCGAGACTTAACCAGTATAGTATAAGTGTCTTCGAATGTCAACGAGGAAATTTCATGGCATCGGCCGAAAGTCTCACGGCGTCAGATTGCTTTTCAGATACGCAGTCATAGCCCTCAGGGCCTTGCCTCTGTGACTCACGGCATTCTTCTCTTCCGGCGGCAGTTCCGCCGTACTGCAGCTCAGATCCGGCAGATAAAAGATCGGATCATAGCCGAATCCGTTCTCTCCTCTGGGTTCGAAACCGATTTTTCCCTCGATGGTCTCCCGCACGATATGATGACTCCCATCCGGACGTACCGCGGCGACCGCGCAGACAAAACGGGCCGTCCTTTCCGGAACAGGAACGTCCTTCATCCGCTCCAGAAGCGCATTGTTCTTGATCGTATACGGTGTATCTTCCCCCATATAGCGCGCGGAAAGGATCCCCGGCTCCTTATTCAGTGCATCGATCTCCAGGCCGGAGTCGTCTGCCAGGACAATGGCATCCCGGTATGCTTCCGGCAGTACGCCGGCGATGGTACGCGCCTTGATCAGCGCGTTTTCTTCAAAGGAGGTTCCGTTTTCAATGATCTCTGTCTCGATCCCGGCTTCTTTCATCGAAAGGATTTCTGCCGGCACATCCTGCAGGATTTCCCGGATCTCCCTGACCTTATGTGCATTTCCCGTAGCAAATATAAATGTCGTCATGCCTCTCTCCTTGGGGGTCTGGGCCCCGGATACTGATAGAAATATGTTTTCAGCATACCATTATACAGTTTTCTGTTTTTCTGCGCCTGCCTGCCGATATAACGTTCCGCATCTGCATAGCCGGTGATCAGATACAGCGACCAGGTATCCAGGAGCGCAAACCGCTCTCCCAGCGTACGGTAGATCTCCGGCAGGGTTTCGGAATCCTCCAGTCTTTCCCCGTAAGGAGGATTGGTCACGATAAAACCGTAGGACCCGTGATGCGACAGGGAAGAAACAGGGCGCTGCTGAAAATGGATCAGATGATCTACGCCGGCTTTGATAGCATTTTCCCTGGCAGACCGGATGACCTCCCTATCGATATCATATCCCTGGATATCGGTTTCCACATGAAGATCTTCCTGTGCAGCCGCCTCTTCTCTGGCATCGCGCCAGCAGCTTTCCGGGATCAGCTGCTTCCATGTCTCCGCCAGAAAACTCCTCCGGCTTCCGGGGGCTATATGAGCCGCCATCATAGCTGCTTCAATGGGAAATGTCCCGCTTCCGCAGAACGGATCTACCAGGATCCGGCTGCCTTTCCAGGGCGTCAGCATCAGCAGGGCACTGGCCAGGGTTTCCGAAATCGGCGCCTTTGCCGTCAGCTGCCGATACCCTCTTTTATGAAGGGATGTCCCGGTTGTATCGATGCCGACAGTCACTTCATCCTTCAGCAGGGATACCCGGATCGGATAATGGGCGCCTGTTTCCGGAAACCAGTCCGTATGCCAGGTCTGCTTCATCCTTTCCACGATCGCTTTCTTCATGATCGACTGGATATCGGAAGGACTGAACAGGCGGCTTTTGATGGAATTGGCTTTGGCCACCCAGAACCGGGCATCCCTTGGCAGATAATCCTCCCACGGGATCTGCTTCGTCTTTTCAAACAGTTCCTCAAAGCTTTCCGCATGAAAACTGCCCGTACACAGAAGCACCCGTTCGGTCGTGCGCAGAAACACATTGCCTCTGGCAACAGCATCCGGTCCGCCCTTCCAGAATACTTTTCCGTCCTCAACTTTACTGATCGTATATCCCAGATCCGTGATCTCCCGTTTCAGCACGGATTCCAGGCCGAAATGGCAGGGAGTCAGAAGCATCAGTTCATTTGCCATACAGATCCTTTCCGACAGCAGCGATCCTGCTGTATCTGTCTCTAAACACGGGTTACCCGATTAAGAGAGAAACGCCCCGGTAGGGGAGCTACCGAGGCATTTCGAGGGGAGTATAAATAATTAATAAGGGGTTATTAATTGTAAAAAAAATTTTTTGAAGGGTAAATTCTTTTTACAGACTGAATTATACCCTACGCCCCGGAAAAAAGCAACCCATATTTTCAAAGCTGTCTGAACGACTGTGCCTGTATGCCAGCAGGAAGCTGCCGTTCAGATCCCCATTTTCTGCAGAGTATCCGTGATCTTTTCAAATCCCATGAAGCGGGATGCCTTGATCAGGATCGTATCGCCGGGCCGGATATAGTCCGCCAGTTTCTCCGTCAGGCTGTCTCTGTCCGGAAACCAGACGATTTCCGGAATCCGTGCCGGATCCGTATCTGCACCCGTTTCTTCCCGGTATTTCACAGTCATCTGCTCACAGGCCGCCTGAGCGCCTTCTGCCATATGACGGCATAATGTTCCCACCATATAAAGGGCGTCGATCTGCAGGCCGGCCGCGTATACGCCCACTTCCCTGTGCAAAGTCTCCGTATGCTCGCCCAGTTCTCCCATATCACCCAGAATGGCGACCCGGCGTCCGCTCCCGTTCTGCAGGATTTCCAGCGAGCCCTTCATGGACGATGGATTGGCATTATAGCTGTCATCGATCACCGTAAGCGAGCCTGCCTGCAGCACATGGAACCGTCCGCGGAGCCCCTGATAAGCATCGACACCCCGTATGATCTCTTCTTCGCTGAGACCGTACCGTAATCCCGCTGCAGCCGCCGCCAGCGCGTTCTGCACGGCATGGATCCCCGGGCTGGGAATAGCGAGGCGGAACCGGCCGTATCCTTCGGGAAGATCCTCTCTGTGATAGCGGACATCGCAATGCACACGGGTCAGATCCTGAAGCTGTATATGATCTGCATAAAGATCGGCCTCTGTATTGTGAACACCGAAAAATACCGGACGGATCCCGTTTACCTGCTGCAGAGTGATCAGTTTGTCATCATCCCCGTTCAGGATCACGGCTCCGTCAGGACGCAGAAATTCGAACACTTCGCTTTTCGCTTTCAGGATCCCATCCCGGCTCTTCAGAAATTCCAGGTGTGCGGTCCCGATATTTGTCATTATAACGGTGTCCGGCCGTACGATCTGCGCCAGTCTGCGCATTTCTCCGAAATGGTTGATCCCCATTTCTATGACAGCGATCTCATGTTCTTCGCGTATCCGGAAAACTGTCAGCGGCACGCCCAGCTCGTTGTTAAAGTTGCCTTCTGTTTTCAGCACACGGTATTTCTGCTGCAGGACAGACGCAACCATTTCCTTGGTACTGGTTTTTCCCGCGCTTCCTATGATCCCTACAGTGGACACGTTCATCTGGTCCAGATAATACGCAGCCAGATCCCGCAATGCCCGGAGTGTATCCTCTACCAGGATCACCGGAACAGACGCTTCTGTTCCTTCGGGCAGCCTTTCTGCCAGAATGACGGCTGCTCCGTCACGTATGGCCTGGTCGATATAGGCATGGCCGTCCGTCCGACTCCCTCTTATAGCGGCAAAAAGACAACCGGATACGATCTTCCGGCTGTCCGTAACCACCTCTGTTATTTCTTTCTGCCGCATGGCCTGCGGCCCGGTCAGGTTTCCTCCTGCGGCCTTTGCCATGTTTTCTGCCGTCATGTTTTTCATATGCAAACCTCGGAAAGCCTTTTTACTGAGCTGTCACAGCAGCGGCTGCTGATCCCGGTATTTCTCCAGGGACAGATCGATCATCTTCTGGCAGAGAGACGGATAATCGATCCCCAGCGCAGCTGCTTCCTGCGGAACCAGGCTGGTCGGCGTCATGCCGGGCAGGGTGTTCGCTTCCAGACAGTATAATGTCCCGTCTTCCTTCATAAGAAAATCCATGCGGACATAAGCCCGGATCCCCAGTGCATCGGCTGCCTGAACCGCAAGGCGCTGTATTTCTTCCGTCTTTTCATCCGGAATCCTGGCCGGACAGGTCTCAATGGTCATGCCCGGGAGATACTTGTTTTTATAATCATAGAATCCGCTGATCGGTGCGATCTCGACAACCGGATAGGCTTCTCTGCCCATCACGGCTACGGTCAGCTCACGTCCCTCAATAAACTCTTCCACGATCGCCGCTTCTTCAAAGGAAAAGGACAGGTCCAGGCCCTGCTGCAGCTCTTCCGCCGTATGACAGATCGTTACGCCGATACTGGAACCGCCGCACTGCGGCTTGACGATCAGCGGCAGCGGCAGTTCGTGCAGCAGCTCTTCTGCCGTACACTGCCCTTTATACACGGTCGTTCCCAGCGGTGTCGGTATCCCGCACAGGGCAAAGATCTGTTTTGTCCGGGTTTTATCCATGGCCACGGCGCTGCTGATGTAATCGGTGCCCGAGTACCGGACCCCCAGAAGGTCAAGAGCCGCCTGGATCCTTCCGTCTTCTCCGTTCGAACCGTGCAGCGTCAGAAAGACAAAATCAGCTTCCAGGCACAGTTCGATCACATGCGGACCGAAGAAGGAGCGGCGTTTCTGCTTTTCCCTTTCCAGATGTGCGCTGTAGTTCCGGATCTCCTGCGCTGCCTGATCCGTATCATAGTGATCCGGAAAATGATCGGATTCCGGAAGAGACGGACAGCCGAAAAACACATCCACCAGGATGGCACGATGCCCGATGCTGTTCAGCGCTTTGCATACGCCTGTTCCGGATACAATGGACACGTCTCTTTCTGTACTGGTTCCTGCTGCCAACACAACGATCTTCATGATATTCACTCCAGAACCGGTATGGTCGTAGCATTTCTCGGCTGCGTACCGACCGGCTGATTTTCACTGTAATAGATAACGACCGGGTACCCGACATCCATGATATCGAAAATGATGCCGGCGGCATCCGTCGGTGTATTGACACAGCCTCCCGAACCGGAATTCAGCCAGTAGCTTCCGCCGAAAGCAGTCCGCCACGACGCATCATGTATACCGCAGGAGTTTTCAAACGGCAGCCAGTATTTCACGCGCGCTCCGTTTTCCGGGAAAATGGCATTGGCTTCTTTCCCGTCGATCGCCCAGACACAGCCCGAAGGCGTATCCTGCCCGGTAGCGTGGGTTCCCGTCGTTACGGGCGTCTCCACGATCAGTTCATAATCTTTATAACACCACATGGTCTGCTGTTCGATGCAGATTTCCACATAAGTGCCGCCGATATCGTTCGTGGAGCGGTCCTGTGCGCGGTATACATAGACACAGTCTTTGTTGCCCTGCTCCCCGTTCCGGATGGCCTGATACAATTCATTGGCTGTTTCTTCCTGATGCATGGCCCAGCCGTAGTCCCCGCCGGCAGCCATACGGATCACATTCCCGCTGTGCGTACGGAAGTCTCTGGCCATGCCGTATGTATCGGTTTCATAGGAAAGATCCTTCACCCATTCGAGCACTTTGTTCCGGTTCAGCTTGAAATTGCCGTCTTCATCCTCACGCAGGAATGTTTTTACGACATCTTTATCCACCACATACTGTCTGTCTACGAAATCATAGACGATGTTCGTGGACAGCATGGTATTGACATTCTCCACCTTTTCCACCAGATCCTCGTTCGAGGCATTCACGCTGGGTTTCTCATACAGGTCCAGCGCTTCAAAATCCATGGTATCCTGCGTGGCTTCAATGGCCTGCATCACGGCCAGACGTGTTTTCTGACGATCCAGTGTCGTGCCCTGCTGGCTGTCCTTGATCGCATACATGCCGTCTTCTGTCTCTACGATCGTGGCACTGGTAGGCGCTTCTTCGTTTTCCGACTGGAAACACTGCATCTGGTCCAGCACCGAATCGATGATCTCTTTGTCATAGGTATAGCCGACGGAAACCTTATAATCTCTGCCGCCTGTCAGCCGGAAAACCCAGAAACGGGGATTCTGCAGGTCCAGCCGGTCCTGGATCTGTCCGTCATCCACATACTGCATATAGATCTGGTCTCCGGTAATGGTTTCGGTGATGCCGTTCCGTTCCACCACCGTAAGGGCATAGTCCCGGATCCGGTTCTGGATCGCATATTTGGCGTCATCCGCGGTCATACCGCCTACCTGTACCCCGTTGATCGTTGTATTCGGGAAAAAGTGTGTCGTAAAATGACGCACACCAAATACATAGATGCCCGCCATGATAAGTATCAATAAGATCAGGAGAAGGATCATCCCGACCAGGTTTTTAGAAGTTTTCTTCATAGGCTGTTATCTCCCGCTAAAGCGCAGCGCCCAAACCGGCGCACGGTTCTATTTAGTATAGCACTTTCCTATCCTCATCTCAAGTATACCACCGTCCGGAAGCACCGCAGGGAAGGATCAGACCCGCATCCCGCACCGGCAGTCCTATTTCGGACGCCTCCGTATGGCCGCCTCTTTCCCGCAGGACCGTCCGCAGCATATACGTGAGCACAGACGGGGCCAGCCCGGTTGTATACGAATTGATCAAAAAGAAGGACGCATTCCCGGAAAGCAGCCGTGCCGCTCTCTGCAGAAAACCGTATATATTGTCCTCCATCTTCCAGAGTTCCCCCTTCGGTCCGCGCCCGTAGGAAGGAGGATCCATGATAACTGCGTCATAGGTGTTCCCGCGGCGCAGTTCTCTTTCCACAAATTTCATACAGTCATCCACCAGCCACCGGATCGGGGCATTTTCCAGACCGGAAAGCGCCGCGTTTTCCCGTGCCCAGGAAACCATGCCTTTCGACGCATCTACATGTGTGACGTGCGCGCCGGCAGCCGCCGCCGCGAGCGTGGCGCCTCCGGTATAGGCAAACAGATTCAGCACCCGGAACGGAGAGTTTTCCGGTCTGCTTTTTATCTCCCTGCGGATCCGTTCCGAACACCAGTCCCAGTTGACTGCCTGCTCCGGAAACAGGCCTGTATGCTTGAAATGAAACGGCTTCAGCCCGAAGGTGAGCTGCCCGTAGGAAACAGACCAGACTTCCGGCAGCTCCCGGAACTCCCAGTTTCCGCCTCCTTTGGAGCTTCTGTGATACCAGCCGTTAAACCGTTTCCAAGCCGGATCCTTTTTCGGCGTCTGCCAGATCACCTGCGGGTCGGGACGGATCAGAATATACTTTCCCCACCGTTCCAGTTTTTCCCCGCCGGATGTATCCAGGATCTCATATTCTTTCCAGTTATCGGCAATCCACATAGACAGTCTACTCCCGTGGCATGATTGGTTACAGGAACAAGCCGGTGACAAAAGCGGCAGCCGCGGCAGCCAGCGCGACCACGATCAGCGGCATGCGGAAATAGGCAAGCAGCAGCGCCACGACCGTTCCGGCAGCTGCCGTAACGGTATTACCCGTAGAATACATAATAGATGGAAACGTCATCGCAGCCAGAACCGCATAGGGAATATAGTATAACAGACTTTTCAGAAACCGCGACTTCACCTGGCCGCGGATCAGGGTAAACGGCAGCATGCGGATCAGATACGTTACGACCGCCATGACCAGAATATAAATCCAGATACTCATGCCGCTCCCTCCGTGTTTTCTGCGTTTTCCGTTTCCTCAACAGGGAAAAAGACGGCGCCGATCACGGCAGCGATGAGCGCACAGAAAATAACCGCAAATCCGCTGGTGATAAACGGAAGGAGATAATGAAATACCAGACTCAGTCCGACAGCAGCCAGGATCACACAGAATACCTTATGATCCTTACGGGCTGCCGGAATGATAATGGCGATAAACATACCGTACAGCATAATGCCCAGTGCATTAGTCAGCGAAGCCGGAAGGGCTTCTCCGGCCAGTGCGCCCAGCAGAGTCCCCATCACCCAGCCGGCCGTCGCGATCAGGATCATGCCATACATATAGAATGGCTGGATCCTGCCTTCAAAAGCCGAACTGACACCGAAGACCTCATCCGTGATACCATAGGAAGCCAGCAGCCTCTGCGGTGTCCCGAAAGACGGATCCAGTTTCTGAGAAAGACTCAGTCCCATCAGCGCATACCGCAGATTGATCACCAGCTGTGTCAGCGCCGTTTCCAGCAGGGTGCCTCCCGCCGCTATGATCTCAATGCCCGCAGCCTGTCCTGCCGAAGTCAGATTCGTCAAAGACAGAACGACCGCCTGCCACGGCGACATGCCGGCTTTGACAGCCAGAAGGCCTATACCAAATGAAACGGACAGATATCCCAGACAGATGGGAAATCCGTCTGCGATTCCCCGTTTAAAAGCTCTTGCTCGATTCATAACCGTTCCCTGCCGCCGCTACAGCAGCTCAACGCCGGCCCCGGCACATTTCCGCCGTGTTTCTTCATCCCAGATCGATGTCTGTACTTCCCCGATATGGGCAGATCCCAGCAGCAGCATGCACAGCCTGCTCTGCCCGATCCCGCCGCCGATCGTATACGGCAGACGGCCTTCCAGCAGTTCTCTGTGGAACATGTATTTCCGGCGTTCCTCCTGCCCGGAGAATGCCAGCTGCTTTGCCAGACTTTCCGGACTGACACGGATACCCATGCTGCTGATCTCGAAACTGCACTGCAGCGGTTCGTTCCAGAACAGGATATCGCCGTTCAGATCCCAGTCGTCATAGTCCGGCGCACGTCCGTCGTGCGGCTCTCCGTTTGACAGAGGATAACCGATCTTTTCGATGAAGGTCGTTCCGTTTTCCTTTACAAACCGGTTCTCCCGCTCCTTCGGAGAGAGATCCGGATACAGGTCCAGCAGTTCCTGCGTTGTGATAAACGTAACGGTATTGGAATGCACCGGCAGCCTGTCCAGCTCCGGAAAGCGCGCACGCAGGTTCAGTTCTGTCGCACAGATCGCCGATACGATCTTCCGGACGATTCCTTCCAGGAACTCCCGATTCCGGTCTTCCTCTGTTATGACCCGCTCCCAGTCCCACTGGTCGACATAGATGCTGTGCAGATTATCCGGGATCTCGTCCTTACGGATCGCGTTCATATCGGCGTACAGGCCCTTCCCTGCATGAAAGTCGTAGTCTCGCAGGGCCATCCGTTTCCACTTGGCCAGAGACTGCACGATCTGCGCCTCTGTCCCCGAAGCTGTTACGGTAAAGGATACCGGCTCTTCCACTCCGTTCAGATCATCGTTCAGACCGAGTCCTGCCGGCACAAACAGCGGCGCCGACACGCGATTCAGCTTCAGCGATGCGGAAAGCAGGTCGCTGAAATCATGCTTGACCAGGCCGATCGCTTTCTGGGTTTCATAGAGATGCAGTGCCGGCGTGTAGCCTTCCGGTATGATACAAGTACTCCTGTCCATCTTCCTTTTCCTCTTTAAAAAACAGGGGAAATGCCGCGAATGCCGCATTTCCCCGGGTATAAGCAGATGACGGGAATCGAACCCGCCTCACCAGCTTGGGAAGCTGGGGTTCTACCAATGAACTACATCTGCATCAACGACATTATAGTCTGCGCTAACACAAAATGCAAGTCTTATTCTTCATCCCGGATCTTTCCGATCCGCTTCAGATAAGACCGCACTGTCTGTTCATATCCATTGCCGGTCGGCCTGTAAAACACTTCGTCACGGATTTCATCCGGCAGATACTGCTGCTCTACATAGTGCCCGGGATAATCATGCGCGTATCGATAGCCGACCGCCTTTTTCTCGTCGCCTTCTCCGTTCGCATGGATATTCATCAGATGCCCCGGCACCGTCGTTTTTTTACTTCTTACCGACTCCTGTGCCTTTCCGACTGCCAGATAAGAGGCATTGCTCTTCGGTGCAGTTGCCACATACACCGCTGCCTCCGCCAGCAGGATCCGTGCTTCCGGCAGGCCGATCCTCTCCACAGCCAGAGAAGCAGCTGTTGCCACGACCAGTGCCTGCGGATCGGCCATTCCCACATCCTCAGAGGCACAGATCATGATCCTGCGGGCTATGAACTTGATATCTTCTCCTGCCTCAAGCATTTTGGCCAGGTAGTATACGGCTGCATCCGGGTCAGACCCGCGCATGCTTTTTATGAAAGCAGAGATCGTATCATAATGCTGGTCGCCGCCTTTATCATAATGCACGGCCCGTTTCTGAATGCATTCCGATGCTGTTGCCAGATCGATCCGTATCCGGCCGCTTTCATCCGCATCCGTGGTCATCACGCCGAGCTCCAGCGCGTTCAGGGCAGCACGCGCATCCCCCCCGGCTATATCTGCCAGGAATTCTTTTGCGTCTTCTTCCAGCAGGATCGGATAGTTTCCCAGGCCATGCACGGGATCAGATACCGCCCGTTCCAATAATGTACCGATCTCCTCTTTGGAAAGCGGGTGCAGTTCAAAGATGACCGAACGGGAAAGGAGCGCCGCATTGACTTCAAAATACGGATTCTCCGTCGTAGCGCCGATCAGCTGTACCGTCCCGTCCTCGACAAACGGCAGCAGATAGTCCTGCTGGCCTTTGTTGAAGCGATGGATCTCATCGATAAACAGGATCGTTTTCTGCTGGTACATGCCCCGCCGTTCTTTCGCCTGGCGGATCACTTCCTCCATATCCTTTTTGCCGGAGGTCGTGGCATTCAGCTGCTGAAAAGCCGCGCTGGTCGTATGGGCGATCACTTTGGCCAGTGTGGTTTTCCCGGTCCCCGGAGGGCCATAGAAAATAACAGAACTCAGTTTGTCTGCCCGGATCGCCCGGTACAGCAGTTTTCCTTTTCCCAGGATATGCTGCTGCCCTACAACATCTTCCAGCCTTTCCGGACGCATCCGAAGAGCCAGGGGAGACTCTTTCTCCAGTTCTCTGTTTTTGGCGTATTCAAATAGATCCATTGTCATCCCCCGTCAGGAACTGCACAATATAGGTATCTCCCTCGCGGAATATCACTTCCCCTGTCTGCTGAAGGACCGTATCGTCAATCGTATACTTCTCATGCTCGCAGCTTCCTACAAACAGATATGCAATACCGTAATGTGCCATCAGTCTTTCCGCATCATAGGGATCCTCTGCTTCATAAATGGCTCGGATATCCTCATTTTTCGCATCCAGGTCCGTCGTGTTCCCGCGCCAGAGCCATTCATGCACGTACCAGCCTTCCAGCGTCGGCAGCCCCGTCATGGCCGATACACGGCAGTAATCCGAATAGCTGTCCCCGGAAGCTTCCAGAACGATCGGCTGGCCGCTGACATAGGTGCGCAGCCAGTCTATAGCCGCTGCATCCTCCGGATACCGGCTGTAAATAAAAGCCGTCGCATCCAGCCCCTGGAATCGATTCCGGTCCAGAACATTTCCGAACCAGCAGGATACGGCGTACGGAAAATATCCGATCGTCAGAACAAATACGACCAAAAGAAAACCGTTCAGAATACGGACCAGCTGTTTCCGCTCTTCTGCCAGGATCCGGATCAGCCCATATCCGATCAGGATACCGAACAGGATAAACGCCTGGTATGTCAGTTTGAACATGGTATTGGCGCGTGAAAACCCATCCTCGTAGATATCCCGTACATAGACGAGTTCCGGGATCAGTATGAGGCCGCAGGCGCAAAGTCCGAGCACAAGGACAAAACGGTCCGACTGCGGTGCGTGACGGAAAAAGGAAAATACGGGTCCGCATTTTTCATCCGCCGCAAAGGAAGGATCAGCGTTATATCGTCCGGCAAACTGCCGGATAACCAGGACCAGAAGCAGAATAAAGACAGCGACGGGCAGCCCCCACAGGATGGCCAACTGATACGGAGCCGTATGGTATACCGCTGCTCCGATACCCGACACCGTTTTTTCGAAACGCATGATGAAGGGGAGCGGGATCAGTTCCGTGAGCACCCATACTTCTGCGACGTGCAGCAGGACCGAGCCCGCTGCCCGCATCAGATTATTCTGATAGCGGTACAGGGCTACCAGAATGCACACAAAAACCGTAACGGTAAAATAAATGATAAAGTCCCAGTAATTCGTCCATTTGCAGATTCCGATGATCACACCGGCCAGCAGGAGCGGGGCCTCCAGCCCGTTGCGCCGCAGAAAGATCCGCAGAGACTTCTTTCCGGTATACTTGGAAGGCCGGTGCAGCTGCTGTTCCTGCCGGATCCGTTCCCGTTCCAGCCGGTCCAGTTCCAGCATACGCACTTTCCGTACCCAGCAGTACAGCAGGCCCAGAATGGTCAGAACAAAAATGATGTTCAGCATATGGGCGTGCAGGTCTCCCAGCACAAACGAATAGGACGGGAATTCATGAATACACTGGTCCCCCGCTACCGGCGGATTATGCCCGATGTACCGGGTAGAGGACGGAAACCAGTAGTCTTCATACCCTTCCAGCCGGAACAGGTTTCCGAAAAGGCCGTACAGAACGTAGTGCACATTCCCGGCCAGCGAGACCGCACACCCGGCCGCCAGTCCTCCGGCCAGACTCCATATCCGCTGCGCCTTCGACTCCTGCAGACGGTTCTGCAGCAGATGATATACGAGCGAAAACGGAATGGTAAAGGTAAACGCAGCCACCGCTGCGCGCATCAGGTTATAGGTATACCGCACCGGCAGCGCACTCAGTTTGGACAGAAACACCGTATAATACTGTCCGCCGTAATAATAGTTTACATCTCCCAGACCATACCACATATCCCTGGCCGGGATCTGCAGCGACCGCTCCATGGAAACCAGCAGGCCGTAATCCATGAACTTTTCGGTTCCGTATGCTTCCGGGCGAAAACAGAAAAACCAGGTCCAGATCAGCAGTGTCGCAAAGAAAAGCACCTCTTCCCCCAGGATCAGTTCCGTCCGGGGCCTGGTCTTCTGCGGTCTGCCCATAAATCTGGACCAGCAGATGCCGCTGAGGATCAGCGTGATCACGAGACACCGTCTGCTGGTAAACTGCTGCAGTCCTCCGGTCACAAAAAGCCAGGTCACATAACCGCAAGCCATGATGGCCAGGCTCCTGGAAAAAATCCAGCCGCGGTCTTCAAACGAATCAAACAATACCGCCGTAAGCGGATAGAATCCGATCCCGATCAGGATGAGAACCAGATACCATCGAAAAAAAGACAGACACGCACCTCTGAGCAGCCATACGCTTAAGGCTGCCAGTCCGGCCAGTATAAAAATATACGTCGTTGTTTTCTTCGTCATTTTTCGATATATGCTTTCCCGGCTGCGTCGGCAGCCGGGAAGGTTCCTGAATGCATTGCTTCAGTCGTCTTCTTCCTGCAGCGTATAGACAAATCTCTTTCTGGCTGCTTCGTCGGCGGCCAGGTATTCGTCATATGTAGTGATCTTGTCGATCAGGGTTCCTTCCGGTGTGAATTCCATGATCCGGTTTGCCGTGGTTTCCACAAACTGATGATCGTGGCAGGTGAACAGGATCACGCCCGGGAACTTGATCAGCCCGTTGTTCAGCGCTGTAATGGATTCCATATCCAGGTGGTTGGTGGGCTGGTCCAGGATCAGGACATTCGACGCCGAAATCATCATCTTGGAAAGCAGACACCGGACTTTCTCTCCGCCGGAAAGGACTTTGACTTTTTTTACGCCGTCATCCCCGGCAAACAGCATACGGCCGAGGAATCCGCGCACATACGTAGCATCTTTGATCTCGGAATACTGTGTCAGCCATTCCGCTATGGTCAGGTCCGAATCAAATTCGTCTGTGTAATCTTTCGGAAAGAATGCCTGTGAGGTCGTGATCCCCCATTTATAAAACCCTTCGTCCGGCTCTTCCAGACCGGCGATGATCTTGAACAGCTCGGAGGCCGCCTGCTCGTTGGATCCCACAAACGCCACCTTGTCTTCGCGCCGCAGCGTAAAGGAGATGTTATCGATCACTTTCACGCCGTCCACAGTTTTGGACAGATTCTGCACTTCCAGCACTTCATTTCCGATCTCACGCTGCGGACGGAAATCAATATAGGGATACTTGCGGCTGGACGGTTTGATGTCATCCAGCTGTATCTTTTCCAGCGCCTTCTTGCGGGAGGTAGCCTGCTTGGATTTCGAGGCGTTGGCAGAGAAGCGGGAAATAAACTCCCTGAGTTCCTTGATCTTCTCTTCCTTCTTTTTGTTGGCTTCTTTCTTCTGCTTCATCAGAAGCGTACTGGACTCAAACCAGAAATCGTAGTTCCCGGCATACAGCTGGATCTTCCCGTAATCTATATCCGCAATCTGTGTGCAGACTTTGTTCAGGAAATACCGGTCATGCGATACGACGATCACCGTATTCTCAAAGTTGATGAGGAACTCTTCCAGCCAGCCGATGGCATCGAGATCCAGATGGTTCGTCGGCTCGTCCAGCAGCAGGATGTCCGGATTGCCGAACAGAGCCCTCGCCAGAAGCACCTTCACCTTGAGCGGGCCGTCCAGCGATCCCATCGCAGCATAATGAAACTCCGGATCGACGCCGAGTCCGTTCAGCAGCGTTTCCGCATCGCTTTCCGCATCCCAGCCGTTCATCTCGGCAAATTCCGCTTCCAGTTCGCTGGCACGGATACCGTCTTCGTCACTGAAATCCTCTTTGGCATACAGGACATCCTTTTCCTGACGGATTTCATAAAGCCGTGCATTTCCCATGATCACCGTATCCATAACGGGAAAGGCATCATACTTAAAGTGATCCTGTTCCAGGAAAGACAGCCTCTGGCCCTCTGTGATGGTCACATCTCCGTTGGTAGGCTCCAGCTGACCGGACAGGATCCGCAGAAAGGTAGATTTCCCCGCTCCGTTCGCACCGATGACCCCGTAGCAGTTTCCTTCGGTAAACTTGATGTTCACATTTTCAAACAGGGCTTTTTTCCCTACACGCAGTGTTACGCCGTTTGCTGCAATCATGGTTCTCCTTCCCCGACAGGAACGGTAAAAAACCAGTCTATCCTGTCACGCTTCTTTGCCAGTTCGTTATACTGCAGACACTCATATTCCCATTCCCATGTCGCATAGGGCTCTTCGGCATCACTCCAGGCGACATGTTCGCCGTCCTTCGTCACATATCCCTTGTGATTCAGGGCCGGCATTTCTTCTGCCAGATTTTCCAGGTACCTGTTATAGGGAGCAGGTTCCAGACCGGTCTGCTCCAGCATCAGGGTACCCAGGAAGTTGGTACTGGTCAGTACATCCTCTTCTTCCGGTATATCATAATTCGCCCATATAAAAAAGGGGGTCGCATAATATCGCTGCTGTTCCTCAAGAGAAAGCTCCTCCAGCGGTACACCGGACAGATTTTCTACGATAGAATCCGGTATGCTGGGATAATGATCACCGAACATGACGATCAGGGTGGGTTCCTCCACGCTGCGGAAATACTCGATCAGGTACATCAGGGCATTGTCCGTCTCTTTCATCAGCGACAGGTACCGGTCAACTGCCGCGCGCTCTCCTTCTTCCTCCTCCTCGTAAGAAGCGATATGGATGTTTCCTTCGTATTTGCTTTTCATATATCCGCCGTGGTTCTGCATGGTGATATTAAACAGGAACCACGGAGCATCCGGATCTTCTTTCTTTTCCACCATGTCCACGATCTTTTCATAATTGGCCTTGTCCGAAATAAAACCGCGGATTCTCCCTGCCGACTCCGGAAAATCGTCCTCCGTATAGAACCGTTCGAAATTCAGAAGCTGATAGGCGCTGGGACGATTCCAGTTCTTGGCTATGTACGGATGCATGACCTCGGCCTTGTAACCCTGGCTTTGCAGCGTGGTCACCAGCGAATACTGGTCGTGGGTAAAATAACTGACGTAGGGCACCATCCCCGGATAACGCTTCACGGAATTGCCGGTCAGAAACTCATACTCTGTTTTGGCTGTCCCGCCTCCGGTTATGCAGACCAGCGTATGACCCTTGATCGTGTTTTCCTCCAGATTATGATAATAGGGCATGGGATCATAATCCGTCTCCAGTTCACCGGCATAGCTGTAATCCGCCCATGCCTCATTCATGATCACGATAATATTGGCCGGCCGGACATCGGTCGTATGAGACCACGAGGCTTCCTGATCCGCTTTTGCCGCGATCTCTTCCGTTTCCTTTACACTGTAATCCTCCGGAGCACGGAGCCGCATGTATTTCCCTACGCAGAAAAATCCGACCGTTGTTCCATATTTGGCATAGGTCTTGGCCGGTGCGAACAGATCCGTCACGATTCCCAGCTCGGCATTCCACGATGTATTCATGTACAGGAAATACCCGACGATCATGGCTGCCAGGGTACTGATGCGCATGATCGTCTTGCCCTTACGCTTTTTCGCCAGATAGATCTTCGGCATATGGACATAAACGGCCGCCACACACAGTCCCAGGATGATATCGACTGCAAAGGCGCGCGGGAAGGGTACTTTGTAATTGTCTGTCACGGTGAACGCCGTCTGCAGGCTGGTAAAGTCGATGATCTGCAGCGGCTCACCCCTCAGATCGTATACCGCATAAAACACCATAGCGGCAAAAGACCAGATCCCGGTGTGCACCACCATCGCTACCCGCAGAGAATTGGACCACAAAAGCAGCAGGAGACTGATCAGAAACAGTCCGGTTATATTGATCAGAATGTAAAACGGACGGATCTCCAGCATTTTTTCGTTGTTTACGTATTCTATGATCCAGAAACAATACAGGTCACAGCAGACCAGGCA
>JAIKYQ010000071.1 GCA_024683035.1 Eubacterium sp.
GGCAACTGTAACGGTAGGTGTAGATCATGAGGATGGGACACTCACGGATGCAGTAGTTGCCTACACTGCAAACGGAACCATTATCAATACATATGCGCCTGATGCACCTTCTTTCGAGAAGAAGATCAAGGATGTCAATGATACGACAGGTGAAACCAGTGACTGGCAGGACAGCGCCGACTACGATATCGGTGACAGCGTTCCTTACAAGCTGACGGCTACATTGCCAAGTGATGTTTCTGAGTATTATAAGTATCACATAACCTTCCATGATGTGATGGAAAATACGCTGAACTTCAACAGGAACAGCGTCGTTGTGAAAGTCAATGGTAAAGAAACTACAGAGTATACCCTGGTAGGCGCTGATCAGAGTCAGGTATTCGATCTAACCCTTACCTGGGAAGGGCAGAAGGATGAAGAGACAGGGGATTATACTGCAAAGGTACCTGCAGGTGTAAATAATGCCGTTGTTACGGTTGAATTTACAGCCAAACTGAATGAGAATGCCAACATTGGTTCCAGGGGAAACATCAATACGGCATATCTCAGATACAGCAACAGTCCGGAATACACGGTGGGTGATGATGGAAAGATTGCTCCCAATGAAGAAACGGACACAACCAAAAAGGATGCGGTCATCGCCTTCACATACGAAGTGGATATCAATAAAGTAACGGGCGGCAAGGCCCTGCCCGGTGCAGCCTTTACCTTATACAAGAAGATAAAGGATGTTGATGAACCGCAGAAGATAAAGACGATCAAAAACACAGAAGGCAATAAGTTCGAATTCATCGGCCTGGATGATGGGACATATGTGCTTGAAGAAACCGGCATACCTGTGGGTTATAAAGCAATCGATCCTATTACCTTCGAAGTAACTGCAGCTCATACAGTGAGCTGGGATGTGCAGGCAGATACAGATACGGGATTTGATGCGCTTGCTGATCAGGGTGGTAACGGCAGGAACACAGTTCTGACAGCTTTGACAGGCACAGAGACAACAGCAGACAAAACAGAAGGGAAACTGACCTTTGTACCGGATCTGGAAAAGGGCAGCCTGACAGCAGACGTCAATAACGAAGAAGCCGAAAAGCCTTCGTTTGAAAAGAAGATCGCGGATGTAAATGACAGTACGGAAAAGGCCCTTCCGGAAGATCTTTCCAAAATCGGGGAGGAGCAGTGGCAGGACAGCGCTGACCACGATATCGATGATCATGTACCGTATCGTCTGAAAGCAGTCCTTGCAGATAATGTCAGTGATTATTACAAGTATCATATCACCTTTGATGACGTCCTGGAGCAGGGCCTGACACTGGATGCGAACAGCATTAAGGTATACCTTGGCAATACAGATATCACAGCTGAGGACTACGTGGAGATCACACCGGATGGCACGGACAGCACGGACAAGTTTAGTGTGACGGTCAGCTGGGAAGCAGAAAAGACGGATGGCAGATATGACAGCAGGCTTGCCTCTTCGCTGAACAAAGCAGTTGTTTACGTATACTTCACGGCGACCCTCAACGAGAACGCAATATTCGGCAACGTGGGCAATGTAAACACGGCTTCCCTGAAGTACAGCAACAACTCGAACCTGCTGCAGGAAGGGGATGCCGGGTATACGTCCGACGAAGACAAACCGCATGAAGACGAAGGTGAAGAGGGACCGGATTCGGTCATCGCCTTCACGTACAAGGTGGATATCTCCAAAGTGGACGAAGGCGGCGATGCGCTGACCGGAGCAGAGTTCAAACTGGAGAAAAAGATCAAGGGTGACAGCGCGGACAGCTGGGCAGAGATCGACAGGGTCACGGTCAAAGACAACGTCTTCAGCTTTAAGGGCCTGGACGATGGAGAATACCGGCTGACAGAAACAAAGGTTCCGGATAACCATACGGCTGTGGATCCGATCGGATTTACGGTCACGGCGGTCCATAATGCAGAATGGGATGGAAAAGAAAACACCCGTACGACCATACTGAGCAGCCTTACAGGCGATGTGAAAGATGGCGTGATCGAACTGGAAGCCGATACCGCAAAGGGAAGGCTTGTTGGTGATGTTGTAAATGATCATAAGCCTGAAATTGAGAAATATGTCAACAAGGATGTCCATTCTGATCTGGAAGCGTTTGACACAGAGTTTACCTATGACATCATCGCCTATGTGACCAAAGACGCAGACAGCTTTGAGATAGTGGACGAACTGGTCCCGGCGGTCGAGTTTGTATCGGAAGAAAAGGATGTCGTTGTCAGGGACCTCGGCGAGACCGTCGATCATATCGCGGCGACAGGCAGTGTAACAGAAAAAGGCGCAGACATCGAGACAGAGGTAAAGGTTTCCATTAAAGAAAAGAAACTGACTGTATCGGTGGAAGATGCCGAAAGCCTGCGGGGACACTATGTGCGCGTCACGTTCGATGCGCGGTTCGATCCGGAAGTGATCGACAGCCTGGCAGCCTACATGGATAACAAGGAAGCCATCACCGATAACGGACTTGCGATCTCTGAAATCGAGAGCCATGAAGGCGTACCGAATACGGCGTCGTATACAGTGACGGTCGACAACAAGGCCAAGTACGAAGAGACATCCAATACGGTTACGGTGACACCGTCGCTTGAGGCTGAAGGCGTGATCGAACTCGAGGCAGAGAAACGATTCAAAGACGGAAATCTCGACAAGGTAAAATACACGTTTGACGTATTCGAAGCGGTTACGTCCGGGGATTCCTATGCGATCGCCAAAGACGAAAACGGGGATGAGAAGGAGCCGCTCTTCAGCGGACAGACAGAGAAGACAGCTGACGCTGAAAAAGCGGAAGTAACGTTTGACTATGGCAAAGATGAAGAAGGGAAAGCTCTTGATGGGCTGACCTTTACGCAGGATGATCTGGCTGTATACGATGAGGATGGAAAGATCACGGATTATAAGAAAGAGGCGAACTTCGACTACATCATACGTGAGCACGTCCCGGAAGACGCAGAGGCCATCATCGACGGCAAGGCCGTAGCCTACAAAGATGCGGACGACAAACAGAAGGCGGCAGGCGGATTCATTAAGGACAACGTCGTTTATGACAATGTTCTGAAAGTCGTCCATGTCAAGGTGACCGACAACGGCGGCAAGCTGGAAGTAGAGACCGTGACGAAGGATGGAAAGCCGGCGACGGCCAAGGCAAAGTTCGAGAACAAATGGGATAAGGTGAAACTGAAACTGAACAAAACGGGCACCAATACGACGACAGCAGGGACCGGGGCCAAAGTGGGTGTAACAGCAGTCCAGACAGGCGACCCGACGAACTTCCCGCTGCTGTTCGGGGTGCTGATCGCAGGCGTGGTCCTTCTGATCGTGGCGCTGGTCCTCCGGAAAAAAGTACGGGGCACGGACACAGATGAGACGGGAGGCGAGGAATGATGAAGAAAAGGATGCAGCACTCCCTGAAAGTGAAAAAGAGGAAGTCCCTGGCAGCGTATGCTGCGGCCGGGATCATGACCCTGGCGGCCGTGCTCGGCTTGGGGAGCTTCCTGCCATCAGGCGGCATAGCCGTAACGGCGGAAGCAGCGGAGAACGAAGGCAAGGAAGGCGACTGGGATGCGATCGAGATGGGGAAACAGCCGTACACGTACACCATCAACGTCTATGCCGGCAAAGAAGGCTATTTCAGCAGCACCGGAACCTCTCAGAAGAGTGTCACGGTACCGGCGGGACAGGCGGCTTCGATCAGCATGAGTGATCTGGTCGTAAAAAATCCGGATCAGTACTATGCCAGGGGCATGAAGATCGCGGGGCATGACAACGACGAGATCTCGACGCGTGATTACCGGTCGTATACCTGGCCGGCGGAGAACGGCGGCCTTGACCAGGACTACAACTTCTCGGTAGCCTATGGTATCACAGGCGGCATGGTGAAATACTATGTGGATTATATCGAAGTGGATGCGAACGGCAATCCCGTGCAGAGCCTGCTGGCCCGCGAGGAATACTACGGCATGGTCGACGACAAGCCCGTCGTCAGCTACCAGTACGTACCAGGGTACCGGCCCAACGCCTACAACCTGGGCAAGACACTGGTCGATTCGAAAGAACCGGAAAAAGACAACCTGTTTACCTTCACGTATACACGGATCCCGCAGCCGACGGCAGCCCCGGTACAGACGGTCATCAATACGGTAACGACGGCAGCCACCCCGGCTCCGACGGCGACTCCTGCAGGGACCACCGGAACAGGCACGGCAGGAACTGCCGGTACGACGAATGGCACCGGCGCTGCGGGTGCTGCGGGTGCGACGAATGGCACCGGCGCAGCAGGAACCACCGGAACGACGGATACCACAGGTACGGCAGGGACCACAGGTGCAAACGGTGCCACAGGCGCTGCAGGGACCACAGGTGCAAACGGTGCCACAGGCGCTGCGGGGGCCGCAGGAACGACGGATGCCGCAGGCACGGCGGGTACAACCGGAGCGGCCAATAACGCGAATGCCGCCACAGGCGATGCAGCTGGAAACAACGCCGGCACAGCAGCGAATACGGCAGCCGGCGGAAACGGAGCAGCCGGAGCCACCGAGAACGCGAACGAGGCTGCCAATGAAGCGGGCAATACAGCCAGCGGCGCTGATGCGGCAAATGCAGCTGCCCAGAACACCGAACCGGCTGAGTACATCGACCTCGATGAGCCCGATGTCCCGTTGGCCGGCGTGAACAGCCTCGAGGCGAACAGCCAGGCTGAATCGAGCAGCCAGTCGGCAACAAGCAGTCAGACGGAAGCAAGCAGCCAGTCGGCAGCAGAAAATGCAGCAAAGGGAGCCGTAGAAAAAACACGCTCCGGCATGAAACCGGTCATCTGGGTGATCGTTGGCGCTGCAGCGGCAGCCGTGATCGGCGGTGTTGCATACAGCAGCAGAAAGCGCAAACCGGATCTGGATGGCATAGACGATACGGATGACGATGACGATTCGAATTTAGGGTTATAAAACCACAGACACGACAACACAAAGAATGAATGCGCAGGAAGGCCACAAGCCTTCCTGTGTTTATGTACGCAGTCTTTTTTGCTGCGTGACACAGAAGCAGACCGCCGAGGATCATGGCAGGCATTGCGAGCTTTCCGGTGAAAGCTCCGAGCGGTGGAGTTGGCGTCACCCTTCGTCTTATAAAGAAAAAACGTCTTTTATGCAAAATCCAGATTTAGGTGGTATCATGATACATGTATTGTTTAATATGGCTTGCAGCAGGGGATAAATCATGAGCGTTACAGTAAAAGATATCCTGAAACTTCCATGTTTGAGGGAAGCAAAGGTTCTTGCGGGAAAAAAGGGTCTTCATAAAGAGGTTTCTTCTATTACGGTGCTGGAATTTGCAGAAGCAAATGACCTGCAGGAAAACCTGTTTCGGACAAATGAGTTTTATGGAAGCGAAATCGTCATAACAGCCTTTGCAAATATCACAGATAATGTCGAGTATCAATGTGCCAATATTCAAAGAATGGCAGAAGTCGGGGAAGTTGGTCTTATCGTATATTATGTTGGGATACTGCTGCCGCGTATAGATCAGAGATTAATTGATACTGCAAATGAGCTGGATTTTGCGCTGATCGTAATGCCGGAGAACCGGATGAATTTGCGGTACAGTGAAGCAATCTGTGAAGTGATGGAGCTGATATTCAAGAATCAGATGGCAGACAATTATTATGTCAGCGAGATCCTGAACCGGATGAGCCGGCTGCCTGAGCATCAGAGAAAAGTTGATGTTGTACTCAGGATGATCAGTGACCGGATACGAAGTTCTTTGATACTGGCTGATCGTGAAAAACGGGCATTGGGACAGGCAAACTGGCCGATGTCTTTGAAACTGAGCCTTGCAGAGATCCCGGATCCGGATATGTATACGCCCTGTGTTATTTCTCAGACCAGAACGGTATGGAAATACCCGCTTGAAGAGAATAAGGCGGATGCGTTGGAATTGTATGTGATCAAGGATGGAGGCTTATTGCCGGCAGATGTGATCCGGCAGGCTGTCGAATTGGTCCGGCTGGCGATCAGTCTGTGGAACAGCAGCCATGCAGATGTCCAGATTTCTGAATTGATCAGGGCCATCTTACAGGATGAACCATTGAAGATGCGCAGGCTTGCAGATCTGTTTCATATTGACGTGGCATCTATTCATTCTATGTGGATCATCACTCCGGAAAACAAGGATGCAGCAGCAGAGGGACGGGTACAGGAGATGGTTAAGGAAATTCTGAATCCGTATTGTGATACAGTTTTTGCCGATCTGTATGAAGAATATATTGTGGCATTTATGGCATGGTCCGATTCCGGAAATGCCTTACAGGCTGGCGATTCGCTGATGGAACAGATGACAGCGAATGAAACCGGCTTCCTCCTTACAAGATGTCACAACCTGGAAGACACTGCAGAAGTAAGAAAAGCCTTTTTGACGAATAAGGATTATCTTACGGATGTACGGCACATTTGGCCGGACAGACGAAGCTTCACACTGGAAGAGGTGGAGTTCACCCGGCATTGCCGTGAAATAATAGATACGGGTGAAGATGCCTTAAGCCGCCGGCTGTATCCGCTGCGGGTATTGGGTTCTTATGGGGAAGAAACAGAGCTGGTTAAAACACTGGAGACATATCTGATCGATTCAGACGGCAGTGTGTCCCGCTGTGCCGACCTGCTGTTTGTACACAAAAATACGATCAAATACCGGCTGGGGCGAATCCGCTCATTACTGGGGTATTCCCCTTCAAAATCACCGGAAAACATTTATCTGTACGAAGCGGCAGCAATCAATCGCCTGCTCCAATCCGTATAACGCAGATTCTTTTTTATGATCAGAGGGATGACAGAGGTCATCCTTTTTTTCTTTTGTCCCAAAGGACAAAAAAGCATGACGGAATTTCGACCGTTGCACTATATACCTTCTTAGTTTGGACCAACTACAATCAATACGATTGCAATGTCATAAGAAGGAGGTAGAAAAATGGATAACAATAATACCGGTTTTGAAATCAAAGCAGAACAGCGTCAAAGCTGGACCTCTATAGCCATGGTCTGGGCCGGAGGGATGATCTGTGTCCCCTGTCTGATGGTAGGCGGTGTTCTTGCTTCCGGCGGATTGTCGATCGGGCAGATCGTCATCTCCATACTGATCGGCTATGGACTCATTTGCGCCTATATGATCTTTATAGGCATGCAGGCTTGCGACACCGGTCTGCCGGTTTCGGTTATGGCAGAGGGAGCTCTGGGTAAACAGGGATCACGTTATATTATCAGTACGATCCTTACCATCGCCTGCATCGGCTGGTTCGGTATTCAGTCGGCCACTTGCGGAAGTGCCTTTGCTTCTATGATCGCGTCTATGAGAGGGCAGGAGGCAGCCAGCGGATCTATGGTCATTATCTGCACGATCGTCTGGGGTATCATTATGCTGATCACTGCATGTGCCGGCTTTAAGGGGTTGAAATGGCTGAATTATATAGCTGTCCCGCTTCTGGTCATCGTCTGTATTTACGGAATCGTAGCCGCCTTTACGCAGAGCAACGGTGCGGCAGCTATTGCCAATTATGCGCCGGAACAATCGGCCGGTATGGTCTTCGGTATTTCCATGACCGTTGCTTCCTTTGCCCTTGGCGGAGTGATTTCTGCTGACTATTGCCGATTTGCAAAGAACCGGGGAGATGTCGTGAAGTCTTCTCTTGTCGGCGTCATTCCTGCAGGACTGTTTATGCTCCTCACGGGTGCTGTCATGAGTATTGTGACAGGGCAATATGATATTTCGGCTATTCTTGCCAGTCTCGGCGTCCCGATCGTGGGTCTTATTGCGCTGGTGTTGGCTACCTGGACAACGAACGTGACCAATGCCTATTCCGGCGGTCTGGCTCTCAGTAACCTGCTGGGATTTGACGAGAGTAAGTTTAAGATCACAACGGGTATTGCCGGCGCAGTTGGAACATTGCTGGCGGCGTTTGGATTGCTGAATGCGTTCCAGGGATTTCTGTCGCTGATGTCCGGACTGATCCCACCGCTGGCAGGCGTGATCATTGCCCATTATTGGATCATCTGCAAAGGAAAGCGGGAAAACTTCAAGATAAGGGGGAGTTTTTCGGCAGTCGGATTGATCTCCTATGCAGCAGGGGCTATGGTGGCCTGCATTACCGGCGGAACATTTGCCAATTTCCCGGGCCTGGTAGAAGCGGCACCGTTCTTAAACAAACCGTTTTTCGTCGGACCTGTAAACGGTATTGTTGTTTCGCTGGTGCTCTATGTTCTTCTTGCAAAGCTGACTCATACAGGCAGTACGGATTAATTCTTTTTCATTTTATACTCTAAAAAACGACGAAGGGGATGTTCTTATGCGAAAAATAGGTATACCTGAAATAGAAGATATTGCGCTCGGTGCTGCGCTTCTCGGTGCCGGCGGCGGGGGTGATCCCTACGTTGGGAAACTCGTAGCGATCGGAGCCATACAGGAATGCGGCCCTGTCACACTGCTGGATCCGGAGGAAGTCCCGGATGATGCGCTGGTTGTTCCGATCGCCATGATGGGGGCACCTACTGTTCTGGTTGAAAAAGCCATTGGCGGGAATGAGTATAAAACGCTGAACGATATTGTTTCGACTTTTTATGGAAAACCGATTTTTGCTTTGATGCCTATCGAGGCCGGCGGAGTTAATTCCATGCTTCCGATCGCTGCTGCCGCCCGACTGGGACTGCCGTTAGTGGATTGTGACGGTATGGGCAGGGCTTTCCCGGAATTGCAAATGGTCACGTTTACGATCGGAGGAGCATCTGCTACACCAATGGCCCTGGTGGATGAAAAAGGAAACTCCTGTATTTTCAGAACGATCACGAATAAATGGACAGAAGAGATGGCGCGTGCTGTTACTATGGCCTGCGGCGGATCGGTATCGGTTTCCCTGTTTACCTGCGAAGGGAAATTCATGAAGCAGTATGGGGTGAAAGAAATCGTAACCCGCAGCGAAAGACTCGGTTCTGCCATTCGTAAAGTAAAAGAAGTAACAGATAAAACGCCTGAAGAAGAGTTTCTTTCGATAACAGAAGGATTCAAACTGTTCAAGGGTAAGATCAGTGATGTCCGGCGTGAAGTACGGGCAGGGTTTAATTTTGGTAAGGTGATGCTGGATGGTATCGGGGATTATAAAAGTCAGTCTGCTTACGTAGAATTCCAGAACGAAAATCTGATGGCAGTGGTAAATGACAAGATCCTGGCAACGACTCCTGACCTGATCTGTCTGGTAGACACGGAAACTTTTATACCGGTGCCGACAGATGCCCTGAAATACGGGAAACGAGTTATGGTCGTGGGTCTGAAATGCTTCCCGCTCTGGAGGACAGAAGAAGGTCTGGAACTGGTCGGACCGAGATACTTCGGTGTCGATACAGACTACATTCCGCTGGAAGAGCGTTGTAAAGGAGGATGCTGATATGTACAAACTCGGAATTGATGTCGGCGGTACAAATACAGATGCGGTCCTGCTGGATGATCAGCTGCATGTGATCGCTTCTGTAAAAAAGCATACGACTCCGGATGTGTATGACGGTATCCTTCATGCAGTTGAAGCTGTTTTGGAGCAGGCAGATATAGATCGTTCAGAAATCCGTCAGGCCATGCTGGGAACAACACAGTGTACAAATGCAATCGTAGAGCGAAAAAACCTGGCGCAGATCGGTGTGATGAGGATTGGCGCGCCGGCTTCGAAGGGAATTCCGCTGATGGTAGACTGGGCGGAGGATCTGAAGAAAATCGCTGCAGATACGGTCATTGTAGAAGGGGGATTTGAATACGATGGAAAAGAACTGGCGCCGTTCGATCAGGCAGCGGCATCAGAATTCTTTCGTGGGCTGAAAGAGAAGGGTATTCAGTCGGTGGCAATTTCCTGCGTGTTCTCGACGATCCGGAATGATCATGAACTGGAAGCAGCGAAGCTTTGCCGGGAGATCATGGGACCAGATGTGCATGTGTCTGTTTCCAGTGAGATCGGTTCTATGGGGCTGATCGAAAGGGAAAATGCAACGATCCTGAATGCGGCGCTCTATAAGGTGGCACAATCCTTTACCGAAGGTTTTGCAGAATCCCTGGCAGAGGAAGGGATCACGAATGCGGAGATCTATCTGTCTCAGAATGACGGTACGCTGATGACTATGGAGTATGCCAGACGATATCCCATTCTGACGATCGCCAGTGGTCCCACCAACTCTATTCGCGGAGCAAGCTATCTGAGCAGGCTGAAAAATGCCATTGTGATCGATGTCGGCGGAACAACAACGGATCTGGGGGTGATCCAGAACGGATTTCCCAGGGAGTCCGGCGTGGCAGTTACAATCGGGGGTGTACGTACGAATTTCCGTATGCCGGACGTGGTTTCGATCGGTCTGGGAGGCGGATCGATCGTACGTCAAAAGGAAGACGGGACGGTAACGGTTGGACCGGATTCGGTCGGATATCAGATTACGGAGAAGGCACTTTGCTTTGGCGGTGATGTCTGTACGGCAACAGATATTGCTGTACGGCTTGGAATGACGGAACTCGGTGATGCTTCTTTGGTCAGACATCTTGATGAGGAATTTGCACGTAAGGCATTGCAGGCCATACGGAGTCTTTGCGAAGACTCTATCGATGCCATGAAAGTCTCTTCTGATGACGTGGATGTCATCCTGGTCGGAGGAGGATCGATCGTATTGCCGGAAGATCTGGCAGGCGCGAGATCTGTTGCAAAACACGAATATGGCGGGGTTGCCAACGCGATCGGTTCTGCCATCTCAAAAGTCAGCGGTGTATATGAGCGGCTGATAAACTATGATGAAGTACCTCGTGAGCAGGCACTTGAGAAGGCAAAGGGAGAAGCTGTGGAACTGGCAGTTGCAGCAGGAGCGATCCGCGAGACCGTTGAGTTCATTGATGTGGAAGATGTCCCGCTCCAGTACTACCCGGGGAATACCTGCCGGGTAAAGATCAAAGCAGCCGGAGATCTGGCATAATAGACGGGCAATGTTGAATGAAAGCACAGGAAGGCCGCAAAGCCTTCCTGTTTTTGTATGCAGAAAAAAGCAGCTGATTATGTACGCAGCCTTTTTGCCGCGTGGCACAGCAGCAGACCGCCGAGGATCATGGCGAGCATGGCGATCTTTCCGGTGAAAGTCCCGAGCGGAGACAGGATAACTCCCAGATACGGGATGTGCAGCACTTCTTTTCCGATGATGTTCTCATAAGGAACCGGCATCAGGTCGGCGGCGTCGTTGGCGTCGCCCTTCGTCTGGATTTCCCGTTCCGAGAGATGGTTTTCCAGGAGCCGGTGTACTACAGGCGTGCTGCCGATGCCTTCATAGAAGACAACGATATCGTCCTCTGCCAGTGCTTCCGGCTGGTCGATGGGACGGACATAGACGATGGCGCCGACGGGGATCGTCGGTTCCATGCTTCCCGAAAGAACGGTATAGCCGGATATGCCAAAGAGCCGCGGCAGTGCCAGCAAAAGGCAGAGTGCGATGGCGGCAATGATGATCAGCATTCCGATAATGCTCAAAAGTACAGATACTGGTGAGGTTTTCTTAGTAGAGTCCATGATTCTATTCTACACGGGATGCGGCAGGGATGCACGCGTTTCTTCCCGGATTTTCTGTTCATGGGCACGTTGTCCTAAAATAAAACCACCGATCCTACTGTCCGAACAAATACAGAATTCAGTAGATCCGGAAATCCCTGTTCAGGATCGTGCGGGCAGCCTCGATCATGGCATAGGAGAGCGGATAGGTGTCCTGTATGTCAAACCGTTTTTCATCCAGAAAATGAAACAGCATTTCGACCATACCGCTGGTCAGCGTATCCAGCATGAACCAGGCATCGGAATCCGGGGTGTATTCCCGGAATCCGATGTCTTTTTTCAGATTGTCTTTCAGGATCTGACGGTATTCGAGTGAAAAAGAACTGCTGTGATAATCCACAAGGAGCGGCTTAAGATAGAGACGGTTTTCATCGAACAGTTTCTGAAGCGCGGCCAGTAGATAGGTGTGGGAGTCGTGGGAGAGGCGGTCTTTTTCCGTGATCTGACAGGTTTCCTTCAGGAGAAACAGCTGATGCTCTTTTATACCGTCGAAAATGTCTCCGACGGATTCATAGTACTGGTAGAAAGTGGAACGGTGGATACCGGCTTCCTGAACGATCTCCCGAACCGTGACACGGTGGAAATCCTTTTCCAGGTACAGTTTCCAGAAAGCAGCTTCGATTTTCTGCCTGGTCCGGCTGCGGGCGGCTTTATATTCTGACATGGCTTTCTCCAAAATCCGACATAATGACCGAAAATGAACATGGTTATTATATCGATTATCCTGTAAGCTGACAATATAAATGATTACAGCGTCAAAAGTACTGAGCCCACGCAAGCTTGCTTGCAGGTGGGTGAAAGTACTTGGATCAACAGACAAAAAAGAAAGGCAATATGGACGTTCAGGATTATTTTGAGAAGCTTCGGGATATCCGGGATACATCAATGGCAACGACAGCAGAAGACGGAACGCCGCGTGTGCGCATTATTGACACGATGCTCGTCGAGAATGAAAAACTATACTTTCTGACAGCGAGGGGGAAGGACTTTTATCATGAACTGATGCGTACCGGTTTTGTTGCGGTTACCGGGCTGAATCAGGATTGGGAAACGGTTCGCCTCTGGGGAAAAGTAAAGAATATCGGCAAAGACCGACTGGATGAGATCTTTGGAAAGAATCCGTCCATGAACGGTGTATATCCGGGAGACAGCAGAGATATTCTGGAGGTTTTCTGTCTGTATGAAGGAGAAGGTGAATACTTCTGCCTGGCGGAACATCCGATCGTGAGGCATTCGTTTGCTTTCGGAAAATCATCGTATCACCGTAAAGGATTTGTGATCACAGAGGAATGTATTCAGTGCGGAACCTGTGCGGAAGTCTGTCCGCAGGGGGCAGTAAAGGAAGGGTGTCCGTACGAAATAACACAGGAAAACTGCCTGCACTGCGGACGGTGTTTTGAACAGTGTCCGGCAAGTGCGATCATTCATAGAACAGGGATGGAAGAAGCCTGAAAAGCAGACTCGGAAGAAGCCTGAGAGTGTAAGAAAACGGAGGATGTAAAAGATGAAAAAAAGGAAACTGCAGAAAAAGATCCTGTGCGGCGTGTTGGCGGGAGCATTTGTCCTTGGCCTGGCAGGCAGCGTTTCAGCTGCGGACGAAAAGATCCGCGTCGGATCCAAGGATTTCACGGAAAATGAGATCGTGGCGGAACTGTATGCACTGGCGCTTGAAGATGCCGGTTTTGAGGTGGAGAGGATCATGGATGTGTCCTCTTCGGTGATCCACACCAGTATTGTAAATGACGAGATCGATCTGTATCCGGAGTATACCGGCACCGGCCTGATCTCTATCCTGAAAATGGATCCTCTGACCGATCCGGAAGAGGTCTATCAGACGGTAAAAGATGCCTATGAAGAAGAGTTCGGACTGGTCTGGCTGGATTACGCTGCCGCGAATGACGGGCAGGGACTGTTCATCAGTAAAAAGGCATCGGATGAATATGGGATCACGAATATCAGTCAGCTGCAGGAACATGCTTCCGAACTTCGGTTTGCTTCCCAGGGGGAATTCGATGAACGCGAGGACGGTCTGCCGGGTCTGGAAAAGATCTATGGTTCGTTTGACTGGAAATCCTCGAAGGTGTATGACAACGGACTGAAATATCAGGTAGTCGAAAATGACGAAGCAGATATTTCTCCGGCATATACGACAGAGGGGCGTCTCTCGGAGACCGACAAGTTTGTGCTGCTGGAAGATGATAAACAGTGCTGGCCGCCTTACAATCTGGCACCGGTCGTACGCAAGGATATCCTGGAAGCCGATCCGTCTATCGCGGAAGTGCTGAATAAGGTGAATGCAACGCTGGATACCGCCACGATCACGGCATTGAATGCCCGAGTAGATGTGGACGGTGAAGAATATGAAGACGTGGCGGCGGAATATTGGGAGGAGATCCGGTAAGGAAAGCATATGTTTCCGAAAATGCTGGAGTACATACAGAATAACAGGCTGGATATCCTGATCCAGATCCGGGATCACCTGCTGATCAGTCTGCTTGCCTTGCTGATTGCAGGTGTGATCGGCATTCTGTGCGGATATGCGGCATCCAGGTCGCCGAAAAGTGAGAAATGGATCTCCGGTCCGTTTCAGGTGCTGCGGGTCGTTCCGTCTCTGGCAATCCTGGTGCTTCTGATCCCGGTCATGGGGACCGGTGTGAAGCCGGCTGTGACAGCGCTGACGATCCTGGCGGTCCCGCCGGTCCTGCTGAACACGATCGTCGGTTTCCGCGGCGTTCCCGGTTTTCTGGTGGAGTGTGCGGAAGGGATCGGAATGACGGAGAAGCAGATCCTGTGGAAGGTGCGGGTCCCGCAGGCGATGCCGATGATCCTGGCGGGCCTTCGTACGGCGCTGATCGAAGTAGTGGCCAGTGCGACACTGGCAGCCAAGATCGGAGCAGGCGGCCTGGGCGAGATCATTTTTACGGGACTCGGCCTGAACCGGACGGACCTTCTGCTGATCGGCGGCATTGCCGTGGCCGTCCTGTCACTGCTGTGCGGTTTTGTGTTTGAACGTATCGGGAGATGTATGCTTCCCTACAAATACGTATAAATCTTCAGGAGTACAATGAAAGCGATCGTTTATCAGGCTATCTGTAAGAAATTCAAAGGGAACGCGCAGTGGGCTGTGGATCATGTTCAGGCTGAGATCGAGGAAGGGGAATTCATCACGATCCTCGGTTCGTCCGGCTGCGGCAAGACCACGCTGCTGAAAATGACGAACCGGCTGATCGAACCGACAGAAGGGAAAGTCATCCTGTTCGGCGAGGATATCGGGACAGTGGATCCGGTCGTTGTCCGCAGAAGGATGGGATATGTGATCCAGCAGGTCGGATTGTTCCCTCACATGACGATCGAAGAAAACATTGCGGCGATACCGAAGATCCTGAAATGGGAGCCGGAAAGAACAGAAGCAAGAGTGACGGAACTTCTGGAGTTGGTCGGACTGGATCCGGAACAATACCGCAGACGGTATCCGGGACAGCTTTCCGGAGGACAACAGCAGCGGATTGGCCTTGCCAGGGCGTTGGCGACGGATCCGAAGATCATGCTGCTGGATGAACCGTTCGGAGCGATCGACGCCATTACGCGGCTGAATCTGCAGAACGAGCTGAAACGGATCCACGGAGGAACAAACAAAACGTTTCTTCTGGTCACGCATGATATCAATGAGGCGTTTAAGCTGGGCAGCCGTGTTATGATCATGAACGAGGGACGGCTGCTGCAGTTTGACACGCCGGAAGAGATCATAAGGCATCCGGCGGATCCGTTTGTGGAGATGCTGATCCGTTCTGCCCGGGAGCAGGAGTCATTCTGGGAGTCGGCTTTTGCAGTTTCGGGAGAATCCCCGGAATTGAGCCGTAACATAAAGGGAGAAAACGGTGTTTGAATACCTGATAAAGCACCCGGATAAGATCATTAAGCCACTGCTGACACACATGGAACTGGTCCTTATCACGCTGGTCATTTCAGTGGCAGTGGCAGGAGTGCTGACTATTGTATCCATGAAAAAAAGAGCATGCGGAGAATTTCTGATGCATCTTTTCTCCGTAGTGTATTCGGTGCCTTCACTCGCGCTGTTTGCCCTTCTGATCCCTGTGACCGGACTGGGAAAGACCAGTGCCGTGATCGTGCTGGTCTTGTATAATCAGTATCTTCTGCTGCGCAATTTTCTGACCGGTCTTCGCGAGGTGGATCCGGCTGTTGTCGAAGCGGCGAGAGGGATCGGAATGTCCGACAGCCAGCTCCTGTGGAAAATACAGGTCCCGCTGGCAAAAAGTGCGCTGTTTGCCGGAATACGGCTTGCCGTGGTATCTACGATCGGGATCGGAACGATCGCTTCGGCGATCAATGCCGGCGGACTCGGCGATCTGCTCTTTGACGGACTTCGCACCATGAACCTGGTCAAGATCCTGTGGGGGAGTATTCTTTCTGCAGGCCTGGCTGTTCTGATGAACGGTATTCTGAAACTGACGGAAGACCGGATGGGTAGAAAACGGCAGACAGCAAAGTAAGCGGAAGGGGATTTGAAAATGAAAGCGATCGTGATCCGCGAACCCGGCGGTCCGGAAAAACTGATTCTGGAAGAAAGGCCTGTTCCGCAGGTCAGGGAAGGGTGGTCCCGTATACAGGTAAAGGGATTCGGAGTCAATCATTCCGAGATCTTTACCAGAAAAGGTCTGTCACCCGGTGTGGTGTTTCCGCGAGTCCTCGGTATCGAATGTGTCGGGATCGTGGATGAAACAACGGACCCGGCACTTCTTCCGGAGAGACAAAAAGTCATCTCGATCATGGGCGAAATGGGCCGGGCCTTTGACGGCGGATATGAAGAATATGTTCTCTTGCCGAATGAACAGATCTATCCTGTGGAAACAGACCTGCCTTGGGAAGTACTGGCAGCTGTACCGGAAACCTATTATACTGCCTTCGGATCGTATCAGAATCTCATGGTCAAAGAAGAAGACCGTATTCTGGTACGCGGCGCCACCAGCGGCGTGGGGATTGCCTTTGCCAGACTGGTGAAGGCTGCATTTCCGGATGTCTGTCTGACAGGTTCAAGCCGCAGCAAGGATAAGGCAGAGGCGCTGCTTGCCGCAGGTTTTGACCGGGTTGTGACCGACAAAGACGGAATACTGCAGACAGAGGAACAGTATGATAAGGCGCTCGAACTGATCGGGCCGGCCACGCTGAAAAACACGTTCGTGCATATCCGGGAAGGCGGAATCGTCTGCAGCACCGGCCAGCTCGGCGGGGTCTGGAATCTGGATCTTGAACCGATCATGGAGCTGCCGCCGAACGGGTATCTGACCAGTTTTTATTCGGGAAATGTTTCTTCTGGCAGGCTGAACCGGATGCTGCGGTTCATAGAGGATCATCATGTGAACGCAGCTCCGGAAAAAGTGTTTATGCTTGAACAGACGGCAGATGCGCATCGGTATCTGGAGAGCAGCCGGAGTTTCGGCAAAACTGTGATCATGCTGTAGCAGTGTTTTTATTTACCGTGAACTCTGTGTTTTATGCGCCCATAAAACTCATGACACAGACAATGGTCAGATACGGAGAATTACTTTTTGGCTGCTTTCTGAACGGTCCAGGTTCCCCATCTTCTGGATGCAAGCATTTCGGGGTCATTCTGAAACAGTCTGTCCGGAAGCATGTCCATGATAACGGCAGTGATCGCCATGGCAAAGCAGATAAAGCAGCAGGCAGGGATCACACAGCTCAGCAGTAAGGTGACGATGATGGCCAGCACGAGATAGGATTCCAGTTTCTTCATTTCAGATTCTCCTTTCGATTATTCTTGCTTGGTGTTTCCTCTTGTTGTCTTAATAATATCCTCTTGATAACGATAAGTAAAACGAATAAAATTAATGCAAATATCAGAATTGCTTATTTATAAAGAGGGATGGGTGATGAACAGATACATTACATTTTTAAAGGTGCTTGACCTGAACAGCATCACCAAAGCCGCAGAGGCGCTTGGCTACACGCAGTCGGCGGTCAGCCAGATGATCCAGTCTCTGGAAAAAGAACTGCAGCTGAATCTGATCCGGAGAAGCCGGAACGGTGTCACTTTGACAGATGAAGGGAGAAAGCTTCTGCCCAGCATAGAACGCGCTGTGAATGAGTACAACCGGCTGCTGGAAAAAGACAGGGAAATACTGGGGCTGGAAGACGGCCTGATCCGGATCGGGACCCTGTCCTCCTATTCCTCGCAGTGGATGCCCCAGATCATCCGGGAATTCCAGGAACAGTACCCGCGTGTAAAATTCCGGATGCGACAGGGGGATTATACGACTGTGCCGGAGTATATCCGGCAGGGAGATGTGGACTTCGGTTTTGTCAATCCTGACGCGGAAACGGTAAGAGGGTTGGAGACCATTTTTATTGCGGAAGGAAGTCATTCTGCCATACTTCCGGCCGGACACCGTCTGGCAAAAAGAAAGAGGATCGATCTGAAAGAACTGGTCACAGAACCATACATACAGCTCGAGACGGGATGTCTTTCGGAACCGATCGAAATGTTTCACAAGCTGGGGCTGGAGCCTCAGATCGAACTGCGTATGCATGACAATTTCTCCGTATGTACCATGGTGGAAGCAGGTATCGGGGTTTCAATCATGCCGAATCTGGCACTTCGAAAGATGGAGTTTTCAATCGTGTCCATTCCTACAAGGCCGGAAATAAAGCGTAAAGTTGCCTTTGCAATGAAAGACAAAAAGGCATTGCCTGTCGCTAGCAGACGCTTCATTGATTTCTTTATGTCCAGGATATCGGAACTGCCTGCCAATATATGATTCGTGCGGTCATTCCACGTTTTCAGATGACAAGATCCGCGTCAATGAGGGACTTGCGGAAGCACTTTATGTATCTTGTGAGAGTATGGAAGTAATTGCAGTAGGCTGTTCATTTCGGTAGTATAAAAATGATCCATGTGTAAAGCCGCATGGTGAGAGAACATAAAAAGAATCAGAGCAGGAGAAGCCGAATGAAACTGTGTGATACCATCGGTGTCTGGTTTTCTGAATTGAAAGATAACTGGGAAGAGAGAGTTTTTTTCCGGCGCTCGTGGATCAGGCGAAAAGGCGGACGTTACCGTCATTTTGGAGACCTGTCGGACGGACGGCATTTTGGCGTCGGCCGTGTTCCTGCATCCGGGAACCCATGGGCAAGGGAAATGGCGATCCTGATCGTGGGAGAAACGGGGGAGCTGCAGTTTGCGATACCCGTCGGAGAGGAAAGCTGGCCAACGGCAGTCGTATCTTCTCCGAGCGGCAGAAGCATCGTCTGGATTACGGAAGGAAAACGTCTGGGAGTGTGGCATCAGAAAGCAGAAGGTTTCGTTTCGTGGGACGACAGCAATATGCATGAGCGCCTGGATGGTCTGGACGTACTGGATGCCAGAATGTGCAGTGACGGCATTCTGGAGCTGCGGCTGGAAGGCGGGAAAAGCAGGGGATATCTCTGCGATGCAGACGTTGTTCTTGAACTGTGGATCAATAGATGGGCCCCGATAAGAGAAGAATGCGGGCGGCTTTCTCATGCGTTGAAGGAGGGATTTCTGGATCCGGTACCTGAATCGCTCATCGTCATGGTCTGCAAAGAAGACGGCCGGGGTGAATATGCCGGCTGCGGTGTGAAACAGGTCGAATTTGAATCGAGACTGGAAAAGATCGAAGAAGAGATCCTTGCGGATAATCCGGATCTTGTGAACGTTGTTATCCCGGCGTCTGTCTGGCATGTGGGATGGCACGCGTTTTATAACTGTACGAGTCTGATGAACCTGATGATCGAAGGCGATCTGTCCCGCGTGGCCGATTGGGACAGGGATGCCTTTGAAGGCTGTCCCTGTGAAGAATACTATACGCTTCTCCGACAGGACGCCCCGAACGCCGAAGGCCATGTATTCCATGCAGACGGGAAAGGTGTCCTGCTTTCGTATGAGGGCCCCGGCGGAGAAGTAAAGGTGCCGGAAGGAATACGCAGCATAGGCACGGAGGCGTTTGCCTTCTGCACCCAGGTGACCGGAGTGATACTGCCGGAAGGCGTCCGCCGCATCGCCAGGCGTGCCTTCTACAGGAGCGGGATCAAAACCTTCTCGCTGCCCGCCACCCTGAACAGCATAGAAGAGCTCGCTTTTTTCGATACACATTTACAGAGCATCGAGATCCCGGATCAGGCAACGGATGTGAAAGAGAAGGCCTTTTGCGGAGCGGGACATCTGGAGAAGGCAAAACTGCCGGAAGGGCTCTGCTCCCTGGAACCGCAGGTTTTCAGTGGCTGCGGTTCCCTGAAGGAGGTCATGCTGCCAAAGAGCCTGAAGCATATTGAAGGCAGGGCTTTTATGAATTGTACCAGCCTTGCGCATATTACGCTGCCGGAAGGACTTGTCTCCGTCTGGACAAGGGCGTTCTGCGGCTGTCGTTCACTCAGAGAAATTTACCTCGGTGACAGCGTGAAGGCGATCGGTCATGCTGCCTTCCAGGACTGCACAGCCCTCGAAAAGGTAAGGATCCCGGAAGGGCTGGAGATGAAAAACTGTAATGCGTTCCGGAATGCCGGCAGGGTCATGCTGACAGGTCCCGGGGCGGTCAGCGGACTGATCGTCGATGACGATGACATACGGTACTACCCCGATTCAAAGAAACTGGTCATCCCGGAGGGAGTTGACCAGCTTCCGATCTATGCTCTGGGGGCGTTGTCCGGGATCGAGATACTGGATCTTCCCGGAAGCCTCAAGTACTATTCCTGGTCCGTGCTTTCGAAGCTGGGATCACTCAGGCTGATCGTGACGGACAGGGATGCTCTGGCGGCTGAGATCGCGCTGCTGCTGGATCTGGAATGCACAGACAGAAAAGGTCAGAAGTTTGTTTACCAGACACCTGAAAAACCGGGTGAATGGATCGTTGAACAGGATGAGAAAAACAACGGCATCCGCCTGATGGGATGCCGCGGGAGGATCGGCCATACAGGAGAGGCGGACTACACCACCGTTGTCATTCCTGATGAGATAGACGGCAGACCGGTCACAAGTATCGGCAGGGAAGCATTTTATGGATACGATGAGGCTGACGCGTTCTATATTCCCGATTCCGTACGGCGTATCGAAAGCGGGGCATTCGCCCGCAATGGTTACTGCAGGTATGGCGGAAAGCTCTTTCTGCGTTTGCCGAAAAAAGTGATAATTGCAGGAGGCGCCTTTGCGGAGACGGTTTACATTACCAAAGAGAGAGTCCGCGAAGAAGCGCTGCGAAAAGCGGCTGAGGAAACAGACAGGGAGAAAAAGAACGGTTTCGAAGAGAAGACCATTTACGACTGCGCCGTTCACGCGGCGGACGATTCTGCGATCGGAACCGGAACCGAAGGCCGTCCTGCACTGAAGCCGAACATCTGGCAGTATTTCGACCGGCTGAGCCGTGAAGAACGCATACGCGAACTGACGCATTCTTTCCGGGTGAGCGGAGAGAACGACGGCGCCGGGTGGGCATCGATCGAGCTGGAGATCGATGGCGAGGAGACCTCGTTCCGGATCAGCTATGTCGGGGACAGCCCTGCCGATTTCAGGAGCTTTGCGGAAGAACTGGAGGACGGTGAAAATGAGTACTTCGGATGGCAGTCCGAGCCGGGATACTATCCGTGGAGTATCCAGCGTCGCGGCGGCATCTTCTATGTGAATGTTCCGGTGATCGAGAAAAGCTTTTTTATCTCACGAGAGGCATTCCTTTGCGCTGCCGAAGGATTGACAGGTGACTGGTAAACAGGAATGAAGGATTATTTTTCCTGTATGATGCCGGTGAATGGATTGTGATATGGAGATGAATGAAAAGGAACTGCTGATGGATCAGACACAAAGACGGATCACCATGATACGCATGCTTCTGAACGAGCAGGAGCGGTTCAGAAATATAGGTGTGCCGGAAAATGAACAGGAGCAGCGGCGGCTGCTTCGTTCTTTG
>JAIKYQ010000073.1 GCA_024683035.1 Eubacterium sp.
CGAGTGAGACTCCCATAACAGCCCTGCAGAACGAAGAAGATCTGATCGTTCTGCAGCCGAAAGAAATATTCATGGTCCGAGTGGAGGATGGTGACACGATCATTTACGGAGAAAAGAGTAAGTACCGTTCGCGGAAAAGACTCTACGAGATCGGTCAGCAGCTGGGAAAGCAGTTTATGCAGATATCCAAATCCACACTGATCAATCTGTCTTACATGGACAGTATAGAACCGGGATTCAGCGGAACACTTTTACTGAAGCTGAAAAACGGCTGCAAGGAGTATGTATCGAGGACATATCTGCCAGCATTCAAAAAATATCTCGGGTTATAAGAAACATGCAAAAAACCTGGATCGTGTGAAGCGTTTAAAAACAACCCGGATTATAGAGACAGAAACAATGCGGGAGACGAGCAAATAGAGGAGGCGAAAACAATGAAAGAGACGGTCAGAGATTTGTTAAAGAGTTCAGTGATCAGCATAGGGATGGCTATGGCGATCTTCTGCCTGGTCGGAATTGTATTTGACATCGGATACAAAGGACACTTCAGTCTGGACAACTATCGCTTTACAAAAATGGTGATCGGATGCGTCCTGATCGGACTGGGATTCGGAGTCCCCACGATCGTATACAGAAAAGACACTCTGCCGGTGCCGGTCAGGGCGATCATCCATATGGGGATCGGCTGTGTGGTCTATACGATCGTGGCGTATGCAGTCGGCTGGATCGACGGGTCGGCAACGGTCGGGCAGGGCGTCCTGATCGTGGCGATACAGCTTGCGGTTGCCTTTTTGATCTGGCTTTTGTTCAGGCGGTATTACCGGGCAGAGGCAAAGAAGATGAATGACAGGATCCAGGAGATGAAGAAATAAAATGCTGCTTTTACAGAATCCGCCGTGGTTTCTATGCTATAATGGGTCAGAAAATAAGAAGATCGGGAGGTATTCTGGATGAAAAGAGAAATAATCAGCACAGATAAAGCACCTGCAGCCGTCGGTCCGTACGTGCAGGCTGTCCGGATGGGGGATTTCCTGTTTGCTTCCGGCCAGCTGGGGCTGATCCCGGAAAGCGGTCAGCTTCCGGAAGGGATCGAGGCGCAGACGCGCCAGGCACTGGCCAATGTGAACGCGGTTCTGGAAGAAGCAGGGTTTTCCAGAAAGGACGTGGTGAAGACAACGGTCTTCCTGTCGGATATCGGAAATTTCTCCCTGGTCAATGAGATTTACGGCGCGTTCTTCGGAGACAGCAAATCGGCCCGGTCCTGTGTGGAAGTCTCGGCACTCCCCAAGGGAGGCCTTGTGGAGATTGAGATCACGGCCGTGAGGCAGACAGAAGCATAAGAGGTTATGCGATGAAGTATGCAGATATACTCCAGAATAAAGAAGTGTTGGAATACTACGAGCGGGGCAGCGCGATCCTGGATGCACTGGGATACACAGACCACTCGGTTGTCCATACCAAGCTTGTGGCCAAGAAGGCGGCCGATATCCTGGAAGCATTCCAATACAGTCCGGAAGAGATCGAGCTGGCGCAGATCGCCGGATTCATGCATGATATCGGCAATGCCGTAAACCGGCATCACCATGCGGAATACGGGGCCCTTCTGGCGAACGAGATCTTAAAAGAAACCGATCTGTCCATTTCCGACCGGGTCCGGATCGTTTCCGCCATTGCCAATCACGATGAGTCGGACGGTGTGGCAGCGGATCCCATTGCCGCCGCACTGATCATAGCCGATAAGACGGATGTACGCCGGAACCGGGTCCGTGCGAAGGATCCGATCCTGTTTGACGTGCATGACCGTGTGAACCACGCGGTAACTGCGACAAAGCTCCGGTGCGGATATGAAGAAAAAAGGATCACGCTGTATCTGACCGTGGATGAGGAGATCTGTACCATGTACGAGTATCTGGATATTTTTCTGAACCGGATGACCATGTGCTCACATGCGGCCAGAATCTTCCAGGCAACGTTTTCCCTGAAAGTCAACGGGCAGAAGGTTCTCTGACGAGAAAGTTTTCAGATAGGAAGGTTCTCCGGCGCAGCCTTGCGCAGGACAGGCGATTCCGTGCGAAAGCACGGAGTCGCTTTTTTTTTGCAAAAAAAGTTTCCGGGGGAACGGATGTGGAACAGAAAAGGAACCGGGAAGGAATCCGCCGCCTATATGATAGTCCGCGTAGCTTCGAAAAAAAGGAAATCACAGAAGAATAAAAAGGAGAATAAATCATGTATTTCGATTGTATAGCAGAACTGATCGCAGATCGTATCGGATGTGAAAAGGAAGAGGTTACCGCAGAAAGCCGTTTTTCGGATCTGGGCATTGACTCCCTGGACACGGTCGAGCTTCTTATGGAACTCGAAGACAAGACCGGCGTGAAGGTGGAACTGACAGAGAAGGTCGAAACGGTCGGCGCACTGGTGGCGTTCGTAGAGGGAATAGCAAAGGAGCAGTAAAGGCATGCGGTCAGAGATAAGCAGGCAGCTGGGGATCCGGTACCCGGTGTTCCAGGGCGGCATGGCCTGGATCGCGGACGGGGATCTGGCGGCCGCGGTTTCGGAAGGCGGCGGTCTGGGGATCGTAGCCGCGGGAAACGCACCCGCAGAGTATGTACGGGAACAGATACGAAGAGTTCGTACCCTGACAGACAAACCGTTCGGCGTCAACATCATGCTGCTCAGTCCGTTTGCGGATGAAGTGGCGGAAGTGGCGGCGGAGGAAGCGGTGCCGGTCGTGACGACCGGGGCCGGGAATCCGGCGAAGTATATGGAACGGTGGAAAAGCAGAAACATCCATGTCATTCCCGTCGTAGCTTCCGCTTCCATGGCGAAGATGATGACCCGGCTGGGCGCTTCCGCGCTGATCGCGGAAGGCGGCGAAAGCGGCGGCCATGTGGGAGAACTGACGACCATGGTGCTGGTGCCGCAGGTCTGCGACGCCACGGATCTTCCGGTCATTGCAGCCGGCGGGATCGCAGACGGGCGCGGCTTCGCGGCTGCCGTGATGCTGGGCGCCTGCGGAGTGCAGATGGGTACGAGGTTTTTGAGCGCCTGCGAATGCACGATCCATCCGGCTTACCGGGAAAAGATCCTGAATGCGGGAGAACGCTGCACAATGGTGACCGGAAAACGGCTGGGACATCCCGTCCGCAGTCTGCGTACGGCCTTTGCCCGGAATTACGAAAAAGCCGAATACGGCGGCGCTTCGGACGAAGAACTCGAAGCGTTTGGGACCGGCGCCCTGCGGCTGGCTGTGCAGGAAGGCGATCTGAAGCAGGGCTGTTTCCTGGCCGGCCAGGTGGCTGCCATGGTGACAAAAGTACAGCCGGCGGCTGAGATCGTCCGGGAAGTGACAGAAGAAGCGGAAGCATGTCTGAAAGGAGCGGCAGCATGGCTAAACTAGCATTTGTCTTCAGCGGACAGGGGGACCAGTTCCCGGGTATGGGAAAAGAGCTGTATGACAGTTATGAAGAAGCCAAAGCGGTGTTCCGGATGTGTGATGCGATCCGTCCCGGGACATCGGAGCAGTGTTTTGACGGGCCCGAGGAAGAACTGAAAAAGACCGTCAATGCGCAGCCCTGTCTGTATGCCGCAGAGCTGGCAGCCGCAGAGGTCCTGAAAAGCAGGGGGATCCGTCCGGATATGGCGGCCGGCTTTTCACTGGGAGAAATGACGGCCTGTGCTTTTTCCGGTGTGTTTTCTCCGGAAGAAGGGTTCCGCCTGGTCATCCGCCGGGGGGAACTGATGCAGGAGGCGGCAGAGGGACAGGAAACCTTTATGGCGGCTGTCCTGAAGCTGGGAAGCGAAGAGACAGAACGGATCTGCGCTGCCCTGGACGAGGTCTATCCGGTCAATTACAACTGTCCGGGACAGATTGTGGTGTCGGGAAGCGCGGCGCAGAAAGAGCAGCTGAATGCGCTGGTGCGCGAAGCCGGCGGCCGGATGATGCCGCTGAAGGTGGGCGGAGCCTTCCATTCCCCCTTTATGAGCAGTGCGGCCGAAGCGTTTAAAAGAGAACTGGAATCAAGCGGATATGCGGCGCCGGAGGTGACGCTGTATTCCGATGTGACTGCCGCCCCGTATGACGGCAATACAGTAATACCGGATCTGCTGTCCAGGCAGGTGATCAGTCCTGTCCGGTGGGAAGATCTCGTCAGGAACATGATCCTCAGCGGCATGGATACCTGTATTGAGGTCGGGCCGGGCAGGACGCTGTCTGGTTTGATACGCCGCATCGATCCGGGCATCCGGACCTTTGCGGCGGCAGATATGCAGACATGGATAAGTGAGGTTGAAGTATGCTGAAAGGAAAAACAGCTGTCGTTACGGGGGGATCCCGGGGCATTGGCAGGGCGATCGTCCTGAAGCTGGCGGAAGAAGGCATGCAGGTTGCCTTTCTGTACCGCAGCGCTGAAGCGGAAGCAGTAGCGCTGTGCCGGCAGTGTGCCGAGCTTCAGGCAAAAGTGAGAGCCTATGCCTGTGACGTGTCCGACGAAGAACAGGTGAAACAGACCCTGAAGGCAATCCAGAAGGATTTCGGACCTGCCAGCCTGCTGGTCAACAACGCGGGCATTACAGATGACGGGCTGATCATGACGATGAAAGAAGAGAGTTTTACCGGCGTGATCGATGTCAATCTGAAAGGGGCGTTCCTGATGAGCAAGCATATCCTGCCTGCCATGCTGCGGAACAAAGAGGGATGCATCATCAACATCAGCTCGGTATCCGGCCTGTTCGGAAACCCGGGGCAGTGCAACTACGCTGCCGCCAAAGCGGGGTTGATCGGACTAACGAAATCCATAGCCAAGGAATATGCATCCCGTCAGATCCGCTGCAATGCGGTGGCACCGGGATTCATCGATTCGGAAATGACAAAAGACCTGGACCGGCCGGAGCTGGAGGCCCATATTCCGCTGGGAAGACTGGGCAGAACGCAGGAGATCGCGGAAGCGGTCGCCTATCTGGCGGACGCAGCCTATGTAACCGGAGAAGTGCTCCGGGTTGACGGCGGGATCGCCATGTAGGGACAGAACGGCGGAGGGATTGCCATACAGGGCAGTTCGGCGACATGGGCGTGAAGAACAGGACGGACAGGAAAGAATACAACAGGAGAGTAAGATATGGAGAATACAATAAGGCGGGTAGTGGTCACAGGAGCCGGGGCGGTGACGCCGGTAGGCTGCACGGTGCCGGACATGTGGAACAGCCTGATCAGCGGGAAGAACGGGATCGCGCCGATCTCTCTGTTTGATACCGCGGATTTCAAGGTCAAGGTCGCCGCAGAGGTGAAGGATTTTGAACCGCTGGACTATATGAAAAAAATTGAAGTAAACAGAACGGACCGCTACACGCAGTTCGCCCTGGCGGCCGCGCAGCAGGCGGTGGATGACAGCGGGATCGAAGGAAAGATCGATCCGGAACGGTTTGCCGTCTATCTCGGCGCCGGGATCGGAGGGATCCGGACGCTCGAGGCGGAACACACGAAGCTGATGGAAAGAGGACCGGAACGTGTGTCGTCCCTGTTCGTGCCGATGATGATCGCCAATATGGC
>JAIKYQ010000122.1 GCA_024683035.1 Eubacterium sp.
TGAGTCTGATACGGAATCTCCGGATGCATCTGCAGGATACGGTATCGATTATGTCCGTCAACAATCACCCCGTTCCAGACGATCAGCGGATTGATGACCACACCGTCAGCCATGATGTTTGCTTCCAGCTGTTCGAATTCCTCTTTGGTAAGGGGAGGAATCTTATCAGCAAATTCCTGATCGATCATTAGATCCATCTCTATGTCCTCCTTCTTAACGGCGGCCTGTGCCGCCTATGTAAAGCGGGCCGTACCGGCATAAGCTTTCCAGCCCACTGCAATATCAATGTGTTATGGTCCTTCCGTATTTGTCCTCGGCACCCCCGGAAGCAGCGAAGCGATTGCCTCGCCGGGAAATCAACAGGGTTCCGGCAGCGTACCGGACATCAGGCGTATCGATGCCTGCAGGTCCTCCGCGAAGCCTCATTACCATACGCCCGGTGCTGCCTGGCGCTTACAGGCCGGTTACCGCTCAGATCCTTGGGATCGTCATGGCGTTCTCCGCTGCTGTAGTTCTTCTTCACAGATTCTTTCCTGCTGAATGTATATTCAGTTGTAAAGGTGCAGCCTGATTTTTCAGTTCGTAACAACTCGGTTGTTACGAATAGAATTCTATGAAAAAATGGACGTTTCTACAGGGATGCAGGACGACCCGTTTTTCCCGAAAACAGGCCTTTATACGACCCGTCTGCTTATTTCAGGTCCTTCATGATGCCGGTGAGGATATCCTGGGCTGCCGAGAGCTGCTTCTGAATATGTAAAGCCTCAAAGGATCTGCCGGTCAGAAGATAGTCGGTACTGACATCAAAGAAAGAACTGATATCCAGAAGGAGCGCTATGGAGCATCCGTGGTTCCCGTTCTCGATCTTCTTGTAATGTTCGTAGCTGACATTCAGCTCATCCGCCATCTGCTGCAGCGTCAGTCCGTTTTCCTTACGAAGGGCCTTTACTCTCTGTCCAAATTCTGCCTGGTTGAAATTCATTTCCTGTCCTTTCCGCAGAGCAGGAGAAGACTCCATCTCCGTACGAAGCGGACAAGCATGCATTTTCAGAAAGCAGAGCAAAAGAAAAAAGCACCGTCGAAATCGAATCATTGAAACAGGGTTGCCTTTTATAAAAAGGCTGTTCACCCTTGTTCTGATTCGGCTTCGTACGGTGCTTGGTAGTTTTTCAGTCCCCGAAGGGATCCTGCTCCGCTTGCTCGATTAAAAGTCGTTAGCGTTATTTTGTTGTATGTAGTCGGCTTTTACTGTGCCGTAACAGACCATGTCTCCTTTACATCGGTGTTCCGACTTCGATGAGATTTCCGTCGGGATCATAGAAGCGAATCACCTTCTGGCCCCAGCTGTGTGTCATCAGCTGATTGACATAGACCGTGTCAGGGTAGAGGGCTTCCAGCTTCTGGATGAATCCTTCGATATCCTTCTCCTCAAAGTACAGCTCGCTTGCGTTGCTGCAGGGAAGGATGTCTTTCCCGAGGAAGTCCTTCCAGATTGCTGCATCCTGCAGGACAAGGCCTTCCGTCAGGATCATATTGCCATCGTTATCCAGGACCATCTCCAGGCCAAACAGATCGTGATAATATTTCCTTGACCTTTCAATGTCGTTCACGACAATCAGTACGTTTTTCAGCTTCATATATGCTCCTTTCAGACCTCCCAGACGGGCGCTGCAGTCTGCACACTTTTTTCATGAAATCCTCGGGAAATGGCGTCTTTACGCGGTTTCTGGCGCTCAAATCTGCTAATCAATTTCGTCATTTCAATTTTATGATTAGCAGGTTTATTAGCAAACGGAAAGTGCTGTGAGGAAGTCCCGCAGGATTCGCATTCCATCCAGCCTTCCGTTTCCTCCAGATATAATCTGCGATTGACTCTGCCGCAGATCGGGCAGGCAACATCATATGTCATAATTCCTGTACCTCCCTTATACACCCCAGTCCGCAGACTGGTCTTCCATGTGCCTGTTGAATATGTCTCCCTGTACTTCGATACTCCGGATATCCTCCATCCGTATCCGCATCTCATCCACCAGGATCGTCCTGGAAACTTCCGCATCCACGTTCCAGCAGATGCCGGTGATCGTTTTATACTGGCCCTGTGAGCCGTAGGACTCACTGTTTACATCGCTGCAGGGTTCATAATAAGTGACCGTCACCTGCACTTTGTTTGCCCTGGCCATCCGGCTGTTATATGTCAGGTTGTGGAGGATTCCGAACCTCCGGTCCAGTTCCTCCTGATCCTCCGGGTTTAAGACCACCTGGTCCTCATACAGCTCATTCTTCATCAGGATCGCAAAGTTGAATCCCCTGAGAGCATCAAAGGGAGCAAAGATCTTGGCTCTCTTTCCGACATCCATCTGCGGATGCCTGATCCGGAAGTTATCGAACCGGTCATGCTGCGGCCGGCCTTTCAAAAACACATCCCGGTACCGGAACCCTGCCGGCATCGGCATTACGCCTATCGCGTACATCTCTTACACCTCCTTCTCGTCAGCAGAGGGGGCACTTAAGAAAGACCTACGCCTTATGGCCGCCGATCTGCGTATTTCGCTCTAATGTTGTCGCGCCTTCCAGCATGTTCATGCCTTTGAAGACGGCGTTCGCTCCGTATTTCCGCCGGACCTCCTGCATCGCTGCCGTAAGGCGCCGGTCTCTGTCCAGGGCTTCATAATCCACAAACATGTTCATCTGATACATTCCTATGTCTTCCGACACATCCACGGCACAGACGCCAAGCCTTCGATAAAGCAGCCGGTGATCCGTCTTCTCATCAAACTGTCGCACCATCGGAGCCGTGATGAGCTGCAGGTTGTTTGTTAGGGTCCCAAGCTTCACTGTTCCGTTACTGTGTTTCGGATGAAGCCGGCCATAAAAGTCGAGAGAGACGGGTCCGTCATAGTTCGGGCAGGCCTCCAGGCTCTTGTAATCGTAGGACACCCACCAGGTGCAGGCCCTGGTCACGAGGTTCTTCGCAAACATGTCGTTACAGAGGACCTCGATCATCTCCTTGAAGACCAGTCTGGCCTCTTGGTACTTGTAAGGCCTCGGCAGGACCTGGCCGTTACTAAGGCTATGGCCTTCGCTCTTGTAATTCTTGATGTCCGCCATGGTGACCGGCTCGATGCCCCATGCATGATCCAACAGGATCTCGCCGTCGATGCCGAACTGCTTGTAAAAGAATTCTTCATCCCACTGGGACCGCTCTGCAATATCGCCCATGGTGTACATGTAATACTTGTACAGCCGCCGGGCCTTTCCCGGTCCGATCTGCCAGAAGTCCGTAAGAGGCTGATGGTCCCATAGCAGGAACTTGTAACTGTCCTCGTTCAGTTCCGCAATCCGGACGCCGTCCTTATCTGCCGGCTGCTTCTTTGCCACGATATCCATAGCGACCTTTGCCAGGTACAGGTTCGTTCCGATGCCTACCGTCGCCGTAATGCCGGTTGTACTTAAGACTTCCCGAATCATGGTCATGGCCATAACGTGGGCCGGATTGGTGCCGGTACGCTTTGCCTCCGCAAGGTACATGTGCAGGTATCCGGTCACATCGATAAAGCACTCGTCGATGGAGTACACATGCACATCCTCCGGGGCAACGTAGTGAAGATAGATCCCGTAGATCTTGGCTGAGATCCGTTCATATTCAGCCATCCTGGGAACAGCGATGATGTACTGCACCTTCGTATGATGCTCGGCTTCATACTTCCGGATCGCCTGCTTTGCTTCAAATAATCTTGGCCGGCTTGGTACGCCAATTGCCTTCAGGGAAGGGGAGACCGCCAGGCAGATGGTCTGGTCGGAGCGGGTGGGATCCGCCACCAGCAGATTTGCCTTCAGCGGATCCAGTCCCCGGTGTACACATTCAACGGAGGCATAGTAGGACTTGAGGTCAATACAGATATAAGTCCTGTCCATAGCCATCACCTCTGCAGTGCCTTTCCGATCTCTTCACAGTATGCCTGCAGGCGTTTCTGCCGGCGCTTGCTCATGGTGCGGAAGAGCGCGGTATCGATCGTCTCAGAAAACTTGCATTTCTGGCACTTCACCTGAAGGTAATAGTGATCCTGTCCGAATACATTCAGGAGAAAGAAACCGCAGTTCGGGCACCGGATGGTCCGGATCGGCATGGCCCCGGCCCCTTCTCTGGATGCTGCCAGCTTTGCCTGCACATCGGAACCGGCTGCCACATGTCGTTCAACTGCTGCTCGCATGGGTCTCACCTCCGTAGTGAAGACCGGCGTGCAGATATTCCTCAATGGGCCTGCAGTCAAACAGATCCAGTTCTTTCAGGCGGTTGAAAAACGCCGTATAGGAAACTCCCAGCGTGTCTGCCATCTTCTGTATTAATATCTTCTGATCCTGGGCGAGAATGTTGTTCTCGTAGAGGATAACCTTCATGGACTGGTTGTGCCGCTTCAGGACCCGCGCTACCAGAAACCTTGGCATCAGCAGACAGGCTGCGGCACGATTGGTAAAATACTCGTTCAGCGAAAGCATATCCTTCAGCAGTTCCGGAGTGTACGTTGCCTCCGGGTCATATTCGCTGTGGAATGCCGCCATCGGACTCGTCTGAAGTGGGATATGACGGTCCAGGACATCATGGGCGCCCTCATGGGCGATAGTGAAGCGCTTCCTGGCGCTTTCTCTCGGACCAAGCAGGAACCTTTCGATCACTGCTGTCCGGGGCGGGAAGGTGACTTCCTCCACCTTTCCGTTTCTGCGGACCATTAACGGCCGCCTGCCATCTGACAGAAATCCGACCCTTCCGGGATCCGGCTCTGCAAATGTTTCATAGACGATTGGAACCCCCAGATATTCCCTGACAAAGGCTTCAATATCTACGCACATCACATTCGTATAGTGCTTACTCTTGAAGAAATCCTTGATCATGGCTTCACAGAGGTCTTCGATCTCGTCGTTCGAAGTGAATCTCTTCACCGGAACACCTCCTGTCAAGCCATCACGTACCAGGCGTGACCAGCTCTGTAAATATATTTTTCCGCACTACCGATATATACC
>JAIKYQ010000157.1 GCA_024683035.1 Eubacterium sp.
CGTTAACTCCGACTAAGCGCCCGAAGCATTCGACGAACGCTTTTCTCTTACTTCGTGCGCTAAGTCGGAGTAATCGCCGGATCTCGTCTGCACTCGTAGCTACAGTTTGCTTATGAAATATATTTGCCGCAGACCTGCTTCATATTGCAGGCCCGGAAGCCTGACGGTTTTCATACAGCAGTGGTAAAAAGTGACCCGCGCCGGAAAATATTTTTCTGAAGAACTTCCGCGGGAACGCCGCTGAGATCCACTGATTACGGAGACTTGGCTTCTGAAGTATGAAAGTATCGTTCGTTGAACACTTCGGAAGCTTAGTCTCCGTTAACAGTTAACTCAGCAAGTGGAGCGGGTTCAAAGAAAAACATTCTCCGGCGCGGGTCACATTTTCATTTAAACTGAATAAAAGGCGTATATTTAACATTCTACAACAACGGATAATAAATGCATTTATCCGTCAGACAATTGAAAGACGGCTGCATTTGCAGCCGTCCTGTTCTTACGCTCCATGCTTTATTTATTTAATAGAAAGTCTGGTTGCCGATGGTCAGGCCGTCTCCGCCGCCTGCGTGGAAGTACAGGCAGTCACCGACCGGATTCTCGCCGTCCAGCGCGGCCTGCGCCGCATCATAGCAGTAATCCGGAACTCCGGAAGCGCGAACCTGGTCCAGCCAGCCGGTCATGGCCGGCGTAAACTGTCCGGACTGATAAATGACATCGGACATATCATCCGGATACAAAGAGCTTTCCATCCGGTTCAGAACGACGGCACCGACAGCCACCTGTCCTTCGTAGCTTTCTCCGCCCGCTTCACAGTAAATAATAGAAGCCAGCAGATCCAGATCACTGTCCGAAGCACTATAGCGCTGACTGTAAGAGTCGGCCGTCTCTTCCGCATAATCGGTGTATCCGGTATCCTCGTACACAGGCTCTTCATAATAAACGGGTTCTTCATAAACCGGCTCTTCATACACCGGTTCTTCATAACCATACGAAGCATCATAGGTTTCCGGTTCCGTATACGTCTCCGTATAATCATTGGAAACCGGTTCGACATAACTGCCCGCCGTATCGCTGCCGGCGTTGTCATAGGAAACCGTGTCCTCGTATACCGGTTCGTAGTAGTCAGCCGGCTGCTCGGTGTAGACCGGTGTCTCATATACATAAGAATAATCCGGGATCACATAATCTGTGTAGGATACATCCTCTGCATACAGGATATCCTGCACCGGTTCTGTCGCAGCCGGCTCGCTGTTTTCCACCGTTTCCGCCGGCTCCTCTTCCGCATACAGTTTCTCAACGTACGGCTCATAATCCGAATCCGGTGAAATATAATTGCTTTCTTCCACATAGCCGGTCATCGCCGCCGCAATCTGCTCTTCCGCAGCCGGCGTCAGTACGAGCGGCTGCTCTTCAGCCTTCATCGGGATCGCGATCAGCTCAACCGACGCCAGATGTGCTTCTTCCTCACGGGCGATCTTTTTCTTGTAACGGACTTCTTTCTGCACATGGCGTCTGTCGGAAAGTTCGTTACGAATGGTTTCTTTACCTGTATTCTCTTCCGTTTTTTCTGCCGCAGCGACCGGGACAATACCTGCCGCCAGCAGCATGGCGGCACTCAGGGCCGCCGCCAGAATTCTTTTCTGATGCATGTTATCATACCTCCATAAATTGCAGCTCGTTCGGTTTTATTACGAAGTTGTTGCCGCTATATGGTCGGTATTGTAACACTCTATTAACATTTTGTCAAATTTCTTTCAAAAAGACGTAAAAATCGTGTTTTTTATCGCCTCTCTTCCCGGCTTCGTACCGCCTCAAAAAGCAGGATGGATGCTGCCACAGCCGCGTTTAAAGACTCCACTTTCCCGTACATGGGAATGTGTATGCGCTCGTCCGCCTTTTGCATCAGTTCTTCACTGAGTCCGTTCCCTTCGTTGCCGACCATAAAGCCCGCAGCTTCCGTATAGCCATGGTCATAATAGGGCACCGATGCAGCCAGAGACGAGGCATAGAGGCGGACCTTCCGTTGATGCAGCCAGTCCGCTGTCTCGGTCAGATCCTTTTCCACACAGAAAGGTACCCGGAAAACCGACCCCATGGTCGAGCGGATCACTTTGGGCTGGAACAGATCCGCACACCGCGGACTCAGGAAAACGCCGGTAACCCCTGCGGCTTCCGCTGTCCTCAGGATCGTTCCGAGATTTCCCGGATCCTGGATGTCTTCCAGCAAAAGCAGCAGCGGAGCGGAGTCATCTGACAGCATCTCCTCCCGTCGGTACTGCGGCATACGCGCGATCGTCAAAATACCCTGCGGTGTCTGCGTATCACACATCTTCAAAAAGAGACGGTCTTCCACCGTCTCATAACAGCATCCGGAAAGCAGTTCGCCTTCCGTTTTTTCAAAAGACTCGGATACATAGACCTGTTCGCGCAGGGCCGGCGGCGTTTCCAGAAACAGTTTACGCCCTTCCGCAACAAACACTTTCTTTTCTCTGCGCTCTTTGTTCTTTGTATTCAGCCGGATCACCTGTCTGATCCGGGGATTCTCTGCACTGGTTATCATCGTTCACCTGACAGACGTACTGTAGGAAAGGGAATGTACGAGATCCACTTCATATTCGGAGATCGTTTTTTCCATCTTCAGGGCTTCTTCAAAATCCAGATCCGTGAATTCGCCCTGCCGATAGGCAACCACGCGGCTGGTCTTTCCCTCTGCCAGAAGATCGACGGCTTTGGCGCCCATCACGGTGGCATACAGGCGGTCCTGGCAGGTCGGACTTCCGCCCCGCTGCATATAGCCCAGGATCGTGGCGCGGGTCTCGATACCGGTTGCCGCTTCGATCCGCTTCGCCATGGCCTGGGAATGTCCGATCCCCTCCGCATTGATGATGATATGATGCTTTTTTCCTCTCCGTCTGGTATCTATGATCTGGTTGATGATCTGCTCCTCATCATAGTCATATTTCTCAGGCAGCAGCACATCTTCCGCGCCGACAGCCAGGCCGGACCACAGGGCGATATACCCGGCATTTCTTCCCATGACTTCAATGATGCTGACCCGTTCATGGGAGGTCGACGTATCCCGTACCTGGTCAACCGCCCGCATGGCGGTATTGACAGCTGAGTCAAAGCCGATCGTATAATCCGTGCAGGATATATCCAGGTCGATCGTTCCGGGCACGCCGATCGTATTGATGCCGTGCCGGGACAGCTCCAGCGCGCCCCGGAAGGAACCGTCTCCGCCGATGACGACCAGCCCGTCGATCTCATGCCGGCGGCAGGTTTCCACAGCCGTCAGCACACCTTCTTCCGTAAGCATTTCCTTGCAGCGGGCGGAATACAGGATCGTACCGCCGCGCCCGATGATCTCGGATACATCCCGGTCTCCCAGATCCCGGAGTTCGTCTTTGATCAGCCCCTCATATCCTTTCAGAACTCCCTTTACCCGAATTCCCTTGGAAACGGCACGTCTGGTCGCAGAACGAATCGCTGCGTTCATACCCGGTGCGTCGCCGCCGCTTGTCAGGACCCCAATTGTCCGAATCTGATTTTCCGCCATCTGTCTTTCCTCCTTACTTCTCGAATGCTCAGACCTGCGTTCCGTTTTTCCACGCTTTTCTGACGATCCGTATGTTTTCTTTTCCCAGTATTGCTTCCATCTGCTCCAGGAACCCGTTATCCTCTGCTGTCGCCACACTCTGCGGCAGGCGTTTCATCTGTTTTTCTTCCTGCAGATACAGGACCACACTGTCTTTGCCCGGATGTGCCTCCAGCAGCGGGCCGAGGCTTTGCATGGCTGTTTCGCAGGCTGCCCGGTTCGTGAACTGCAGCCACAATTCGAGGGGCAGTTCGTCGAACAGAAAGACTCTTTCCAGGATCAGCTTGCTGGGGCGTTCTTCTTCCACAGAAACCCGGCCTTCTACGAAAATGCGCGCGTCCTCCTCCAGTCGTCCGGCATTCTGCGCGTAATTCTTCGGAAAAGCCAGTACTTCTACACTGCCGAACAGATCTTCCACCGTCAGGATGGCCATGACCTGATTCTGCCGGGTATATTTGATCTGCTTCTCTGTGATCATGCCGCCGATGATTTCTTTTTTCCCGTCCTGAACCCGCGGCAGGCCGGTCTCTTCATCCGGCTGGAAGTCAGAAGTAACCGCCGTGATGCTTTTCTTCCAGACATCCTCATACTCTTCCAGCGGATGGCCGCTGATGTAGATGCCTGTTACCTCTTTTTCAAAAGCCAGTTTCTCTTCTTTTTCAAACTCGCCGACCGGCGGCAGCGTGATCTCGAACGTTTTCCGGTCTTCGTCTCCCATAAAATCAAACAGACTCATCTGACCGCTCAGGTTATTCTTCTTTTCCTGGCTGACGCGGTCCATGATCAGGCTGTATACCTGCATGAATTGTTTTCTGGTTCCCCCCAGGGAATCAAACGCACCGGCCTTGATGAAATTCTCCAGCGTCCGTTTGTTGACCTCTTTTCCGCTGAGGCGTTCACAGAAATCCCGCAGGGTCAGAAACGGTCCCCGGGCTTCCCGTTCGGCCACGACTGCCTCCATGACCGGCAGGCCGATCCCCCGGACAGCCGCCAGGGCATACCGGATCTTCCCGTCTTCCACGATAAAGCCGCCCTCGCTCCGGTTGATATCCGGCGGCAGCAGTTCGATCCCCATCTGCCGGCAGCTCAGCACATATTCGGCGATCTTGCCGGGGTTGTCGAGGACCGATGTCATCAGGGAAGCCATGAACGCAACCGGATAATAGTATTTCAGCCAGGCTGTCTGGAAGGTTACGATCGCATAGGCCGCGGCATGGGATTTATTGAACGCATAATTTGCAAAATCCAGCATCTCATCATAGATCTTATTGGCCACCGCCTCGGAGATGCCGTTATTTACACAGCCAGGAATATGCTTTTCCTCGCTCCCGTACACAAAGGTCTGCCGCTCCTCCTGCATAACACCGGCTTTCTTTTTGGACATGGCCCGGCGGAGTACGTCGCTGCCGCCGTAGGTATAGCCGGCCAGCTCCCGCACGATCTGCATGACCTGTTCCTGATACACGATACAGCCGTAGGTTGGCTTCAGGATCGGCTCCAGCTGCGGACAGTCATACTGCACCGTTTCGGGATGCAGCTTCCCGCGTATATACTGGGGAATAAAATCCATGGGACCCGGCCGGTACAGCGCAATGCCGGCGATCACGTCTTCCAGAGAAGAAGGCTTCAGTTCCTTCATAAAGCTCTTCATCCCGGGCGACTCCAGCTGGAAGACCCCTTCTGTCCTGCCGGCCCCGATCAGGGAAAGCACACCGGGGTCGTTGTAATCGATCTTCGACAGATCCAGTGACCGGCCGGTTTCCCTTTCTGCCAGCCTCTGTGCATTCTGGATCACGGTCAGGTTCCGCAGGCCCAGGAAATCCATCTTCAGAAGTCCCAGTTCCTCCAGCGTGCCCATCGTATACTGCGTGGTGATCGTACCGTCTGCGGCGCGGGAAAGAGGTACAAACTCTTCTACTGCCTTCGACGCAATGACCACACCGGCCGCGTGCATGGAAGTGTGCCGCGGGAGTCCTTCCAGTCTCCGGGACATATCCAGCAGCTTCCGGATTTCCTCATCCTCTTCATACAGCTTTTTCAGATCCGGATTGACCTGCAGTGCCGCGTCGATCGTCACTTCCTTGACACCGGGAATGACATTCGGAATCATCTTTGCGATCTGGTCGCACCGGGCATACGGCAGATCCATGACCCGGCCCACATCGCGCACCACCCCTTTGGCCTTCAGGGTCCCGAACGTGACGATCTGGACCACACGGTCCTGCCCGTACCGGCGCATGACATATTCGATCACTTCCTGCCGGCGCAGCGGGTCGAAATCCACGTCGATATCCGGCATGGAAACCCGCTCCGGATTCAGAAAACGTTCAAACAGAAGCTGATACCGCAGCGGATCCAGCAGCGTAATATCCAGCACATAGGAAACGATACTGCCTGCCGCACTGCCGCGGCCCGGACCGACGGGTATTCCGTTGTCACGGGCATATTTCACATAGTCCCAGACGATCAGGAAATAGTCGACAAATCCCATTGTACGGATCGTTTCCAGCTCGAAGTTCAGTCTCTCGCGGATCTGCGGCGTGATCTCCTCATATTTGGCAGCCAGTCCCTTTTCACACAGCTCACACAGATAGGACCAGGAAGTGTATCCGTCCGGCACGTCATACCGGGGCAGTTTCATTTCATGGAAACGGATCTCCACCCGGCAGCGGTCCGCGATCTTCTGGGTATTCTCCAGCGCCTCCGGCGCATAGGAAAACAGGGACTTCATTTCCTGTTCGGATTTTACATAGTACTGGCCGCCTTCATACCGCATCCGGTCCTCGTCCGCCAGCTTTTTTCCGGTCTGCAGACACAGCAGGATATCGTGCGGCTCGGCATCCTCTTCATACGTATAATGACAGTCATTGGTACAGACCAGGCCGATCCCGGTCTCCTTGCTGAGCCGCAGCAGTTCCGGATTGACCAGCCTCTGTTCCGGCAGTCCGTGATTCTGCAGCTCCAGGAAGAAATTGCCCTTTCCGAAGATCTGTTCGTAGGCAAGCGCCGCTTCCCTGGCCTTTTCATATTGCCGTTCCAACAGATCCGAAGCAATCTCTCCGGCCAGGCAGGCCGACGTGGCGATCAGACCCTCATGCAATTCTTCCAGCAGGGCTTTATCAACACGCGGTTTGTAATAAAACCCTTCCGTATACCCGCGGGAAACGATCTTCGTCAGGTTGGCAAAACCGGTATCGTTTTCCGCCAGCAGGACCAGATGGTGGTACCGGCTGCTTTTCGGACCGCTCTCCTTTTCAAACCGGGATGTCGGCGCCACATATACCTCACAGCCGAGGATCGGCTTGATCCCCTGCGCCAGACACTCTTTGTAGAAATCCAGACAGCCGTACATGGCTCCGTGATCCGTGATGGCGGCAGCATTCATGCCCAGCTCTTTTACCCGGGAAACGTATTCTTTTATTTTATTGGACCCGTCCAGTAGACTGTACTCTGTATGGACATGAAGATGCACAAAAGACATAGGAACTCTTTCTACCCTGTCACCGTACTATAGATGCAGTTTTCCGTTTTCTTTTATCAGGAGTCCTTCCTTCATCAAATGGCCGACCGCCCGTTTGAAAGCCGCTTTGGAAAGCCCGAATGTGTCGGCGATCACCTCCGGCGATGCCTTGTCGTCAAACGGCAGTGTGCCGCCCAGGTCCCGGATCCTGTCGAGCACCTGTTCCCCGTCCTGACCGATCTGCTGGTACGCTTTCTTTCTGGCGGATACAGTCAGTTTGCCGTCCTCGCGCACATCCGTCACCCGCAGGCTCAGGATCTGCCCCGGCCGGTAGGAAGCCTGTGCTTCTTTACGCGGGATCAGGGCCGAATACCGGTCATCCACGGCTACAAACACGCCGAAATTGTTGCTGGTCTCATACACCCGGCCGGTTACTTCGTCTCCCACAATATATGGAGCCCGATGCTTCAGATACGGGTAGACCTTCATGGTGGCACAGAGCCGGCCGCTTTTATCTTCATACAAAGCTGCCAGCACTTCATCCTGCGGTTTCACCTTTGCCGTCTGCTCCCGGTACGGAAGAAACAGATCCTTTTCCAGCCCCCAGTCCAGAAAGGCACCGATCCGGGTCACTTCCGCCACCCGAAGAACAGCCACCTCTCCCAGACACAGCCGGGGAGTGCGCGTGGTAGCGATCAGACGGTCGCTGGAATCCCGGTATAAAAACACCTCCAGATGATCACCGGCTCCGGCACCTTCCGGCACCTGTGCACGCGGCAGCAGCACCCGTTCATCCCGGGGGGCATCCCGGTGTTCCGCCAGGTATACGCCGAAGTCCTGCTGATTGACAATCTCGAGGTTTTGTACCGTTCCGACCTGCAACATGTTATTCCGTCCTTTTTATTATTCTCTCTATTATATACTGCTGCGTTATATACTACTGCATTCTGTATGATATTCTGCTGCATTATATACTGCTGCATTCTGCTCTGCCGCCCGGTGGCTTCGCCGGTGTCTTCTCATTTCCTGCATTCTGCCGCGAAATACGCATCTCCCTCCGTATCGGCCAGACAGATCACACAGTTGTTCCCATTTTCGGAAAAAGCCAGGGAAGGTACGATCACATCGCCCAGCACCGCCTGTTTCCGGAACTCGACCCGCAGATGGTGTATTGCAAAATCGGAAGGCAGATAGCGCACCGCCAGCCGCACATACTGCGCATTGTTGACATGACGGTTGGTGTCCAGATGGTATTCCTGAATGGAAAACGGCTCTTCCGGCTTTCTTTCCTCCGGCAGGAGGATCTTGCGCTGTCCCAGATCGTGCTCTGGTTTTTTATCCGGGTGCACCCCGTATCCGTCAATCTGCTCCTGCGGGATCCGCAGCGGTTTCTGCCGGATCATATCCATCAGGATCCATTCCGTGGCGGCTTCTGCCAGGTATTCACCCTCCTGGCTTTCGACCCGGAAGTTACGCCGTGCGATCAGTCCGCGCAGGCTTTCCGCCCAGGTGATCACCATGATGCGCTCGCCAAACCGCGGATACCGGGCGATATGCATCTGCAGATCTGCCACGATCCAGGCCTGATGGCGCGCCGCATTCCAGGCCAGCCCCACGCCGCTGTCTTCACCATGAAAGGTACAGCAGTCCTGCAGATTGTTGATCAGGCTGAACAACGTCATCACCGCATTTTCATCGACTTCGCTGTAACGGACTCTGCTTTGATAAGTGTAGATCATGGACTGTACTCCGCCGTTTCTTTTTGCCGTCTTCCGACCGCATATATTATATTCCAGATGGCCTGCAAATGGGAAGCCCGTTTTTACGCAAAACTTCCGTACGAAGCGACGGCTTCATCCACCGTGATCTCCCCTCTTCCAACCCGGAACGATGCGATCCGAATCTGGACGGCAAGCGTATCCAAAACCCCGAGCATTTCCGGGGATATGGTACGGTCTGCGGAAACCTGGCCAAAAGGAGCATAGAGCGCATCCACGGAAAAGTCTGTCGTGGGTGTGATCAGATGCTTCACGGAAACCATTGCTTTGAGCTCTTCTCTGGTGATCAGGAATCGCATGAATTCGTTTGTCATATCCAGATGATCGCTGTTTTTGTTGACGGAAAATTCAAGGGATGGACTGTCTATGAAATAGCCGCCGTCCTCTGTCAGGGGGATGGGTGAAAATGCGTAGCTGAAAGGCGTTTTGGAGAACGCCTCCGACTGGCTTTCGCGCTTTTTCGTTCCGGATACAGTATCCGCGTTGCAGATCATCATCGGCACATCACCCTCAAAAAAGCGCAGGATCACCTGATTGTAGTTGTCCTCGATCTGATCACACTCATCGAGATTGATACAGCCATTCTGGATCAGCTTCTCAACCGCTTCCAGCGCCGGCCGCATGTATTCTCCCGCCGCGGGATCCAGTTCATTTGCAAGCGTGATCGCTTCCGGATCCTCAGCAAGGGCAGCTGTAAACAGCGGATAAGCAACAATGTTCATGAGGCAGCCGGACGAATCGAGACTGTAGCCCATCATGGGACTGCTATAGCCCCTGCCGCGGAGCTCCCCGCACACGTCCAGCAGTTCTGTCCATGTGGAGGGGATGCTGAGTTTTTCCTTTTCAAACAGATCGTTGTTCACCAGTATACCGAAGGTTCTGGAGAAAACCGGCACCATCAGCACCTGGTCGTCCGCGTCACGTTTAAGAAGATAGGGCCGGATGCAGTCCAGATCCAGTCCCAGCGCAGGGTCTGACAGATCCTCCATATGGGTAAATACCGATTCGTATTTTTCATTCCCGATCATCCACGTAAACGAGAAGAATATATCAGGCTTGTCATTGCCTTCCAGCACCGTACCCAGCGTGTTTTCATAGTCGTCCAGTTTCACGTAGCTGAGCTGCACATTCGGATAGATCTCGTTAAACCGGTCAAAGGCAGCCTCCAGTGCCTCGAAATTATCATAGCTTCCGGCAACCGTGATACGGCAGCTTGTGTTTGTATCGAGAGAGGGCTGGAAGCCGGCGTCGGTTTTTTCCTGAGTTTTGCTGCCGCAGGCAGCCAGCAGGACAGCTGTGCAGATAGTTAAAATAATGCAGAGCAGTTTTTTCATGATCTCTTTTCCTCCCTGATCCTGCGGATTTCCTTAATGACCAGCTTGATATCTATGGGTTTTGCGATATGCCCGTTCATGCCCGCTTGCAGACACTCCGTGACATTTTCCGAAAACGCGTCCGCCGTCATGGCGATGATCGGAATGGAAGACGCCCACGGATCATCCAGCGCACGGATATTCCTTGTGGCCTCAAGCCCGTTCATTTCCGGCATCTGTATATCCATAAAGATAAGGGCATAGCTTCCCTCTTCTGCCTGCCTCATTTTTTCCACGCAGATGCGTCCGTTTTCGGCGCGCTCCGTCGTGATCCCGAACATACCGAGCATGGCAGAGATGATCTCCCAGTTGATATCATTGTCTTCTGCAATGAGAATGTTCATTCCCTCCAGTTCGGAATAGTCGTTCTCCGGCTCAACAGACTTTGCCTCAGTCCCCAGGAGCGTATTGATCTTCTCGTACAGCTTGGAGCGGAACAGCGGCTTGCTGACAAAACCGTCTGCACCGGCTTCCTTTGCCATATCCTCAATATCCGACCAGTCGTAAGCGGAAACCAGCAAAATGGGTGTATTTACCCCGGCTTCCGTACGGATCCGGCGAATCGTCTCGATGCCGTCGAGGTCCGGCATCTTCCAGTCCAGGATCACAACGCTGTAGTCCCTTCCGGCCTGATGCCGGTGCGTGATCATGCCGAGCGCTTCCATTCCGCTTCCGGCGTGGTCGGCTTTTACGCCGAGAGACTCCAGCGTGTCGACAGCTGTATCCAGAAGGATCTCATCATCATCGACGATCAGGACATCCATCGGATCAAGCACCATATCCTCCCTTTGCCGGTCTGCAATGGGAAGATCCAGTATAACGGTAAATGTCGTTCCTTTTCCCTGCTCACTCTGGCAGTCAATGGTCCCTTCCATCAGATCGACCATCTGTTTTGTGATGGCAAGGCCAAGTCCGGTTCCCTGAATGCTGTTCACCCGGCTGTCTGTCTGGCGTGAAAACGGCTGATACATATTGGCCATGAACTCCGGACTCATACCGATACCGGATCGTCCAGATTCTTTTCCGCGATCGCGGTAAGACCGATGATCGCGTTCATCGGTGTGCGGATATCATGAGACATCGTAGAAAGAAAATCGGTTTTTGCTTTGTTTGCCGCCGCCGCTTCTGTGGCTGCCGCCTGGAGCTTCTTATTGAAAATAATCATAGCTGCCAGATCAAAGGCAAACAGGATCAGGAGGCCCACAGAAACAAAACCGATCAACAGCCAGTTTTCGGTATTTACGTTCAGATCCCTCATGGGCATGAAGCTGAGAAGCGTCCATCCCTCTGTCGCGGAAACGGGAGTATGCGCGAGAATACATTCCTCGCCGCGGGAGTTGAGCATGCTGAAAGAACCGGTTGACGAAGTGATCTTTTCAAAGAGCTCCTGCGCAGAGACAGGTTCTGCCGCATTGTAAGATCTGTAAAACTCAAAGAAGCTGGAGTTTTTGAAAGAATGCCCTTTGATGATATAATCACCGTCTGCGTCGATCATGGAAAGCTCGGCGTTTTCAAGATCTTCCTGCGGGAAAACCCATTTCTGCTCCAGCTCTGACAGCGGCAGCACACGCAGCAATATGGCGTCCTGCGGATCACCGGTCTGCGGATCATGAAGCGTGATAGAATTGCAGAAGACAATAGACTGTTCCCCGTTGATCGGGTTCGTATAGGCACGGGAAATGTTGATAGCCCCCCAATGTCATGGATCCAGCTCGCATCGTTCAGAAGACCAGTCCGCGCGTAAGAAACGGAATAATCATCCGGATCATCCAGCCTCGGCCTCGTAGACAGACCGGCCAGCGTATCCCGATACACAATATGCGCGGAGGCGTTCGGCAGCACATGGGAAATCCGGATGAAGGAAACAGCATCCTCAACGTCCATATCCTGACTGTTGATATAGTGTGCCCACACATCGCAGATGCGCTGCTCACCCTCCAGATAATTTTCCGTGACCTGCTCCATGGTGATCGTGGTATTTTCAAAATGCTCGATCTGCCTTTGCAGTGCATTCCGGCTTGTGTAACGGGAATACAAGACCACAAAGCTCAGCAGTGCGATCATAATGAGCATATTGACAATAATGATCCCGGTTTTTTTCATTGCGCTTTCCACTCCCCTATATCTTCCTATAGCATCATACCATAAGAAGCAGCGCCTTTGTATCCCTGACTGGCCGGATCACCTTAAAGATCCAGTCCAAGCTCTTTCAGTTCTGCTTTGACTTCTTCATACATCTGCTGCCATTCCGGAAGCGGTTCGATGGTTTCCATATCATAGGCTTCGTCAAAGCATTTGCCGGCATTGCCGTCTTCCATGCCAAAGACATGCTCGTATTTTTCCAGCAGTTTCAGTACGATCTCGTTGGCCTCGGCACGCGTCATCTTCATACGGGCGACCGCCTTGCCGACTTCACCCATCAGACGGCATTCCAGCCCGCTCCCGTGCGGTACGCGGCCATTGGCGGCGCCGAGTCCTTCCAGATGACCGCCGCTGACGGTGACCACGATAGAATTCGCCGCCACTTCATACAGCAGTTCCTTTGTCATGCATCCGCTGGAAGGCCAAAGGTCACAGACAATGATCGCCGGGGCGTGTCTGGCAAACGTCTGGCACAGAACGGACTGAAGCCAGAGACAGCCGCGGGCCGTCGTGGCCACATCTGTGATATGGATTGGATGGCACAGATGGTAATCCGCCGCAGCAAACCAGTTGGCTGCCATGATCGAAGCGATCATGATCATACAGCTGCCCGGTGCATCTCCGCCCAGACCGCCGACCATAGTGCAGGCCAGCGAGGCATTTTTCATACCGTAATCCAGCGAATTGGCCGTCCGGACCAGATTGCCGTTATCCATGATCAGCTCGTTGAACAGAGCCACCAGATGGGAATCACAGGGGCGAAGCCACTTTTCTGAAACAGCAGCCAGATCTCCGATCTCCGTCACGGCGCTTTCTGCCGCCAGAAGGCCCATACCGGGTCTGCCCGCTTTTTGCAGCGCCTTATGCAGATACTCCATCTCCCGGCGTACGGCAAAGACTTCCGTGGGCTCCCCGTTCTTGACTTCGTAGCCGTCCACGTCGACCAGGGACCCGCAGGTCAGAAGATCGATGATCGGCTCCTTCGCGACACTTTCCACGATCGGATAATACAGTCTCTCCGGAGTCGGACAGCCCGGATTGCCGGCCCAGATAGCGGGTGGACGGACATCTTCCACCTCACGTGCCACCAGCGTATAGGCATCCTTGCCTTCGCCCATGGTGAGCGTTGTCTTCATATTCCGGAGCCCTTCGTCGATCTCTTCCGCCGTCAGCTTCATGATCCGTCCGGTCGACATGTTATAGATGCCGGTGCGGAGCAGCAGCTCCCGCGCCGCCTGGAACATATCCGAAAAAAGCTGTTCATCCTGCGGGATCAGATTGTCGCGGTCCCAGTCAAATTCGTATTCATCGACCAGATCCATCACATTGTCGATGATATAGTCCATATCCCAGCTGTCTTTGCTGACCTTTTCCCCGGTCTTGCCCCGTTCGTAAATCTCCAGAAACTGTTTCGTGTCCATAAGACTGACTCCTTTATATGCCGGAACCTGGTATGTGCCCGGATTCTGTATAAACAAAGACGGAGCTGCCGCCAGGCAGGACTCCGTCTCTGTTATGACGTTGTTTCTTTATTCGCCTGCTGTCCAGGATGTGGATACGCCTTCTACATAGAAGTTCTGGAAGATGATCTCTTCGTCAGGCATCACGTCGCCTTCTTCTACCAGCACATTGCCGGCATTGTCTTTCAGCTCGCCGGCGAAGACCTGTACTTCACCGGATTCGATCTTGCCTTTCAGCTCTTCTACAGCCGTAACGACTTCTTCCGGAACGAATTCCGCAAAATCAGACAGCTTGGAGCAGTCGCCGCCCCAGTAATAGAAATCATTCGGAGTAGCGGTGCCTTCTGCCGCATTGATCATGATGTTCTTGAAGATCGGGGCAAAGTTCCACATATGGGATACCAGGACCGCATCCGGTGCCAGGTAGGACATATCGTTGTGATAGCCGACGACATAAGCGCCGTTCTTTTCACAGGTCTCCGGGATAGCCGGGGAGGAAGCTTCCATACCCATGTACTTGATGCCGGCGTCGATCAGAGACTGCGCACACTGTGTTTCTTTATCGATATCATACCAGCTGTCGGCACCTGCCACACGGACAGTAGCTTCCGGATTGGCATATCTGGCGCCGAGCGCATAGGCGTTGATCGCGGTACGCACGGAGAACTCATTGAAGGAAGCAGAGAAGCCAAGCTCGGTGTTCTCATCCTGAGAAAGCAGTTCGCAGGCATAGCCGGCCAGGAACATACCTTCATAGCTGCGGATTTCATAACCGATCAGGTTGTCGACTTTGTTTCCCCACTGGGCGAATACCACGTCCGGATACTCAGCCGCGATTTCCGACAGGAACGGCGCATGACCGGTGGAAGCGCCGATGATCAGCGTGCATCCTTCATCGATCAGTTCTTCCGCCGCCGTCTGCACGGCTGCCTGCTCCTCGCCGATCTCTTCGAGGACGATCAGGTTCTCTTCCGGAATTCCCAGTTCTTCCATTGCCGCCAGGATACTCTCATGGTTTGCCTGGTCCCAGCCGCCGTCGGTCACGATATAATCTTCGATCTCACCGATCTTCATGTTAGAGAAATCCGTACCCTCTGCCGGTGCCTGGTCTCTCTTCTCTTCTGAAATATAGTTTACTCCTTCATCGGCGGCCACTGCGCCTGCTCCGGCAAAAACAGAAACTGTCATGCTCGCCGTGAGCACTACTGCCAGAAATGTCTTTTTCATCTTTCTCCTCCTTGATCATGAAAATGAATAGTAATAATATAGTTTTTTCTTTTTTATATCCTACAAAACACAGGCTCTGTGTCTGTATTCACTATTACCGCTGCTCCCTGTCGTAGGGGATCGTCAGGGCCGCCGGCGCACTGGAACGCCGTTTCCGGAAATTGCCGGTCGTAAAGATCAGCGCCACGATCGTCGCAACGTACGGCAGCGCGGAAAACACCTGCGACGGAACCTGCGGAAATACGGTCTGGATATTGATGCCGATCATGCTGATCGCACCGAACAGCAGCGCACCAAAGGTGGCGATCAGCGGATTCCAGGCCGAAAATACGACCAGGGCCACCGCGATCCATCCCTTGCCGCTCGTCATGCCGTCACTCCAGAAATTGGTGTAGGCCAGCGACACAACGGCACCGCCGATCGCGGTCATGACACTGCCGAAAATAATATACGCATAGCGCAGGGCATATACATTATATCCCGCCGAATCCAGAGCGGACGGATTCTCTCCCAGCGCCCGCAGGATCATCCCTGCCCGTGTCCTGTACAGATAGATCATGGACAGCGGGATGATCAGATACATCAGATACACCAGAATGTTCTGATTAAACAGCGCCGGCCCGATCACCGGAATTTTCGAAAGTCCCGGCAAGGCGATGGCCTCAAACGCCAGATTGGCATTCACACCGCTGACCGGCTTGCCCAGAAACCCGGAAAGTCCTGTACCGAACGTCAGGATAGCCATGCCGGACACCGTCTGGTCCGCCTGCAGTGTAACAGTCAGGAAGGAAAAAATCAATCCCAAAACCGCACCGGTCAGGATCACGACCACCATGGCCAGCCCCAGGCTCTGACGGTACACCGCCACCATATAGCCGGAAACGGCACCCATCAGCATGATCCCCTCCAGCCCCAGATTCATGATGCCGGCACGCTGGGCAAAGATTTCCCCTATGGCCGCGTACAGCACGGTCACCGCATAGATCACGGACATGGACAGGATGGATATCAGTAACGCTGTTGTCATAGGATCCCTCAGCTTTTAGCTTTATGCGCTTCGACGCGCACCAACTCGTAACGATTAAAAAACTCACCGGCCACTACAAACAGCATGATGCTGCCCTGGATCATGGTGGCGACCTGCGACGGCACACCTGTCATCTGGACCGAGATCGCCGTGATCTGCAGAGCACCGAAAAGGAAGCCGACAAGCGGCACCACCAGCGGATTCAGCCCCGCCAGAAACGCGATGACAATTCCGGTATACCCGGCGCCGTTGGAAAGATTGGCCTGCGTCCGGTGCAGAATGCCTGCCACCTGCGCAAAACCGGCCAGGCCTGCAATGGCACCGCTGGCGCACAGCACCAGGATGGTGTGCTTTGCCACAGACATGCCGGCATACCGGGCTGCTTCCGGGCTCCGGCAGATGACTTCCATCTGATAGCCTCCGGTCGTTCTTGTATGAAAGAAATACAGCAGCACAGCCAGAACCAGCACGATGATCAGGACCGAATTGATCTTGCTGCTGCCGAGATCCGGCAGCCAGTACGCTTTATCGATAGACGGTGTCTGGGCAACCATCTGGTTTTTCTCTTTCCAGGGACCGTACATCAGATAATCCAGCACGTAGATAAATACATAGTTCAGCATCATCGTCAGGATCGTCTCACTGACGCCCCACTTTGCCCGCGGAAACGCAGCGATAAAGGCGGCAGCCGCTCCGCCGATCATGGCGGCCAGGAACATGCCGATCAGCTTCAGCACCGGCGGCAGAGGCGGTCCGTAGAGGGCAAAGCCGACACAGAAGATCGCGCCCAGGGTATACTGCCCGTCCGCACCGATATTGTTCAGGTTCATGCGATAGCCGAAGGCCACAGCCAGGCCGGTGAACATCAGCGGGATCCCCGCTTCGATGCTGCGGACAAACCCTTTGGACGAACAGATCGTACGCACCATTTTCCCGTACACCGCAAACGGATCAAACCCGACGATGGTGAGGAAAATCCCGCAGAATACTAAAGCGAGCAGCACAAAAACGATAGGGGTCAGCACGCGCCGCAGCGGCGAAATAAATATCCGTTTCCGAAAACGAAGTCTTCCTCTCATACGGCATCCCCCCGTTCTCCGGACATCATACGGCCAATCTCCTGAAAGTCGGTTTCTTCCACGCGGCGGATCCCCATCAGTTCTCCGTCACACAGCACACCGACACGATCACAGAATCCGAAGATATCTTCCAGTTCTTCGGAGATAAAGACCACTGCCGCACCGGCTTCACTCTGCTCCCGCAGAATACTGCGGATTGATTCCGCCGCACCGATATCCAGCCCGCGCACCGGATAAGTGGCCACGATCATACGCGGTTTTCCGGAAACCTCCCGCGCAAACAGCAGCTTCTGCTGATTGCCGCCTGACATGAGGGCAACCGGCAGTTCCAGGCCGCCGTGCTTGATATCGTATTTATCCACATAGTTCGCCGCATCGGCCCACATGACCGGCGTGCGCAGAATCCCATGGCGGCTGTATCGCTCCGAATGGTAAGACTTCAGAATGATATTCAGCGGCATCGGCAGATCCAGCACCAGCCCCATCTGCCGGCGGTCTTCCGGTACAAAGGCAACGCCTTCTTTTATGAGCTGTTTGGCCGATGCTTTTGTCACATCATTTCCATCCAGGAAACAGCTGCCATCCGTGACCGGCCGAAGACCCGCCATCACTTCAGAAAGCTCCCGCTGTCCGTTTCCTGCCACACCGGCGATGCCGAAAATCTCGCCGGGATAGATCTCCAGGCTGATTTGTTTCAGCGCCGGCAGCCCGCGGTCGTTCTTCGCAGACACCTGTTTCATAATATAAAGCGGTTCGGTGCCGATCCGCTCCCGGCCTTCTTTAGCAGAATCGTCCTTCTGCTGTTCCGACAGCGTACGGTCGCCCACAACCGCTTTCGTCAGCCGCTCGATCGTCGCCTCTGAAGCCAGCATGGTATCTTCCACCATGCCGCCTTTCAGGACTGTGATCCGGTCGGCGTTGTGCATCACTTCGTTCATCTTGTGGGAAATGACGATCACGGCTTTTCCGTTGTCCGCCATTTTCCGCAGCGTGTCGAACATGTTCTGCGCTTCCTGTGGTGTCAGGACCGCAGACGGTTCGTCCAGGATCAGGATCTCTGTTCCCTGATGCAGCAGTTTGACGATCTCCACACGCTGCTGCTCGCCGACAGAAAGCTGCCAGACCAGCGCTTCCGGCGTAACCTGCAGATTGTACTGTTCGGAACACTCCCGTATTTCTTTCTGCATCTCATCATGATGCAGGAAGAACGTCTTTTTCCCGGAATTCAAAAAGACATTCTCCGCCACCGTCAGCGTCGGGATGAGGCGGAAGTGCTGGTGCACCATACCGATCCCCAGTTCGACGGCATCCTTGGGCGTATGAATGTCTGCAGGTTTTCCTTTATACCAGATTTCTCCGGAGTCCGGCCGGTAGATCCCCATCAGGATATTCATGAGAGTACTCTTGCCGGCCCCGTTTTCACCCAGCAAGGCGTGGATCTCACCCGGATAGACGGACAGACTGACATCCTGGTTCGCCTTGATCAAACCAAAGGTCTTGAAGATATGCTTCATTTGCAGGACAGGTTCTTTCATGACTTCTCCATGATGATGTCACCGGATGGAACATGCAGATAATACCATGATTACCCGGCAATTGGAAGAGAGATTTAAAAAAAGCATGTGTCGCTTTCAAAAGCGAAGCCAGTCTGCAGCAAATGTATTTCAAAGCAAACTATAGCTGCGAGTGCAGACGAGATCCGACGGTTACTCCGACTTTGCGTGTGAAGTAAGAGAGTATCATCCGTCGAATGCTTCGCACGCTTAGGCGGAGTTATCGGCAAGCTCGGCAAACGAGGCGGTTTGCTTTGAAACACATTTGCAGCAGGCCGGCGTATTATAGATACTCCACATTCTATCTTCCCTCTTTCAGGTCTTCCAGCAGCTGCGGCAGGATCTCTTCCGGCTGTGCGAAGAGCGTCACATACCCTTCCAGGGATTCCGCCTTGGCACGGAGGATCCGGCAGTGCGTGCTGACGTAGATCCGGCAGCGGTACTTGGCATTCTTGGCTTCCTGGATCATATTGGCGCCGGCACTGTTGCCGTCCAGGGCCAGGAGGATCGATCGCCGCTGTTTAAACACTTCATAGGCACAGCTTTTATACAGGCCGATCGCAGAGGGTTCAATGGAAACACGGATGGCCGTACCGCTCTTCCGCAGCTGTTTTTCCTGCCGTGCCGAAATCATCGTGGGCACCATTGAAAAAATGCGGAACCGGTTTCCCCAGCGTTCCCGATTCTGCTCCAGCAGATACCGCTCGTAGCCCCGCTGCCGGTGCCCGATGACGAAAAAGACATTCTCCGGATCGGCATGCTGCAGGATCGCATCGATCAGCTTCCGTCCCTCTTCCCGTGTGATGGTGGAACGCCGGTCGTTGTTGAAGCTGCCGCCGACCAGCACCACCGGCATGCCTTCTGCCGGCAGTTCTTCGATCCTGTCGGCCAGTACGTCCCTGGCTGCCAGCCTGTTTTCATCCACAAAAGAAATCGTCTGTATCGACTCCTGTTCGTCGATCCGGCGGCGGTACCAGGCCTCCACATCGCCTGCCTGCTGTTTCTCCCATGCCTCCTGTTTTTTATGGAAACAGGCCAGGCTGTCTTCCAGCACATACGCTTCGCATTCGCGCATGCGGTACAGCTCTTCCGTACTCAGATCCAGCATTTTCTCCAGCGAAAGCTGTTCATCCAGCGAGTCGGTGCCGTACAGCGCACCGCCGTCTGTTCCCTGCACACACCAGACACCGCCCCGCAGATACTGCCGCAGCGGGTGATGCTCCAGCGTGTTCAGATTGTTCAGCCGGACATTGGACGTGATCTGGAACTCCAGGATCGTTTTTGTTTCTTTCAGTTCCCGGATCAGTTCTTTTCCCTTGCGGGAATTCAGCTTGGCCGTATACAGCCCGTGTCCGATCCGGATGCGCGGCAGGCTCTGTCCTTCCTGCAGCGATTCTTTAACACAGGCGATGCTGTTGGCCACATTGTCCGGCAGGCTGTCGTTTTCACCGGCATGGATGCGTACGACAAAGGACGGTTCTCCGGCTGCAATCTTCACGATCTCCCGGATCACCGGCGCCAGTTCGCGGACGTCGTTGATCTCCTCTCCGATGATGTCCGAACCGGCCACATAGGGATCCTGCGCTACGGCTGCCAGCACCTGCAGGTTTTCCCGGAAATAATCCCCGGCGACAATGTTGTCTTTGACGATGGTCAGGGCGATCCGCCGGATCGCCGCGAGGAAGCGGATCACGACGCCGGTCTCCCGGATGATGGCCGGCATGACCTGGTGCACCTCAGCGAGCATGGCAGCTGCCTGCGGATTTTTCACCAGCGTCGTATCCGAAATCTCCAGATACCGGATCCCCCGATTGGCATTGCTGCGTGCGATCCAGAGCAGTTTATCCTGAAAAACGGAATTAGCGGCATAATCCGGATTCTCGCGGTCCCGCAGCATCTGCGCCAGATAGCCGGCAATATCCCGGTCCGGAACGTCCGTTGTCAGCGGGATCGTTTCTCCGAAAGGTACGCCCTTCGTAAAGACATACCGGTACAGATAGACTTTTTCCAGATTGGTGAACACAGCCTGGCCGTCTTTCAGAATAGAAAGAGAAGCCCGGATCTTCGCGATATTGTATTCCGCATGCTCGGGACAGTTCAGGATCAGATCCGCAAAGTTCAGGAACGTATTATCATCGATCTTCCGCGTCAGGTATTTGCCCGTCAGCGGCGAATCGGCAAAACGGCGGGCTGTTTCCGCACGCCGTGCTTTCAGGCCTTCTGTCTGTTCTTCGGAACAGCGCAGCTTCAGTTTTTTGATATAATACAGGGGATACCGGATCTGATGTGCTATACCCAGTGCGATCAGGACATCGGGCTTCAGATTGGCGTTCATATGCGTATGCAGGTCTGTACGGAATTTGCATTCCTGCAGGATAAAAGTCTTTACGATGGTACGCTTGATGTCCAGGCGGTAGTCCTTGGTCTGACTCATCAGCGTCTTGGAGATGGCCGGGACGGATGCCTTCATTTCGATCGTGCCGTCGGGGAAGATATTGGCAACCTTCGTATTGCCCAGTCGGAAGATATAAATGGCCCGATTATAGCCGTCAATATAGCAGGGCACACGGCCCTCGATGATCTTCAGGCCCTGCTCGTCAAAAGAGACCGACAGACCGCAGAGTCTGGCCAGATTGGAGATGAGATTGCCGGTTCTGTGGTTCGGCGTTTTCAGGACATAAAACATGTCCTCGCCCTGCCTGTACAGCTCTACGATGATATCCTTCTCTTTATCCAGATAAAACCGCTGGAACCACACCCGTTCGCCTGCATCCTTGCTCTTCTTTTCCATAAGACTCCCTGCTGACATTCGGCACCTGCTTACGCTGCATCTTTATCCGGTTCGTCTTCATCATCCCGGTCTGCCCCGCCGGGTATCAGAGCCATGATTTCCTTCCGCTTTTTGGTCACAATGATCACCAGGAGTACCTGTATACTGATGGCCAGGACCATGAAGCCGTACTGCCCGTTCTTCAGAAACTCGCCGGCCAGACAGTTAAACAGGATCTGGACCCAGCAGGTGGCGGCGATGGCGCCGATAAACCCGGAGATGGTGATCGAGGATCCGGCGGCCATATAAGGTACGATCCCATTGGGGATCAGCGGGATCAGATTCAGCAGCGCCACGATAAAGCTGGGACTGGTTGTTTTCATTTTATCCCTGATCCAGGAAGTAGAATTGTTCTTTTTCTTTTTCGGCGCAAAGCCCTGGATCTCGCTGCCCATACGGCGGGCTATCAGGAAAACCAGCGCATTGCCCAATATAAAACCGCCATAACACATGATGAGCGACCGCCACCAGCCATAGATGGCACCGGAAGCGATCTGGATGGCAAATCCGGGAAAGACGATGCTGACGACCTGCAGGGCGGACATCACCACGATCGATGCCATCCCTTTCCAGGAGGACTCCCGGGCTACATACTCCTTTATGGCCGCCTCGTCTCCGGTACGCAGCAGACGCAGATAGGTCGGCAGCGTATCACCGAACGATTCCCAGACCAGGATCACGACCAGGATCACGATTGCGATCAGGATCGCCAGTCTGCCGTATTTTCTTATGAAGTCTTTTATCTTGTTCATACTTGATTTTTGTCCTATATGAAGAATACCGGAAGCGTCACCGCCTCCGGTATTCGAGCTGCTAACCAGACTCGAACTGGTGACCTCATCCTTACCAAGGATGCGCACTACCACCTGTGCTATAGCAGCATCTCGAATAGGAATTATAACACAAGCTTTCCCTCTTTGAAAGAGTTTTTTTATGATTCTCCCAGTTTTGTGATAAATTCCGAACGCTTGATCAGCAGTTTTTCCATCTTTTCCCTGCCGAATTCTTCCGTAAGCGTATCCACAGAGGAGAATAAATTGGCGCCCAGACCCAGCCGGTTTCCTTCAATGGAAACGCCCAGTGCAGCCAGCGTGGTCGGGAAATCATCAAAGGTGCTGTATGCCCGCGGCCTTTCGGGATCCTCTGTCCGGGCAGCCGCGTTAATATATGCGGTATACACCGTCCTCTCATATCCTTTCGGCAGGCGGCTTACAAAATCCATATCCATGGTCGGGTGGTCACCCGAAATCACGATGGTCGTATTATCCGCAAACGGCTGTTTCAGGATCCACTCCACAAACTCCGCGACCATGCGGCTGGAGCAGGCAAATACATTGCCGTATCCATAGTCAAAATCATTTCGGCAGTGTTCACAGTGATAGCCGTTCGGGAAATGGGTGTCTGTCGTCAGCAGCGTCAGATTGAAAGGTTCATTTTTTTCCGCCGCTTTCAGAAGATAGTCCTTCGCAATCGGGAACAGCTTGGCATCTTCATAGCCCCACCAGACTTCGTATCCTTCGGGGATCAGGGCATTTTCCGCCGCATGTCTGTAATCACGGATCTCGTAATGACCGTGCTGACTGAAATACAGTCTTCTGCCGCCGAACGTAATGTCCGACCCGATCAGCAGCGTCTGATGATACCCTTCTTTTTCCAGAATATCACCCAATGCCGTCACATCCGAAAAGAAGCGTTCCTTCATGACTTTCCGGTTCTTCCAGGCTACCTGCAGCGGCAAGCCGGCTGTCTCCGCAAACATGGCGCCCGCTGTCCAGGTAGTTCCCGAATAGCTGACGGCTCCGTGGATCTTATCGTCATTTCCGGAAAAGTCTTCGTATTTTTCTGCCAGCTGCACCAGCTCAGATATGTAATTATCCTGAAAAGCGCCGCCATGCTGCCGATCGGCTGCAGACACTTCCATGGATTCCAGATAGATATACACCAGATTGCGTTTCTTCTCCGGAAACGTGATCTTTACCTCTTTGGGATCCACGTAATGATCCGGCACAAAGGTCGTCGGCTTTGTCCCTTTCTTTTTATCGATATAATCGAAATACTCCTGTGCCCCGACTTCCAGGTAGGCTTTCCGCACGGCGATCACGCTGATGACCACCGCGAGTGCCGTTATACCCAGAAGCGGAAGAAATACATGGGCTCCCTTCCGTCGTGCCTCTAAACAGAAGCCGATCACAGCGACAGCCACCGCGACACCCGGTGCCACAGCCTGCTGCAGATACTTTGCAATGATTTTGTTTCCCGCACCCTGTTTGGGCATGGAGAGCTGGAAAATAAGCCCGTCTGTCGTAACATGCCCCCAGGTACGGAACATGAAAGAAATGGAACACCAGATTACTACACAGAATCCGATGGCACAAGCAGCTAAGATCATAGTATCCCCTGTTTCAAACAACACAAGCCGAGCTTATCGCATCATAAGCCCGGCCTGTTCTTCTTCACATTCCACATTTTGACACGATTCGAATAACCGTAATCAACCCCCCGCCGTTTCATCCTGCACAACGGCATAATAGCCGGTGTTTTCATCTCTGCCAGTATAAAAAACTGTTTCTTTCGATCCTATATTCTGATTGACGCCTTCATACACAACGCCGGTCTGGTCCTTTTTGTCAGAAGGCTTCACTGTTTTTTCAGCCGGTGCAGAAACAGGCTCCTGTTTGTCTTCCTCTGCTGCCGCCTTTTCTGCTCTGGCAGACTCGCCGCCATACACAATCTCTATAAACTCTTCTTCCGTGTCTTCTGCGGTTTCTTCTTTCGGTGTCTCCGCCGGCTCTTCCGCGCCTTCTGCGGTCTCGTTTTCCGAAGCCTTCGCAGACTCTTCCGCTTCTTCTGCCGGCTCTTCCGCAGCGTTCTCCGCAGGCTCGTCTTCCGGAGCCTCTTCGTTATCTTGATCTGCCCCCGAGCCAATGACTCCGACAGACGGCATCCCCGCCCAGGCGGCCGCATCAAAGCTTTCATCCGGCGAAAGCTTGAAGACCCACCACACGGAAGGCGCCGCACTCATACTTTCAATATGCGCGATCCGGTTTCCGTTTGCCGCGCCGGAGAAAAACTCAGTGTCAGTCTCCACAGCGCTCTCCCAGAACTTATCATCACTGGGATCATCTCCCCAGAAGAATCCCACATGATTGGAATTGGAAAGTCCGTACGGGCCGGATACATCAAACGACCAGATGACATCTCCCTTTTCCAGAATACCGGAAGACAGCATCTCTTCCTTTGTGTTAAAACTGATCGGATCCACATCATGGTAATACGACCAGTTCACCCAACCCCCGCCGTTGGCCGGCTCCGTCAGGATATTGCCGCAGGGAATGTCCGTTTCATTCCGGGTGGCAACAGCCCGCATGGCATCCCAGATAAATCCTTCGCACTGCATATGACCGTCCAGCCCCAGTACCGGCTGCTTGGTCACCTCTTCATACGGAGTGCCCAGGTATTCTTCCGCATGATCCGTCAGGTACGAAACGAGATCGGTACGGGTGAATCCCAGATAATCATTGACATAGGAATCCGGTATCGTGATCTCCGGTTTTGCTTCCTCTTCTTCCTGAACCTCTTCAGCCGCAACGGACTCTGCCGTCAGAGCTTCCTGTCCGGCATCCTCCGAGATCTCTGCATCGTCTCCCTGCTCCGGATCTACAGAAGTAGCTGTCAGGGCCTCATGTCCGGGAACGACAGGCGTTGCTTTCAGCGCCGCCGGCTCGTTTACAGCCGCTGCTTTCCCGACCGGCATGGCCTTCAACGGTCCTTTGATCTTTTTAGGGATCTCAAAGGTAATTTCCGTCGCTTCTTCCTGTGCCGCAACAACTGTGGCCACGAGCGGCTCCGGTGTCTTCCACACGCGGACGGCATGGAGCGGCTCGCGGTATACATCCGCCTGTACCCTCACAGGTACAATAAAACCTGTCCCTATCGCGGCAACAGCCAACGAAAGCGACAAGCCTACAGCTATCGTTTTCCCCGATAAAACAGACCTTCCCCTATCTGTCCTGTTATTCATTTATACTCCCCAAACCCTTCAAAAAGAATACTGCCCGCCTGCGGGCTTCCTCTTCTGCCACCCCTCAGAAGCAGAAGAAAATAGTTGTATGTATTTTACCATATGCCTATCCCTCATACGTTACGATTGTGTTGCATTTCTCTAAATTATGCAAAGGCAGGCCGACGGCCGCCATTGCGCTGCTTCTCCCGGCAGAAAGAAGTGGAGATTCCCATCTATTTATGCCATAATACATACGTGATCATAAAGTCATAAGTCCGGGACCGAGGAATGCTCATGAAACACACCTATGCGATCTGCGCCTATCAGAATAGTCCTTATCTGGAAGAATGCATCCGCTCTCTGAAAGGACAGACCGTCCGTTCCGACGTACTCCTGGCCACATCCACGCCAAACGAAGAAATACAGAAGCTGTGTACAGCCTATGACATCCCCCTGTTTATAAACGAAGGAGAGAGCGGCATTACGCAGGACTGGAATTTCGCGTACAGCTGTGCCCGTACCGCTTACGTAACGCTTGCCCATCAGGACGATTTATACGACCACCGCTATACGGAAGAACTGCTGCAGCATCTGGAACAGGCCGGCAGACCCATTCTGTACTTTACGGATTACGGCGAATTACGCAAAGGGAAAAAGATCGTTTCCAACAGGCTGCTGAAGGTAAAGCGGACGATGCTTACCCCGCTTAAGTTTTCTTCCCTGCAGAACAGTATTTTCGTAAGAAGGCGGATCCTTTCGTTCGGATGTCCGATCTGCTGCCCTTCCGTAACCTTTGTAAAAGCAAACTGTCCGGAAACTATCTTTCGGCACGGCTTTCGCTCCGACGAAGACTGGGAAGCGTGGGAAAAACTATCCCGCAGGAAAGGCGCCTTTGTATACAATCCTTCTGTTTTGATGTATCATCGTATACATACAGATTCAGAGACAACGAAGATCATACAGGATCAGGCCCGTACCCGGGAGGACTATACGATGTTCCGGAAATTCTGGCCAGACCCGATAGCAAAACTGCTGACACGGCTGTACAGTTCCAGCCAGAAATCAAATGAAACAGACCTGTAAAAGAGGTTGGACTATTGAAAAAACTGGTGATCATTCCTGCTTATAATGAGTCAGAAAACATTCTTTCGACTGTCAACGACATCCGGGACAACGCTCCGGGATTTGATTATATCGTGATCAATGACTGCTCTACCGACAACACCCTGCAGATCTGCCGGGAGCACGGCATTCACTGTATTAAGCTTCCGTACAATCTGGGGATCGGCGGTGCCGTGCAGACGGGCTATCTCTACGGGGTTCGTCACGGATATGAGACAGCCGTGCAGTTTGACGGAGACGGCCAGCATCCGGCGGCTTATCTGAATAAGATGTTCGAAGTCTTGCAGGAGCAGCAGGCCGATATGGTGATCGGATCCCGCTTTATTACCAGGGAGGGCTTTCAGTCGTCTAAAATGCGCCGGATCGGTATTCTCTTCTTTACAAAACTGATCCGAATGATGACAGGAAAAACCATCACAGATCCGACTTCCGGCATGAGGCTGGTCAACAGATCCGTCATGGAAATGTTTGCGGCGGATTACCCCAAAGACTATCCGGAACCGGAAAGTCTGGTCCGGATTCTGTCTGCCGAAAAAAAAGTAGTTGAGATGCCTGTTGTCATGAGAGAACGCTCCGGCGGGGTCTCTTCCATTTCGCCGGTCCGCTCCATCTATTACATGATCAAAGTAACTCTGGCTGTTTTACTGGCCAGATTCAGCAAATACAGAGAAGGAGACATACAGTAATGATCCGCATTCAGCTTCTGATCGGGGCACTGCTAGTCCTGCTGCTGGTCTATATGATTTCCATGATCCGGAAGGAAAAGATCGATCTCCGCTATGCGCTGCCCTGGATCGTCATATGTCTGATCATCGGTGTGATCGATCTCTGCCCCTGGACCCTGGAAAGACTGGCCGGCCTTTTCGGCATGCACGTTCCTTCCAATATGGTCTTTCTGGTTGCGATCGTACTGCTCAGCCACCGGGTCTTTCTTCTGACGGCCTCTGTCAGCAGACTGTCCGGCAAGAATACACGTCTGGCACAGGAGATCGCCCTGCTGAAAGAAGCACTTGAGGAAAGCGGCAGCCACGATGAATGCAACGATTAATGTAATCCTGCCCAC
>JAIKYQ010000185.1 GCA_024683035.1 Eubacterium sp.
CGTCCTGATCATCGTTGTCCTGATCGGGCTGGTCATCATCTTTAAAAACCAGCTGACCAGCCTGGTCCAGAACATTCTGGAAAAAATCACAAGTCAGAGCAACTCGGTATGAGAAAAGGCAGCATAACGACATGGCTGAGCCTGATCCTGCTGGTGCTTCTGTCCCTGATCACTGCCGGGCTGTATTCGGCCCGGCAGGCTGCCGGACGCGTCGTACTGGCCAGTGCGGCCGAGCAGGCTCTTTTCTCTACATTCGGCCAGTATGACAAGGATCTGATGGATACCTACGGCCTGCTGTTCATCGACGGAGGATATGGCGGAAGCAGCCTGCTCCCCGGCCATTTGCTGCAGGAGATCGAAGAAGAAGCCGGCTATATCCTGCAGCCGAAAAAGGGCCTGATCCTGACCGGCAGGGACCCGGTCGGCATCCGCCTGCAGGGTGACGAAGACCAGATTACCGGCTATGTACTGGCCACAGACGACCAGGGCCGCGCGTTCCGCCGGCAGGTCTGCGAGATCATGCAGAAAAAGCTGGGGCCGGCCGGTCTGCTGTTCCTGCAGAACCGGCTGACAGAACAACAGCAGCAGGCGTATGAACAGAAGCAGGAATATGAAACCTACGGAGAAGAAAACGCCGAACAGTACTACCAGGAGGACCGGCAGATGTTCGGCCCCCGGAAGATCCCTCTTAAAGAAACAGAAACAGAAGACGGACGTATCACGGAAATCGACACGTCTTCCCTCCCGGCCATTGCCAGCCCCCTGGATACCATTCACAGCATGCAGGCCGCCGGCGTCCTGCTCGCCGTACATCCCGGGATCGGAGATCTTTCCGCGGCCGGTATCCCGGAGGGAAGCATCGTCAGTCAGCGCACGCTCCAGAAGGGCATGAACATGGCGGCAGACGGCTGGGAAGGAAACGGAGAACAACTTCTTCTGCTGGAATATCTGGCGGAAAACTTCCCCTGCTATACCTCCGAACACAACGAAAAAGGCCTGCAGTATCAGGTCGAATACGCCATCGGCAGGAAAAACACGGACCGGGAAAACCTGCAGGAAGTTCTTTTCCAGCTGCTGGTCCTGCGTGAAATAACCAATTTCCTGTATCTGATGAAAGACCCCGTCCGGAGACAGGAAGCCGACTCCATGGCCAATATCCTCAGCCTGCTGATCCTGACCCCGGAGGCAGCCCCGGCCATATCCTTTGCGCTGAAAGCCGCCTGGGCCTATGGGGAAAGCATCCTGGATCTGCGAAACCTTCTGGACGGATCCCGGGTCCCTCTGATCAAAACCGCTTCCGACTGGCAGCTTCCTCTGCACTCCCTGCTTTTTCTGCGGCTGACCGGAGATGCGCACCGGCATACGTCCGACAGCGGTCTGGATTATGCCTCCTATCTTCGGTTCCTGCTGTTTTTGAAAAATGCCGACAGTCTGACCGCCTCCCTGATGGATCTGGTGGAAATGAACCTGCAGACCGAAAAAGAACGGCCGGATTTCCGGCTTGATGCCTGCCTGGATGCCCTGCGGGTCGAGCTGCATGCGCGGATCGGAAGAAATGAGTATACGATTGAGCGCAGTTATGGATACAACGCTGCCTGAACAGCAGAAAGGGAAACCCTCCTGTTCGGAGAAACTCCCAAATAAAGAAAGGAAAGGAACGATGCGTAAAAAGAAAATCTCTCTTCCGGTCTGGAAAAGCCGTCTTATGCGGCTGTTATCCCCCCAGGTACTATTCAGCTCCGGCAGGAGGGCTTCCCTTTCTGCTGTTCGGAAAGCCAGTATGACCGTAGAAGCTGCCGCTGCCCTCCCTTTGTTTTTCCTGGCCGTCGTATCGTTGATCTGCATGATGGATCTTTACGGATCCTATGCGCAGCGGGTTGTCAAACTCCAGGAACAGGCAGAAACCGCAGCATCATGGGCCGGGGCAGCCGGCGACTATGCTCCCGGCTTCATCGATCTGCCGCTGGGTTTTACCTATCAACCCCAGTGGTATCCGGCCGCTTTGCCGGGCATCCGGCTTGCTGTCCGTGGAAGAGTCCATACATGGACCGGCCGGGACGCATCCGACACCGTTCCGGAAGAAACAGAACGAGAAGAGCTGGTCTATGTAACGGAACATGAAAGCGTCTATCACACCTCTTCCTCCTGCACGCATCTTTCCCTGTCCGTGCACGCTGTCGGCGGAGGGGAGGTGGATCATCTGCGGAACGAAGACGGAAGCCGGTACCACGCCTGCGAAAAGTGTGTCGGCTCCGGCGGGCACAATGGAACCGTCTATATCACCCGGGAAGGAGATTGCTATCATAATAACGCACAGTGCAGCGGCCTTACCCGGTCCGTCCGGCTTGTGAAAAAGACTGCTGTTGATTCCCTGCCTCTCTGCAGCCGCTGCGCACAGCAGGCGGCTTCATCATGAATCTCCCCTTCCTGATGACCTTCCTTCTACTGGGGATCAACAGCCTGTATGACCTGAAAAAGAAAGAGATCCTTCTGATTCCGACCCTGTTGGCCGGCGCCGCCGGTGCGCTGTGGAAACTGGCAGAATCCGGATCCGTGATCCTCCTGCTGCTGTCCCTGGTTCCCGGTGCTTTTCTCCTCGCCGTCAGTATCTTAACCCGTGGCCAGGCTGGTGCCGGAGACGCCCTCCTGCTCTGTGCTGCCGGAACCTGGTCAGGAGCGCAAAGCATGCTCCTCTGTCTTTTCGTGGCCCTGTTTTTTCTATCTGTCCTGTCTGTTGTTTTTCAGCTCCTGAAAAAACCGGTGCGGGAAATGCCTTTTGTTCCTTTTCTGCTGGCCGGATTCTTATGCCAGTATCTGTTGTTCGATTTCGGATAGGGAGGATGAAAATATGAAAAGAAAATGGCTGTCCCGCGGTGTGATCACGATCGAAGCCTCTTACATTATTCCCTGGTCTGTCCTGATCATCGCCTTGCTGATCACCATGTTGTTTTTTGTACATAACCGGGCCTGGTATACGGCTGCCGCCTGTGAAACCGCGCTTTCCGGCAACCGCTATGTGGAAGGAAGTGCCGGTACCGGCAGCGCCGGCCTGCTGGACAAAAAAGGCGATCAGAATATCCCCGGTACGCACTATGCGGAAGAGACAGCTGCAGGACGGATCCGGGACCAGGCCATGCCGGGAAGCGGTCCGGAGAAACAGATCGCCTGCACGTACGACGCCACCGAAGTCCGGTTTTCCGGGCAGGATTTCCCGTTGTTTTCAGAAGCCTTTTCCTGGTCTGTGCAGGAATCGGTAAAAAGAGTCCGGCCGGCATGGATCATACGCAGCAGATGGCTGCTGCAGGGTATTATAGAAGGGGGAACACCATGAATACTGAATACAGGCGCGATCTGCAGCACACCTGGATGATCCTGTCGGAAGGCAGTATCCCGGAAAAAGAAGCGTATCCGATCCGCATGCTCACGGAAAACCGGATCGAAGGGCTCCTGTACTGCAAAACCGTGGAACTGGACGGAGCCCTGCGGTTTTATTATGATATTTCCGCACAGCATTCCTTACAGACCCATCTGGATATGTCCGCTGCCGGCAGGCTTCTGCTGGAATTGCTGTTTACCCGGCTGGCCGATACACTGAAACAGCTTTCCGAATACCTTCTGGACCCGGACGGGCTGCTCCTGGACCCGGCGTATATTTACCTCAACATGGAACAGACCGAGATCCGGTTCTGCTGGTATCCCGGAAAAGAACTGCGGTTTACGGAGCAGGTCAGAATTCTGGGCAAAGCACTGCTCCCCCATCTGGATCAGACTGATAAAGCCGGTATCGTCATGGGATACAGTTTTTATCAGCACTGTACGGCCGATGACGTTTCCATGGAAAACCTGCGGATGCTGCTGCAGCAACGGTCTTCCCAACGGGAAACGCATCGTCCTGTGACAAAAGAAGAGCTGGAACGCTCCGCCCTTCTGGATTCTTTTTTTGAGGATCCTGAAGAATCGGAAAACACGGTTTTCAAACGCCTCTCTTCCCGGATTAAAGGATGGTTTCGCAGAGATACACAAACCGATGCTTCCCGTACGGAAGACCCGGATCCTGCTGTTCTTTTTCCGGAGACCCCCCCAAGCGGCCGCGATATCCGCCCGGAAACCGTAAGCGGACCCATCCGCCCGGAAACTGGGTCCGGTCCGGAAAAAGTCTCTCCGATCCCGGAAGCTCCTGCATCCTGTTCCGGCCTCTCGGAAACGGTGGTCCTCCGTACAGAAACCGCGTGCACGCCGGGAAAAATCCACCGCCCCTGTCTGAAAGTACAGAACGGGACCGAACCCGAAAAAACCATATGGCTGACAGAAGAACAGTATCTGGTTGGAAAAAAAGAAGCCGGTGCCACGCTGTCGTTTTCCTCTGCGGCAGTCAGCCGCCTGCATGCCCTGCTGCGAAAACAGGGAGATACCTACAGCGTACAGGATCTGAATTCCCGGAATATGACACGGCTCAATGAAACGATCCTCCTGCCGGAGCAGAGCCTGCTGCTTTCTGACGGAGACATGATCCGGTTCGCAGACGTCATCTGTCTGTTCTGTCTGGAATAAAAAACCCGACTCTTCTTTTTCTTTACAGGAGAAGTGGTATATTTTATACTTCTATGCGAAGCCGTTAAGACGCATACACAGGTATCACTCATGACAAAAACCACTTCCCCTTCCCTTACCGGGAACCAGCTGAAAATCCTGGCCTGTATTGCCATGTTTGCGGATCACGTGGTTAAGGGCTGGTATGTTCGCGGCCTGCCGGCTGTTCTTCTCTCCAGTGTCCTGGGGCGGATCGCCTTTCCCATCTATTGTTTTTTTATAACGGAAGGGTTTTTCCACACAAGGAACCGCGCCAAATATCTGCTGCGGATGGTCGTTTTCGCCGCGATTTCCGAAATACCATTTAATCTGGGTCTGCATCATACCCTCATATACAAGACCACCCTCTGTACACTGTGGTCGCTGTCTCTCGGACTGCTTTTATTCAACTGCCTTGCTTTTGTGGAAAAGAAACGGGAGCTGCATATAGCCGTATCCTGGATCCTGCGTCTGCTCCTGGTGGCCGTTTTTGCCGTCGCAGCGCATTACCTGCATGTAGACTATCGCGAACGCGGCCTGCTCTGCATGGCTGTTCTGTATTTCCTCCGAAACGAACGTCCCCATTCCGTCCCGGTTTTATGGGCCTGCCTGCCTCTGAACATGAAAAACTTCAGCAATCCCGGTTCCTTTCTGGCCGCCCTGCCTCTGCATTTCTACAATGGTGAACGCGGCCGTCTGAAACTCAAATATTTCTTTTATGCCTTTTATCCCCTGCACCTTATTTTTATTTACATAGCAGGCAAAATCATTCTCCGATAAAAAACAGCTCCGGACAGCCCGGCCGGGCTGTTCGAAGCTGTGCTCTTCTGTCTGAATCCGTCAGAACCGGAACACCGCTGCTCCGTAAGGCGGAAGATCATACGCGATATGATACGGCTGGCTGTCGCATTCTCCTTCCACTGCCTTATACAGGACCGGTACCTTATGGGTTCCGCCGAATTTGGCAGCATGACTGTCCAGGATCAGACTGCAGTTCTTTTTCAGCGGCAGTCCCACGCAGTAGTCCGGCCGTGCCATCGGCGTAAAGTTCACGACAAACAGCAGATTGTCCTTTCCGGTCGGTGACCACCGTACAAAACTGAAAATACTGCGGTCGGCATCATCTGCATTGATCCACTGGAATCCTTCAGGCCGGCAGTCATTGGCATACAGCGCAGGGTATTTTTTATACATCATCAGCAGATCCCGGACATACGCCTGCAGATGCTCGTGGCGTTTGTCTTTCAGAAGGAACCAGTCAACTTCCCTCTCTTCGCTCCATTCCCGGTACTGGCCGATATCCTGTCCCATAAACAGCAGCTTTTTCCCCGGATGCCCGAACATAAAACTGTAGCCCGCTTTCAGGTTGGCAAACTTGTCATCCTCAAGTCCCGGCATCTTGTTGATCATGGAGCATTTCAAATGTACGACCTCATCATGGGACAGCACCAGAATATACTTTTCGCTGTACGCATAGGTCATGGCAAACGTCATTTTATTGTGGTTGAATTTCCGGAAATAGGGGTCGAGCTTCATGTATTCCAGAAAATCGTGCATCCATCCCATATTCCATTTAAGCGTAAAGCCAAGCCCGTCGTCTTCCGGTTTTCCGGTCACCCGCGGCCAGGCCGTGCTTTCTTCTGCGATCATCATAATGCCGGGATTTCTGCCGCGGATCAGGGAATTCAGGTGCTTGAAGAATTCGATCGCTTCCAGATTCTGGTTGCCGCCGTATTCGTTGGCGACCCATTCTCCGTCTTTCCGCCCGTAATCCAGATACAGCATGGAGGCAACGGCATCCACGCGCAGCCCGTCTGCATGGTATTCTTCGATCCAGTACAGGGCATTGGCGATCAGGAAATTTTTCACTTCCGGACGTCCGTAATTAAAGATCTTTGTGCCCCAGTCCGGATGTTCGCCCTGCCGTGGATCGGCATGCTCGTATACGGCATCGCCGTCAAATTCAGAAAGACCCTGTGCGTCCTTCGGAAAATGCGCCGGCACCCAGTCCAGGATCACCCCGATCTTATTGCGGTGCAGCTGATCGATCAGATACTTGAAATCCTGCGGGGTTCCGTAACGGGAGGTCGGTGCAAAGTAACCGGTGACCTGATATCCCCAGGAAGCATCCAGAGGATGCTCCGCGATCCCCATCAGTTCCACATGGGTATATCCCATATCTTTGACGTATTCCACCAGGCGTTTGGCAAACTGACGATAGGTATAGAATCCTTCGGGATTCTCTTCGGAATACGGATGTTTCATCCAGGAACCGGGGTGTACTTCATAGATAGAAACGGCTCCGGTTTCCGGATCAAAGTGATCCCGATTCTTCATCCAGACCGTGTCTCCCCAGCGATAACTGATATCCGCCACCCGGGATGCCGTTCCCGGCCGCTTTTCCGATGCAAACGCATACGGATCCGCCTTATACAGCTTCCTGCCGTCGCGGGCTATGATCAGGTATTTGTAGAGCATGCCTTCTTTTGCATCGGGTATGAACGTTTCAAATACGCCGATGTCCGCGATTTTCTGCATCGGATTGGCCTGCTCGTCCCACTGATTGCATTCACCGATCACATACACCGCTACGGCGTTCGGTGCCCAGACGGTAAACCAGACGCCGTCCTGCCCGTCTTTTTTCGCGGGATGCGCCCCCATCTTTTTATACAGGTCATAATGCGTGGCATGCCCGAATAAATACTGATCCAGATCACTGAACCGCGGACCGCTGTTTTTCTGTTCCTTTGCCATAGTTTGCCTCCATCGTTTTTTTATCCAGATCCCGTTATGAAGCTGGGACGACTGCAGCATGGTACGTATTTACATTGTATTCATTCCATATAACCGGCAGGCATTCTGCCAGGTTGTTTCTTCTACTTCCTGCTCTGTGATCCCGCGGATCTCCGCGATCATCCGCACCACATGGTGCAGATTTCCGGAATGATTGCGCTTACCGCGATGCGGTTCCGGAGACAGATACGGACAGTCGGTTTCCAGTACAAGGGCGGAAAACGGCATCTGCTCCACCGTTTCCTTCAGCCGGCGTCCGTTTTTATAGGTCACAACGCCGCCGACACCGATAAAAAAGCCCATCCGGATATACTCTCTGGCTATTTCCCATGAATAGGAAAAGCAGTGTACAACGCCGCCGATGTCTTCGAAGTGGCGTGTTTTTGCCATGTGCAGCGTGTCTTCTGCGGCTTCCCGGCTATGGATCACAACCGGCAGCCCCAGCTCCTTCGCAAGAAACGCCTGTCGTTCAAACCATTCCTTCTGTTCAGTTTTATTATCCGCATTATGATAATAATCGAGGCCGATCTCCCCTACGGCGACCGCTTTTTCTTCTGCCAGAAACTCCCTCAGCTGCAGGAAGCGTCCTTCATCCAGATCTGCAATCTCATCCGGATGAATCCCGTAGGCGCCGTAAATAAAATCATACTGCTGCGTCAGTGCCTTTGTCCTCGCAAGACTCTTCCAGTCGGAACCGATGTTCACGATCCGGCCGACTCCGGCAGCCTGCATACTGCCGAGCAGCGCTTCCCGGTCCTCATCGAACCAGCCGTCGTCATAATGCGCGTGTGTGTCAAATATCATGTTCAGCAGATCCCCGACCCGGACGGCATATCCTTCTCCGGCGTCATCAGGCATACATTGCCTTCCGCATCCTCTGCCGAGAGCAGCATGCCTTCCGACATCAGTCCGGCCAGCTTTGCCGGTTTCAGATTCAGCAGGACCATGACTTTTTTCCCGATCACTTCTTCTGGCTTATACCATTTTTTGATCCCGGAAACGATCTGCCTGGTCTGATCGCCGATCTTTATCTGGAAGCAAAGCAGCTTTTTGGACTTCGGCACCTCTTCGCAGGCCATCACTTCCCCGACGGCAAACTGGCATCTGGCAAAATCATCGTAATTGATCTCCTCTTTCATTTCGATATGGATCTCTTCTGCCGGCTCCGCTTCGGTGCCTTCTGTGCTGCCGGCAGCCTCGTCTGCAGCCTTTGTTTCCGCGGCGGCTTCCGTACCTGCGGCAGCTGCCTGGGCAGCCTGCAGCGCTTCGACCTTTGCCATAACCTCTTTCAGATCCATACGGGCAAACAGGATCTCCGACTTATCCGTCACATGACTGCCGGACGGATACAGCCCGAACTGATCCAGCTGTTCGTATTCCCGCTTTCCTGTCTGCAGCTGTGCCAGGATCTTGCCGGTTGTTTCCGGCATGAACGGCTCCAGAAGGGATGCCCCGATCGTGATGCCTTCCACCAGGTTGTACAGTACGGTTGCCAGACGGTCTTTTTTCTCCGGATCCTTTGCCAGTACCCACGGCTCCGTTTCATCGATGTATTTGTTGCAGCGTTTGAAAATGGTAAAGATCTCCGTGATCGCATCCGCGACGCGCAGCTGCTCCATCTTCTTTTCAACTGCCGGACCGGCGGCTGTGACTACCGCCTTCAGATCATCGTCCACGGCCTCTTTTACGCCTTTATCACAGACCTCGCCGCCAAAGTATTTATTGCTCATCGCAATCGTCCGGTTGACCAGATTCCCCATGGTGTTGGCCAGATCGGAATTCATACGCTCCACCATCAGCTCCCAGCTGATGACGCCGTCGTTTTCAAACGGCATTTCGTGCAGCACGAAATACCGTACGGCATCCACCCCGAACAGCTCCACCAGATCGTCGGCGTAAATGACATTGCCGCGGGACTTGCTCATCTTGCCGTCCGCCTGCAGCAGCCACGGATGCCCGAAGATCTGCTTCGGGAGCGGCTCGCCCAGACTCATCAGGAAGATCGGCCAGTAGATCGTGTGGAACCGGATGATATCTTTGCCGATCAGATGCAGATCCGCCGGCCAGAACTTTTTATACTGCTCCGAACTCTCTCCGCCGCAATTGTATCCGATGCCAGTGATATAATTGGACAGCGCATCCAGCCAGACATAGACGACGTGTCCCTCATCAAAGTCGACCGGGATGCCCCATTTGAACGAAGAACGGGATACGCACAGATCCTGCAGGCCCGGCAGCAGGAAGTTGTTCATCATCTCGTTTTTCCGGGAAACCGGCTGGATGAATTCCGGATGCGTGTTGATGTGCTCGATCAGCCTGTCAGCATATTTGCTCATTTTGAAGAAATACGCCTCCTCAGACGCTTTTACGACCGGGCGGCCGCATTCCGGACACTTGCCGTCCACCAGCTGCGACTCCGTCCAGAAGCTCTCGTCCGGCGTGCAGTACCAGCCTTCATAAGAGCTCTTGTAAATGTCGCCCTGCTCATACATTTTGCGGAACATTTTCTGGATCTGCAGCTCGTGATCTTCATCCGTTGTACGGATGAATTTATCGTAGGATGTATTCATCAGATCCCAGATCCGTCTGATCTCGCCGGCCACGGTATCTACATACTCCTTGGGCGTGACTCCGGCCTCGAGGGCTTTATTTTCGATCTTCTGGCCGTGCTCATCCGTCCCTGTCTGGAAAAACACATCGTACCCCTGCATCCTGCGGAATCGAGCAATGCTGTCAGCCAGCACGATCTCATAGGTGTTGCCGATATGGGGTTTTCCGGACGCATACGCAATAGCTGTTGTCAGGTAATAAGGGTCATTTCTTTTCTGCATGAGCTTCTCCTCAGATTCTGTTTTTTATTCTCTTTCCGCTTCTGTCTTCCTGCATCCGATCGCATAAAAGAACAGACGGACATTTATAATCAGTATACGGCACAAGGTCGTTTCGGTCAAATAAACAAAACACAAACTGGGCTAAAAGCAACGCAGAATTTGCGCAGGGAAAAAAAGGGTGTTATGATGATACTGCGCAGCTTGATCCGTCATGGCTGCAGCTTATTGTAAGGCAGGGAACACAACATGGATATGAACATTGTCTGTCTGGATCTGGAAGGTATTCTGGTTCCGGAAATCTGGATCGCTTTCGCGGATACCGTCGGCATTCCCGCACTGAGACGCACGACACGTGACGAACCGGACTACGATAAACTGATGAAATACCGGATCGATATTCTGCGGGAGCACCGGCTCGGTCTTTTTGAAATACAGGATACGATCGCAAAGATCGATCCCTTCCCCGGCGCCCGGGAATTTCTGGAGGCACTGAAAGAAGAAACACAGGTCATCATCCTGAGCGATACCTTCACGCAGTTTGCCCATCCCCTGATGAAAAAACTGGGATTCCCCACACTGTTCTGCAACACCCTGGAAGCAGACGAAAAAGGGGTGATCACCGGTTTCCGCATGCGGGTACAAAACTCTAAGTACACGACCGTAAAAGCGCTGCAGTCCATCGGCTTCCAGACTATTGCCGTCGGCGACAGCCACAACGATCTGGCTATGATCGAGGCAGGCAAGGCAGGGTTCCTTTTCCGGTCGACCGATCAGATCAAGGCAGCACATCCCGAACTGCCGGCTTATGAGGAATTTGACGATCTGCTGGAGGCCATCCGGAACGCACTGTAAATCATGGAGATAAACGGAGAAGGTACCTGAAGCATCTGCTTCGGGTACCTTCTCCGTTTATCTCCTGCCGTCTTACTTCACCACATCACACGGATCCGGTTCTTTGCGCCGGCAAGATCTTTGTATTTTCCGGCAAATACTGCTTCCTGCACTATCCCGGTCAGGAAAGCACATTCCCCCGTGACACCGGGTGCTGTCACAGGCTCCGCTTCGCCAAATAACGCCCGGATCTCCGGCAGCCGCTCTTCCGGTTGTCCGGATACGCGTACCAGGAAACGGCTCTCTGCTTCTCCGGCCGGCATCAGTTCCAGCTGATCGGCAAGCCAGCCTCCCCGGATATGCTCTGCCGGATGCATGGCACAGGCAACCACATCGGCTGCTACCGCGCTGGCGGTCGGCAGACTGCCGGCCCCGTTTCCGTACAGCATGGCGTCTCCCAGCATGTTGCCATGGACAAACACGGCATTGAAGACATCGTTGACCGCATACAGCGGACTGTCCGGACGGATCATGACCGGACAGACCCGGGCCGTACAGCCTTTGTCTGTCAGACAGCTGGACGCCAGAAGTTTGATTCGAGCCCCGAGCGCCTTCGCATATTTAATATCGACAGCCGATATCCCGGCAATCCCTTCCGTGGACACGTCCCGGTAATCCACATATTTCCCGTACGCCACTGAAGACAGGATCGCAATCTTACGGCAGGCATCGTGCCCTTCCACATCCGCTTCCGGATTCCGCTCGGCATAGCCTTTGTCCTGTGCCTCTTTCAGCGCATCGGAAAACTCCGATCCTTCTTCTGTCATCTTGCTGAGAATGTAGTTGGTTGTCCCGTTCAGGATACCGGTCACTTCCTCGATCCTGTCCGCTGTCAGCGCCTCATTCAGGACACGAATGATGGGGATCCCGCCGCCGCAGCTGGCTTCAAACAGGTAATTGACCTGCTTTTCTTCCGCTATCTGCAGCAGCTCCGTGCCATGCTGCGCCACCAGTTCTTTATTGGATGTACAGACATTTTTCCCGGCCAGAAGCGCCTGTTTTGTAAACGTATACGCCGGATCCACACCGCCCATGGTCTCCACAACGATACGCACATCCGGATCCTGCAGAATGACATCAAAATCATGTACCAGTATGGATTCCACCGGATCTCCCGGGAAATCCCGCAGATCCAGTACATACGATACTTCGATTTCTGTTCCTGCTTTTTTGGTGATCTGGTTTTTATTGGTACGTAAAACCTCAACTACGCCGGAACCGACCGTTCCGTAGCCGAGTATTGCTGCTTTGATCACGCTGTTCCTCCGTGCTTCTGTCAGATCTGCTGATGTCCTTCTTTCTTCTGGAGAGCCCGCCATTTCAGGTAGGCATTGATAAACGGATCCAGGTCTCCGTCCAGCACCCTGTCGGCCTGCCCGCGTTCCTCGTCGGTACGCAGGTCCTTGACCAGCGTATACGGCTGCAGGACATACGAACGGATCTGGTGCCCCCAGGCGATATCTGTCTTTTCTCCGCGGATTCCTGCCTCTTTTTCCGCCTGTTTCTCTCTCTCCAGCTCATACAGCTGCATCCGCAGAACCTGCATGGCCTTATCCTTGTTCTGGAATTGAGAGCGTTCATTCTGACAGGTCACCACAATGCCTGTCGGGATATGCGTAATCCGGATGGCCGAGGAGGTCTTGTTGATGTGCTGGCCGCCGGCGCCGCTGGAACGATAGGTATCGATCCGGATATCTTCATCCCGGATCTCGATATCGATCTCCTGATCGATGACCGGCATCACATCACACTGGCAGAACGACGTCTGCCGTTTGGCCTGTGCATTGAACGGACTGATCCGTACCAGCCGGTGGGTTCCCTTTTCGGATTTCAGATATCCGTACGCATTCTCCCCGTTGACCTGGAACATGACTGATTTGATTCCGGCCTCGTCGCCTTCCTGATAATCCAGTACTTCGACTTTGTAGCCTTTGCGTTCCGCCCAGCGTGTGTACATACGGTACAGCATGCCGCACCAGTCCATGGCTTCGGTCCCGCCGGCACCGGACTGCAGCCGGAGGATAGCGTCACAGTCATCGAACTCTTCGGAGAGCAGCGTTTTCATCCGGATCGATTCAAGATCATTCTTGAATTCCTCCAGCATCTCCCGGACCTCCGGCACGACGGACTCGTCATCCTCTTCCTCGCCCATCTCGATCATCGTTTCGATGTCTTCCTTGGCGGAAACCAGCTTTTTATACGTATCCCGGTCTTCCTTGAGACTGCCCAGTTCCTTAACCTGCTTCTGCGCTTCTTCCGGTCTGTCCCAGAAATCCGGTTCCTCCATTTTTCGTTCTAATTCTTCGATCCTCTGCTCTTTATTGGCGAGGTCAAAGTGAATCCCTCACTTCCACAAGCGGCTGATCGTATGTGCGGATTTCATTTTTCATGTTCTGCAGTTCCACAACCATCTTGCTCACCTTCTTTCTTAGTGAAATTTTATTTGATAAGCCTCCGGCAAGTGACGGCTGTTCCGCAGGCTTGCCTGCAGGAACATACCGGAATTTGCCGGGACAACAGATATGAGCATGCAGGGCTGCGGCCCGGAATGCGAATATCTGCAGTACCGCGGAAGCTGCTTTGCAGCGAAGCGGTACGAGGCTTATTCATTTTATTCATGATCCATTCATATCACAGCAGTGCCGTGGCAGCTCGTTTTGTGAGTGAACATTCTGCCAGGAACGCAGCTGAGATCTACTGCTTACGAAGACTTGCTTCCGAAGTAAGAGAAAATCGTTCGTCGAATGCTTCGGAAGCTTAGCCGGAGTCAGCAGTCAGCTCAGCAAAGTGGGGCAGGTTCACGACAAAACCTGCTGCGGCGGCGCTGCGTCCGTCAACGATTCCTGTATCAGGCCGGCTTCCGCCCGCAGCACTGCTTGTATTTCAGTCCGCTGCCGCAGGGGCAGGGATCATTCGGATAGATCTTTTTATCCTTGCGCTGTTTCGTCTTCTTCGTGCCGCCGTCATCCCGGTTGGTGCCGGTGACCTGCGCCACCTGTTCCCGTTCGACCGGCTCCTGGATCCGGACATGATACATCAGCCGGATGGTATCCTGCTGGATGCCGCCCGTCATCTCATTGAACATGTCGTACGCGATCATCTTGTATTCGATCTTCGGATCACGCTGTCCGTATGCCTGCAGGCCGATCCCCTGACGCAGCTGCTCCATATCGTCGATATGGTTCATCCATTTTTCGTCGATCACCTTCAGCAGGACCACCCGCTCCAGTTCGCGGATCTTTTCTTCAGACGGGAACTGCGCCTCTTTTTCTTCATAGAGTTTGACGGCTTCTTCTTTGATCTTCTGTTTCAGCTCTGCCTGATTGCCGCCGGCAATATCGGCCTGTGTGACCGGTTTGATCGGGATGATCGGGATCAGCAGACGATTCAGCTCGTTCACATCCCATTCATTACTGTCATTTTCCCCAAAACAGGTTTCCACGGTGCTGTCCACCGTATCATAGATCATCTTCATGATGGACTCGCGCATATTTACGCCGTCCAGCACCTCCCGGCGTTCTTTATAGATGATCTCCCTCTGCTCATTGTTGACACTGTCGTAATCCAGCAGGCTCTTACGGATGCTGTAGTTATTGCTCTCAATCCGTTTCTGCGCCCGTTCGATCGCCGAAGACAGCATCTTATGCTCGATCTGCTCATTCTCTTCCACGCCCAGAGACGTGAATATGTTCATCAGCTTCTCGGATCCGAACAGCCGCATCAGATCGTCTTCCAGAGAGATATAGAAGCGGGATTCGCCCGGGTCTCCCTGACGGCCGGAACGGCCGCGCAGCTGGTTGTCGATACGGCGGGATTCATGCCGCTCTGTGCCGATGATCTTCAGACCGCCGGCAGCGCGTGCCTCGTCGTCCAGCTTGATATCGGTACCACGGCCGGCCATGTTGGTGGCGATCGTCACGGTCCCCGCCTCACCGGCATGGGAAACGATTTCCGCTTCCACGTCATGGAATTTGGCATTCAGCACCTGATGCGGGATCCCTTCCCGTTTCAGCATGCGGGAAAGCAGCTCGGAAGTCTCGATCGTGATCGTACCGACCAGGACCGGCTGTCTCTTTTCATGTGAAGCCTTGATCTCTTCGACAACCGCATGGAATTTCTCTTTTTTCGTCATATAGACGGCATCTTCATGATCCACACGGATCACCGGCACATTGGTCGGGATCTCGATGACGTCCATTCCGTAGATGTCCCGGAATTCCTGTTCTTCCGTCAGAGCCGTACCGGTCATGCCGGCCTTTTTCTCATACTTGTTGAAGAAATTCTGGAACGTGATCGTTGCCAGGGTCTTGCTTTCGCGTTTGACCTTGACATGCTCTTTGGCCTCGATCGCCTGATGCAGACCGTCGGAATAACGGCGGCCCGGCAGCACACGGCCGGTAAACTCATCTACGATCATGACCTGGTCGTCTTTGACGATATAATCCTGATCGCGGAACATCAGATTGTGCGCCCGCAGTGCCAGGATCGTATTATGCTGGATCTCCAGGTTTTCCGGATCGGACAGGTTCTCAATGTGGAAGAACTGTTCGACTTTGTGCACGCCCTGCTCTGTCAGCGTAACGATCTTGTCTTTTTCATTGACAATGAAGTCACCGGTTTCGATGATCTCCTCGCCCATGATAGCCGTCATCTTCGTGACTTCCCCGGACGCCTCACCCTTCTGCAGCTGTCCTGCGAGGATATCACAGGTTTCGTACAGTTTGGTGGATTTGCCGCTCTGCCCGGAAATGATCAGCGGTGTGCGTGCTTCATCGATCAGAACCGAGTCCACTTCGTCGATGATGGCAAACGCGAGGTCACGCTGCACCAGCTGCTCTTTATAGATGACCATGTTGTCACGCAGATAATCGAATCCGTCTTCGTTATTGGTGACATAGGTGATATCACAGGCATACTGCTCACGGCGCTCATCGTTTTTCATGGAGTTCAGCACGCAGCCGACCGTCAGCCCCAGAAAACGGTGCACTTTGCCCATCCAGGCCGCATCACGTTCCGCCAGATAATCGTTGACCGTGATGATATGCACGCCGCGGCCCGTCAAGGCATTCAGATAGGCGGGCATAGTGGAAACCAGTGTTTTACCTTCACCGGTCCGCATTTCTGCAATACGTCCCTGATGCAGGATAATACCGCCGATGATCTGCACGCGGTACGGTTCCAGCCCTTTTCCCGGCTCCGGATCGATATCCGGTCCCGGCCCGATCACGCGGCGCGCCGCCTCGCGGACTGTTGCGAACGCCTCCGGCAGAAGATCATCCAGGGTCTCTCCGGCAGCCAGACGCTCTTTGAATTCCTTCGTCTTTCCCCGCAGTTCCTCGTCGGAAAGAGCCACCATGGTATCCCGGTAGGATATGATTTTATCAACCAGCGGCATAATGCGCTTCAGCTCGCGCTGGGAATGGGTTCCGAATAGTTTCTCGGTAAATTTCATAGATTATTCCTCCGGTTCGATCAAACCGTATGTGTTTCCTTTTCTCTTGTAAACAACATTCACCTGATCGGTATCGGCGTTCATAAACACAAAGAAATTATGGCCCAGCAGCTCCATCTGCACACAGGCATCTTCCGGATACATCGGCTTGATGTCAAACCGTTTGGAACGCACGATGCTGATGTCTTCGCTTTCCATATAGTCATTATCGATATAGGCTTTCTGGAAATTGACGGCACTTTGCTTTTTGTCGATGATCTTGTTTTTATATTTCCGAAGCTGGCGCTCGATCACTTCCTCAACCAGGTCGATCGATACGTACATGTCATTGCTGACCTGCTCGGAACGGATGATACGGCCTTTGACCGGGATCGTGACCTCGATTTTCTGGCGTTCTTTTTCCACGCTGAGCGTTACATGCACGTCTGTATCCGGCGTAAAATACCGGTCCAGTTTACCAAGCTTCTCCTGTATAGCCTCCCGGAGGCTGGGAGTAATATCCATATTTTTTCCGCTGATTGTAATGTTCATAAAGTGTCTCCTTTCCATGGTTTAACTAACAAATTATAGCAAATATCTTTGATGGAAATCAACATGATCCCAAACTTTCCGTTCTGTTATTCCTATTGTACCATGCCGCCTGACTGCCGACAACTTAAAGAGGACAGCGTCGCGCTGTCCTCCCGGCATCCTTTTCAACCGTCTGTATCTCCGTTTTTCATGACAGCAGCATAGATGTCCCTCTTCCCGCAGCCCCGGTCCCTGGCCGTCTGCTTCATGGCCTCCTTCTGATCCAGGCCCTGCGCCATATAAAAACGCACATGCTCCGCAATCGTCATTTCCTGCCATGCCGCCTGCTTTTCTGCCTGCACTGCTTCGCGGCTTCGTCCTTCGATCACCAGTACATATTCGCCTCGGGGTTCCTCCGCGTCCGCGCCATACCGCCGCAGCGCCTCTCCCAGCGTTTCCCGCAAAACCGTTTCGTGGATCTTCGTCAATTCCCGGCAAAGAGATACTCTGCGCTCTTCTCCCAAAACCGACGCCAGTTCCTGCAGTGTTTTTTTCAGCCGGTGCGGCGCCTCGTACAGGATGATCGTCCTGGTTTCCCGCTGCAGTTCTTCGAGGATCGCTTCCCGCTCCTTCTTATCCCGCGGCAGGAATCCTTCCATGGCAAACCGTCTTGCCGGCAGACCCGAAAGGGTCAGTGCCGTAATGCAGGCCGCTGCCCCGGGTAGGGATGTCACTTCGATCCCGGCTTCGGCCGCCATCGCCACCAGTTCTTCTCCCGGATCCGAAATCGCCGGCGTGCCGGCATCCGTGATCAGCGCAATCGTTTCCCCCTGCAGCATACGGCCGACCAGTTCCCGCCCGCGGTCAAACCGGTTGTTCTCATGATAGCTGACCATCGGCGTATGAATGTCAAAATGATTCAGCAGCTTTCTGCTGTTCCGCGTATCTTCCGCCGCAATCCGGTCAGCGCTTTGCAGCGCTTCCAGAACACGCGGCGTTATATCCCCCAGATTCCCGATCGGGGTCGCACATAAAACAAGTCTGCCTGCCATTCTCTCTTCCTTTCGTGGCTGCATAAACCCGGGCATCCCGCCTGTCATAACCTCTGTTGGCGGATTACGCATGATAGATGCTGCGCACTTCTTCTGTGTATACCCCCGGTTCTTCATACACGACCAGCGGCGGTTCGACCGTCATCCGTGCATTGCCTCCGTGCACCGCTTCGATCAGTACCAGATTCGCCTCTTTCCCGATGAACGGATGCACCAGCCGCATCCGTTTCGGTTCCAGTTTATACGACCGCAGCGTATCCAGGATCTCCGCGAGCCGGAAAGGCCGGTGCACCAGATACAGACGTCCATGATCCCGGAGAAGACCGGCCGCTGTGTGAGCCAGATCCCCGAACGTACAGGATACTTCATGCCTGGCCATTGCCACCTGCCTGTTCGGATTAAGCTTTCCGTGTGAAGCGATCATATACGGAGGATTGCTGATAAGTACATCAAAAGAAGCCGCCCCGAAACGGGACACGGCTTCCCGGATATCTCCCTCTATCACAGAAATCCTGTCTTCCAGATGATTATAGGCAATGCTGCGCCTGGCCAGCTCCACGCTTTCCTTCTGTATTTCCAGCCCCGTGATGCGCGCGTCCGCATGACGGGCAGTCAGAAGCAAGGGAAGGATCCCATTTCCGCAGCCCAGATCCAGGATCCGTTCCGCCGGCCGTATTTTCACGTAATCAGCCAGCAGGACCGCATCCATGCCGAAATGAAATCCGGTCTCTGACTGCAGAATATAGAGCCCGTTCTGCAGATCATCCAGCGTTTCTCCCTGCTGCAGCACAGTCACTCACTCTGCTCCTTTTTCCTGCGATTTCTTCTCCTGCTGCGGGAACCGCTTCTTTCACCGCTCTGGCCGGCAGGTTTTTCCGTTTCCGCCGGTCTTTCATCTGCCGGAACGTTTTTGGCGGCATCTCTGTTCTTTCCGTGTCCGCCGCGGCCTCTGCCGGAACCTTTTGTCTCCGGCTTATCCTGCAGCTTTTCTTCGGATGGTTTTGCTTTTTCCGAAGGCACTGCTTCTTTTTCCGCCTTTACACGCTCGCGCTCTTTCTCCCGTTCTTTTGCCCGTTCCTTGTTCTTTTTCCGGCGTGTCATCACGACTTCCAGCTGATCTGCCGGGAACTCTTCGATTTCTTTGTCGTCCTCGGTTTCGATCAGGACCCGGGCCGTCTGGCGCAGCACATTGACGGTCTGCACCTCCCCGGTCTCTTCCCGGTCTGCGATCGATACGATATCCCCGACGCCGGGGAGGCGTTTGTTCAGATATTCGTACGTCTCCTGCTCATTCTTCAGGCAGCACATAAGCCGCCCGCAGGTCCCGGAGATCTTGGTCGGATTCAGGGAAAGATTCTGCTCCTTCGCCATCTTGATGGATACCGAAGAAAAATCAGAAAGGAATGTACTGCAGCACAGCGGCCGTCCGCAGATCCCGATACCGCCCAGCAGCCTGGTTTCGTCGCGCACACCGATCTGGCGCAGTTCGATCCGCGTCTTGAAGACCGAAGCCAGATCTTTCACGAGCTCCCGGAAATCCACACGCCCGTCTGCCGTAAAATAGAACAGGACTTTTTTATTGTCAAACGTAAATTCCGCCTTGATCAGCTTCATGTCCAGGCCGCGTTCCAGGATCTTCTGCTGGCAGATCCGGTATGCTTCCGCCTCTTTTTCGCGGTTGCTGCGTTCCCGTTCCAGATCTTCTTCCGTAGCGACCCGGATCACCGGACGCAGCGGCTGCGGCACCCGCTCATCCGCCACCTCTCGGGGCGACAGCACCACACTGCCGCATTCCATGCCGCGGGTCGTTTCCACGATCACCTTGCCCCCGCTTTTCAGAGGAAGGTCCTGCGGATCAAAATAATATACTTTTCCATTGTTGCGGAATCGAATTCCGATTACTTTCGTCATAAACTTCCCTGTTCCCGCGTTCTGTTTTCCGTCGGCGGTTATTCTTCTTTCATGGTTAAAAACAGCAGTTCCATCGTCAGGTCAAAATTGACATTGGCCCGCAGGCGGTCTTCGGCCGTGTGGATCGCCTCCAGGATCCGCTCCAGTCCCTCATAGGAACTGACTGCCGCCCGTTCGCGGATCGCAGGTACCTCTTCCTTAAAGATCAGACTGTCAATGTCCTGCGTGGCTTTATACATAAGCACGTCATGAAACCACATCAGATAGATATCGAAATAATCCTGTATGTTCTGCTTTTCCGCCGAAAGATCCCGGACGGCGTCCACCATCTCATAGATCTCTTTCTCTTTCGAATGCTTCATCTGGTACACGGCATTTTCGACCATGTCCATAAAGTCTGCCGATTCCGCAATCTTTCTGGCCTTGCCCGGATTTCCCTGTGCAAAAGAGGTTTCGATTTCGGCCTGATAATCCGGCACATGCAGCCGGTTCATCAGAAACGACCGGATCTCGCTGTTGCTGACCGGCTTCAGCCGCAGCGTGACGCAGCGGGACAGGATCGTCGGCAGCAGCATTTCGGGATGATCCGCCAGAAGCAGGATGACCGCATAAGCCGGCGGTTCTTCCAGCGTTTTCAGCAACGCATTCTGTGCCTGCGGTGTCATTTTGGAAGCATCGTTGACAATGTAGACTTTATACGGACTTTCATATGGCCGGATGGCCACGTCTCCCACGACCTGCCTGCGGATGTCATCCACGCTGACACTGCCCGGCTTATCGTGCTTGACATGAAGGATATCCGGATGATTTCCGGAGAGCGCTTTCAGACAGGACGGACACTGGCCGCAGGGATCGGTGCCGTGCTTTTCACACTGGAGCGTCATGGCAAAGGTTTCCGCCAGCTGTGTTTTCCCGGATCCCTTTTCTCCTGCCAGAAGATAGGCATGCGAAATCTGACCCTTACGGATCGCATTCTGCATATGCGTAATGATGTCCGCATGGCCGATGATTCCGGCAAATCCTGTTAATTCCTCTGCTCCCTGCATGTCCTGCTGTTCCTTTTCCGCTGCCGTATGTGCTGTCTGCCTGTCTGTGCGTTTCTGTTCCGGCCGGTTTTTTCTCCGGCTGTGTCTGCTTTTCAGTGTATCATATTCTCCGTGATCTACATAGACCCGCGGATGGTTTTTTTGATCTCTTCCACGCATGCCGAAAGGGCACCGTTGTTGGCATAACGCCGGTCGATCCCTGCCTCTGCCAGTTTCTTTTCCGAAAAATCTTCCTCGTCTGCCAGATACCGCCGGCATATTTCAGCATACTTCGGATGCGGCTGTTTTCCTTCCCGGCGCATGGCCCTCTCCAGGCGGATCCGGTCCTCTGCTTCAATATACAGCGGCACCAGGGCATCCTGCCCGAAATAAGAAACCAGCTGGCAATACGACTCCAGTGTGCCGATGCCCAGATAATCCCGTTCCTTCAGATCGATCTGCCCGTCATCCGCCGTGAAATACACCCAGGGACCGTACACGGTATCGTATACCCGTTCTTCGATCACCTGTCCGCTCCGCCGGAATTGTTCCAGACGATCCTCATTCACAAAGAAATACTCCCGCCCGTCGGCTTCCCCGTTCCGCATCGGCCTCGTGGTATACAGCACCAGAGAAAAAAGCCGCAGGTCCTGATCCTGCAGCAGTTCTCTGTAAATATGATCTTTTCCTGCGGCGCTCTTGCCCATGATATAAAAGATCCTGCTCATGGTGGAATTGTACCTTTCCTGTATACGGTTGTCAAATTACAAAAGCTCCGTCAGTGTTTCCAGCGACTCCACGGTCATATCCGGTGCATACGGGTATTCTGCCAGTTCTTCCCGCTTTGTTTCCCCTGTCAGGACAAGGATCGAAAGAGCCTTTGTTCCCTCTGCGACCGCAATGTCCGTATACATCCGGTCTCCGACAAAAGCAATCTCATCTTCGCGGCATCCGGTATGGCGGATCACGTAGTCCAGTGTCTCCCGGGCGGGTTTGCCGAAATACCGCGGCAGCTGCCCCGTCGTTGCCTCCATCAGGGCCGCCATGGCGCCGCAGTCCGGCATCATGTGTTTCCCTTCCACCGGGCAGACCTTGTCCGGATGCACGCCATAATAGACCGCTCCCTGTTCCAGGAACCGACTCGCTTTATCCAGCTTCTCATAGACCAGCGTCGTATCAAAACCCAGGATCACAATATCCGGATCTTCCTGTACCAGACGGCAGCCGCTTTCACGCAGTACCTTTTCCAGGCTGGGCGTTCCGACGACATAACAGGTATCGTCGGGATGTTCGGCACGCAGATACTCCGCTATGACTTCCGAAGACGTGTACATCTTTTCCGGCACCGTCGGAATCTGCATGCGCTCCAGTTTTTCCAGATAATCCTGCTTGTTTTTGGAAGAATTGTTCGTGAAAAACACAAACTGCCTCCCGGTTTCCTCTACCTTCTCCAGAAAGGCTCTGGTAAAGGGGAACAGTTCATTGCCAAGGTAGATCGTGCCGTCCATGTCCAGCACGAAACACCGGGTTTTTTCCAGCTGTTTCCGCAGCTGCTGCTTCTGATGATCCCGATAGACGGGCTGTCCCTCTTCGAAATATTCTCTCGCCGCTTTGGCGAACCGTTCCGACAGATCCAGATCCCAGAGGATCTGCAGGACCGTATACCGGTCGCGCACCTCTTTGGCCACACGCACGGCTTCCTCCACCAGGCCGGTATGCAGACCGATCTGTTCCGGATTGACCGGCGCTCCTGCCGTCAGCAGGATCTTCTCCGCTTCTTCCGGTGCCGGCAGGCTTTCCCGGATCAGCTGCCGGATCTCCGGCCAGGCCGCTTCCATAACAGCCAGCCGCTTTTGCCTGGCTGCCTCGTCGTTCTTGTGCGTTTTCTGTTCCAGCTGCAAGATCCCGTCCGCGGCTTCTTTGTATTCCCGGCGGATCTCTCTTTCCCAAAACGCCGGGTCATGCAGAGAATCCTCACCGGCACGAACCGTGCCGTCCTGCTGCAGCGCTCCGGCAGACTGCTTCAGTGCTTCAAAATCCGGCTCTTCTTCTGCCAGCATCTGATACAGCTTCAGGGACGTGACCAGTCCGATGGCCACTTTGATCCCGTGGAGGATGGATTTGCGCCCTTCCATCTGATACCGCATTTCCCAGAAATGAGACAGATGGTGCTCACAGCCGGAGGCTGGCCGGGAGTTTCCGGCAAAGCTCATGGCCAGCCCGGTCAAAACCAGTGCCTTGGTCAGTGCTTCCGCCGCTTCCGGATCCTGCTGCCCCAGGCGCGCACTCAGGGCCTGCACCCTCTGCAGCGCCTCTTCTACCATCCGGGCAATCTCCCCGCAGTAATACTCTCCGTTGATCCGGTGTGCCAGCTTCCAGTCCAGCAGGCAGGTATACTTGCCCAGCGTATCGCCCAGACCGGCCGTGATCATCTCCAGCGGCGCCTTCGCCAGGATCTCCGCATCGCCGATGACCGCCACCGGTCCGTGTGTCTCCAGTGTGGTCTTCACATGATGCAGGACCAGTGCCGCGCCCGTGGACGTAAACCCGTCCATCGACGGCGCGCTGGCGAAAATCATATAGTCGACATGATTTTTCCAGCTGATGAATTTGCACAGATCGTTGATCGTGCCGGCACCGACCGCCAGCACCAGGTCTGTGTCCGCCGGGAAAGCCACCTCCAGCTCACCGACCGCAATTTCGTCGGGTACCAGATCGTCTTCTCTTTGAAACACCAGTTTTTCGCAGGCAACCTGCGCCTTTTCCAGCTCTTCCGCCGCCGCTTTTCCCGCTGCCTGCCAGGTATTCTGATCGGCAACCAGAAAAATCTTTGCATACCCCAGTTCCCGCACATGGGCGGCCAGACGCTGCGTGGCGCCGCGGGCTATATCGATGCATTTTACGGTTGTCTCATGGATGCGTCCGCAGGAACAGCGGATCTGCTTCCCGATATACTGGTTGATATCTATCTGCCTGTACTCTGTCACGTTTTATTCTCCCGTTTTTCTGAAGGCGTTGTCTCGCCGGCTTATTTCAGGAATCCGTTGATGATCTGCTCTTCTGCTTCCTGCTCGGTCAGGCCGAGCGTCATCAGCTTGATGATCTGGTCGCCGGCGATCTTGCCGATCGCTGCTTCGTGCACCAGCGCCGCATCCACATCGTTGGCTTCCAGACCGGGCACGGCCAGAATGCGGCCCTGGTCCATGATGATGGAATCACATTCGGTATGGCCGGAGCAGGGCGCATTGCCGATGATCTTCGCATCAAATTTCTGGAAAGACCGGTCACGGGCTACCGAACGGGACACGACATCGGCCGTGGCCCCTTCGCCGTTCAGTTTCACCACATAGGTACTGATCGCCCGCTGTTCCCCGTGTGTCATCAGCCGTTCCCGGACCAGCAGTTTTGCCCCCGCCGCCAGTTCGGCCGTCGTATCGCGGGTCGTGTCATCCACACCTTTGATCTGCACCATTTCCATTTCCACGGTGCTGCCTTCTGCCTGATATACTTCCGTGCCGGGATTCAAAATGCGCTTGCCGCTGCCGTTTCCGGAGCCGTAATGCTTCTCCACATACTTGATCTTCGCGTTTTTTTCCACATAAAACCGGTGAATTCCGTCATGCTCGGAATCCTGTGCGCCGCAGTTATCGATGCCGCAGCCTGCCACGATCACCACATCCGCGTCTTCGCCGATGTGAAAATCGTTATACACCACTTCTTTCAGGCCTGTCTTTGTCATCACGACCGGAATATGCACGCTTTCATTTTTGGTGCCCGGCTTGATATAGATATCCAGTCCGCTGCCGTTTTCCTTCGGCTCGATCTGGATATTGGCCGTAGACCTGCGCCCGGCCGACTCACTGTTGGAACGTATATTGAAAGCTCCTTCCGGAACCTTGTGCAGATCAGCGACTTCCCGCAGGATCCGCATCTGTATTTCATCCATACCCAGCATATTTGCCATCTCTGTTCTCCTTTCAAACCGCGTCCGTCATATCCATGAAGCCTGGGAGGACGATCCGGTCTGTTTGTCTGTACTCATTGCAGCTTATCACATCCTTTGACAGCTGAATCCGTGCCGATCAGTCCCGGAAGGATCTCGTTCTTGTCTCCTTCTTTCTCCAGGCGTCCGTCTTTCAGGACAATGATCTCATCGGCAATGTTCAGGATGCGTTCCTGATGCGAAATGATCAGGATCGAACTGTCTTTAATGTTATGGCGCATACTCTGGAATACTTCGATCAGATTCTGGAAGCTCCAGAGATCAATGCCGGCTTCCGGTTCGTCAAAAATCGACAGCGCCGTTGCCCGGGCAAGAACCGTTGCAATCTCGATCCGCTTCAGTTCGCCGCCGGAAAGGCTGCTGTTCACTTCCCGGTCAATATACTCATGTGCGCACAGCCCCACTGCCGATAAATACTCGCAGGCATCGGCCACGGAAGTACGCTTTCCTGTTGCAATACGGATCAGGTCCAGTACCTGGATCCCCTTGAAGCGGACCGGCTGCTGAAACGCGAATCCGATCCCCATTTTAGCCCGCTCGGTAATGGATTTCTCCGTAATATCCTCCCCGTTCAGAAAGATCTTCCCTGAGGTCGGTTTTTCAATTCCGGCAATCAGCCGGGCCAGCGTAGACTTGCCGCCGCCGTTCGGCCCCGTGATCACGACCAGTTTTTTATCCGGTATGGTCAGACTGATATCACGGATGATCTCTTTGTTTTTCCCTTCATCATCAACCAGAAAAGACAGGTTTTTTATTTCCAGCATATGTATTCTTCCTCCTGTTTTCTTGTATGAATTGTATCTATTTCCCTACGGGAAAGCAAGGATATCCCGTTCGATTTTCTCCTTTTCTTCTTCCTTTTCGCATTTTCCTGTGTTTTCTGCTATACTTTGGTCGGACTGCAAAAGCGCTGTCCCTGAAATGCCCCGTCTCCTGATGCATACGGACTCCACGGGTCCGATGAAAGGATCTTATGCACAGCCACACCGACCAATCCGCCGCACCCCGCCGCTATGATACGATCGATGCCTTCCGGGGGATCACCATCATCAGCATGGTTTTGTTCCATTTCTGCTATGATGTCTTCATGGTTTTCGGCAGGGATCCCTCCTGGTACAGCCATCCCGCAAGCCGCCTGTGGCAGCAGTCGATCTGCTGGAGTTTTATCCTGATCTCGGGCTTTGTCTGGTCCTGGGGCCGGAAAAAAGCGCTCCGGCGCGGCATACTCATCAATCTCTGCGGCCTTCTGGTTACGGCCGTCACGCTCCTGGCCTTTCCCTCAGAAGCGATCTGGTTCGGTGTCCTCAACTTTCTGGGCTGCGCCATCCTGCTGATGATCCCCCTTCGCCCTGCCGCGGAAAAAATACCGCCTTATACAGGACTGGCCGTCAGTTTCCTGCTTTTCCTGTTTTTCCGGAATCTCCAGGCGGGGTTTGTCGGCTTCGGCTCCCGTATATTCTTCCGTATTCCGGACGTTCTGTATAATATAAAAATACTTACGCCGCTCGGTTTTCCTTTCCCGGGCTTTTATTCTGCTGATTACTTTCCGATCCTTCCCTGGTTCTTTCTGTATCTCTGCGGCTGGTTTATGAATCGGATCTTCCTGCGTCATCCTTCCTGGCAGCAGGCCATGCAGCATCGCATCCCGCTGCTGACCCCCCTGGGAAAAAAGAGTCTCTGGATTTATCTGCTTCACCAACCGGTCTGCTATCTGATCTGCCTGCTGCTTTTTTCCGCATAATGCGTTCTCCCTTAAGCTGCCTTTTCACACACGGAACCTGCAGGATGCGAAAAATATACGGCCGGAGTCATCCCCGGCCGTTTCTTTATTCCGAATGAATCATGTATCTGTTTTTTAGTATCCCCAGTCCACATAGCAGTTTTCAGCGCCATAGGTGGCTTCTTCATAGGTATATCCCCGGTTCATCAGATCGGTAATCAGCGATTCTTTGGAATAATACCCGTGATCCAGCAGGTCGTTGGCCGCATCCACGACCTTTTCCTGCCTGGCCAGCGTCGCTGCATCCGACTCTTCTTTTGTAACTCCGACCGCTGAAATGGTGCCTTCCGGCAGCACTGTCGGTTTTTCTATTTCCGGAGTCGGTGTCGCTGCCGGCTGCCCGTCTGCCCCCTCTGCCTCCGGATCCTCCAGCGGCGTCAGCGCCGTGGTTTTTGCATTTTCATCCAGTACACTCTGTACTTCCGGCGAAGGTGTCGGTTCCGGGGTCGGAGTCGGTGTGGGTTCCGGAGTCGGTGTAACCGTGTCGTGTTTTTCAATCGTCACCTTTTTGGGCACAGTAAACTGATTCTCCAGCACTCCTTCCAGCTGATCAGAACAGCCGGACAGACAGCAGGAGATAACCAGCAGCATCACTATGCCTGTGCATATGCGCAAAAAGGCGGTTTTTCTCATCTTCATTTCTCCGGACAAATCTTTGTCCTAACAGTTTACCACAAAATTCTCTTTCCTGATATCCCCAGTTTTAAACCTGTCCTTATCAGGGCTACAAGTCCGAGTTTACTCCAATTCTCTCCGTGCGTAAATGAAGAATTCCAGAAAAGTTTTACGCATTACAGAAATTCGTTCCTGCATTACAAAAAACCGGTTTCCGATATTACAGAAAACGGCTCCCGAAACTCAGCGGGAACAGTTCTTCCAATGTATAACAGCGGTATTCCTCTGTTCCTTTTGCCAGAATAACCAGGAAGTTTTCCGGATCACAGAATTCTGTCAGAACCTGCCGGCAGATTCCGCAGGGCGGACAGAACTCTTCATTCTTCCCTTCCGGGCCGCCGACAATGCAGATAGCCAAAAACGCGGTCTTTCCTTCTGAAACAGCTTTGAACAGAGCCGTTCTCTCGGCGCAGTTCCCGGCCGGATAAGATGCGTTTTCAATATTGCAGCCGGTATAAACCTCTCCACCAGCGCATAAAACAGCTGCCCCCACATAGAACTTGCTGTAGGGGGCATAGGCCTTTTTCTGCGCTTCAACGGCCGCCTGTATCATCTCCCGGATTGTCTCCTTTTCTAACTGCCTGTCTTTTTTCATATGTGTTCCCTTTCGACGGCTTCCTTTCTGCTCTTGTTTCCCTCTGTCCTTCCTGTGCCTGACACCTGCCCGGCCGGTCCATTATCGGAAATCCTCCAGGATAACGCCCCAGGCTTCTGCCAGTTTGTCCATCCCCCAGGCCGCATTGGCAGGCGATGTCGACGGCAGACAGATCGCTTCTCTTCCTGTCTGCGGCTGACAGTACCGCGCGTAGATTTCCTGTGATTTCCGCCCGTTCGTATAAATGTGGCGAATATCTGCCGCGTCCAGGATCTCCCTCAGATCGTTCGGTTCTACATTCCGGATCGAACTGTCGCTGGAACCGGTAATATCACAGGCATGGATCGAATCCCAGGCGGCAATCCGGTTCCGTTCCAGAAACGCCGCTTTCTCTTCGACCGTGCCCGGCACTTCCTCTTCTTCAAACAACCGTGCCATCAGTCTCCAGAACCGGTTCTGCGGATGGCCGTAGAAAAACCGGCTTTCTCTGGATTTGACGGAGGGAAAACTGCCGAGAATCAGAATGCGGGAATCCGGCCGGTAAAACGGCGGGATCGGATGCACGATATGCTCCATGTTTTCAGGCTCTCCTTTCCTGCATCGATGCCTTCTCGCGACTCTACTCCTTTTGCGCTGCCTTTTCGCTGCCTGGCTCCTTTGGCGCTGCCTTCTCGCGGTCGTACTCCTTTTCTGCCTGCTCGATCACCTTCCGGTATGCCATCATCATACCGTCTGTCATATCGATTTTTATCTTCTTCCGGAGTGTTTCGTTATTCATCAAGGCAGAGACCAGATACATCCCTGCGATACGTCCCTTTTTCTTCTGCGGGAAATCGTAAAACCCGTGCTCCTTATAAAAACGATGATCCTCCTTCATCAGGCCCTGCATCTGGTAGATCAGATCGCGGAAAATCTTCAGTCCGCCGACCCCATAGAAATTCTGCGGCTGGGTATACCGATTCCGCACCGCATATACCACCGTTTTCACCAGCCGGTCGATTTCCGCATCCGGATCGTTCTGATCCGTGGCCACGCCAGCCAGATAATTGCCGCCGACCTGGGCACGCGCTTCGATCAGCGTCCGCAGATTCTCTTCCGCTGCCAGCTCCCCGTCAACCAGATACCCGACCGGTTTCCCCATCGTTACTGTGCGGTGTCCGTTGCAGAACTGCCTGTCATCGTAGAGCTTAAACCGGTATCCCATGGAATGATCCCGGATCGTAAAGGCAAAAATGACTGCATCTGCACTGTTGATATGCTGCCGTAAAAAGGAATCAAACCCATCCTTATACACGCATGCCCCATCCGAAGCACAGTGAAAACAGCCCATACACCCGCCCTGGAAAGGAAATTCATGCAGATTGATCTGTTCACAGGTCCCGGGCAGCCGCTTTTCAAAACGCCGGATCATGGCCACCAGTTCCTGAGGAGGTGCAGATGGATCATAGTCTGTTACGAGTGCCGTATGCAGTTTGTCTTTCACCGTTGTTTCCCGTACATCCGATGCGATAACAGGATGGAACGTGGTCTCATTATTCCGGACCAGTCCCGTTTCGTAAAAACCATTCTGCATATTCCAGAGCAGGAATCGGAAGAAGCTTCTCGCCTCTTTCTGCCCTTTCTTCGTCAGGATGTCTTCCATATCTGCAGACAGTCCCCGGATATAGCGCAGCTTCAGATCCTGACAGCTGTCGGAAATAAAGCGATGCGCCGTCGTATCGTAAAAATGCTTGGACGTACTGATCTGCGACGCAAATTTTCCGGAAAGATCCACGCCGTTCTCCCGGATCAATTCAATAAACCGGTGCAGCTGCGCCGGCACCAGAAACGTATAAACCGGATAGGAGAACAAAATCAGTTCCGCCCGCTCCAGGGCCTGCCGCGCCTCCGAAAAATCATTCTCCAGGCTGCGGATCCTTTGTCCGACATGCAGGATTTCATACGTATGTTCCGGAAATAATATTTTCAGGTATTCCACCGTCTGCAGTGTTATACTGTTCTTCCCCTTGGGGGATCCGTTCAGGATCAGAATATTCATGCCGTCATTCCCTCCGGTTCTCCATGTTGGTCTTTCCTTCCGGCTCCTATTTATATGTTATCATAAAGCTTTTCCTTTGATAAGCCGGATCGGTATCCTATCGCGGCCGGATCGGCATCTTCACACAGCCGGATCTGTATCTTCACACAGCCGGATCGGCATCCTATCGGCTCAGATCAGCATCTTCACACGGCCGGATCTGTATCTTCACGCGGCCGGATCTGTGTGACAGAACTGTGATGATACACCGGTTACAATACAGATACAACAAAACAAACAGAGAAAACGACAAAACAGAGAAGGAAAAAACACAGAGATAAAGGAGGAAAAAGTCATGGCAGATATGAAGAAGATCAACGAACAGAATCTGGAAGAGGTAAACGGCGGAGCGAACGGTGTTGCAGGCGCGGGAAATCAGAGAGTAGTCGCCAATCTGCAGGCGGGTTACCTGGCAGTCCGGACCGCACCGGATTACAAGTATGAAAACGAAATCCAGAGCACCAAGCTGTACAACGGCGATGTTGTCGAGATCACCGGCGGTTATGTACAGGGCCCCGGAGTCGGAGGTGTGATGACCACTTACGTATGGGTCTACGTTCCCAAAACCGGTGTTTCCGGATATGTAAACAGCTACTTCCTGGCATAAGGACAGACAGACAACAACCCACTTCTGATATAAGGATGGGGCGGGAGCAATCCCGAAAAGCATACATACTCATGGCAGAGGGGCATCGCGATCAAATCGCGATGCCTCTTCTGGTTTTCAGTAAATATCCTCACCGGAGCAAATATTGATCTATGACGCTTTCCAGAATCCCGGTCCGAATCGGCCTCGTCGCTGTTTCATGCGTCAGGATCAGTTCTTGTCCAGGAAAAATTCCGGCCATAATATAGTAATTAATTCTTTCGAGTGCATGATCTCGATAAGACTCATCATCCATCATTCCCAAATGTTCCCAATACATTGTCTTTCTTCTTTTTTTGTTCAGTACCGTAAAGTCCGGATAAATGGTGCCCTGCCCCTTTAGATACAACGGTTTTTCATAATAAAACGGGATCTCTTTCTTCTCCAGCATTTCCGCAATGATCAGTTCCGTTTTAGACCGCACTCTGATACCACTTCCCGTATAGTATTCTGTATCCGTATCCCGAAACCCCTTCTTTTCATAGGTTTCCGAAAGCCATCTCTGAACAAATGTTTCCGTATCGTCTGCAATTGGCATTACCAGTTTCCTTCTGGCTTCAATACTTTTTCTTAGCAGAAGTTCTTCGGGTCCGGAATAAAAATCAGGCATGACTATATTGTTTTGATCACTGATTTTCTTCATCGAGGTTTTGTAATACAAATCCAGTTTTTCCAGTAGTTTCTTCTCTTGTTTCAATATTTTCAAAACGCGCTTGTCATAATCTTTTTGAGCAAGCCGTTGGATTAATTGTTTCTCTGACCGCTGCAAATACCTGCCGGTATTATCTCCTGAAACCGTCACCTGATAGAATTGTATTCTTTTTCCATGCATACTCACTCGCAGTCTTCCTTCTGGTGCGTTATTCAGGTTCTTTTCCAAAACAGACAGCCGAAAGCTTAGTTCCTCCAATCTGGCATATACTTGTTCTGATAAAATACTCATACCTTTCCTCCTTTGACGTAAATACGGCTTTTTATGGATCATTTGTAATATAAAACGTCTATCGCCTTCCACTTGGTCTGATGATGACAGCTTGATATAAAACATGGCATGATTTGAGGTACTGCCATCCGGATACCCATAGCCGTGGAGACAGCTTGATGAATAGCATGACGTGATTTGAGGTGCTGCCGTCCGGATACTCTTAGCCGTGGAGACAGCTTGATGAATAGCATGACGTGATTTGAGGTGCCACCGTCCGGATACTCTTAGCCGTGGAGACGGCTTGATGAATAGTTTGATGTGATTTGAGGTGCTATCGACCGAATAATCTTGGCCATGATGACAGCTTGCTTAACAGCTAGATGTGATTTGAGCTGCTGCCGCCCGAATACTCTTAGCCGTGGGGACAGCTTTATGAATAGCTTGATATGATTTGAGGTGCTATCGACCGAATAATCTTGGCCATGATGACAGCTTGCTTAACAGCTTGAAATGATT
>JAIKYQ010000202.1 GCA_024683035.1 Eubacterium sp.
TTTCAACTCCTCGGTGTATCTTGTCTGGACTACACTGGCATACTTATCATTCACAGCGTTGGCCACAAGCGGATATATCGTGAACAGCACTGCACCGATCAGAACCGTAAGAGCAAGAGCAAACAGAACCGCCTTCTTCCATTTCTTCACTGTACTCCTCCATACATTGCATTAACCAACAGGCAGGGGCTGTTATGACCCCTGCCTGTTGTTCTGCCGTTTATTTTGTCTTCTGTTTCTTCTTCCCGGTCTTGATCAGGGCAATGATCACCGCAGCGGCAGCCGCCATCAGAATGACGCCAAACACGCTGTACTGCCATACGCCGTTGTCACCGGTACGGGGCAGGTCGAAGCCTTTGGTATTAACGACCGTCAGAGGCACTCTGGCGTTTTCAGAGCTTCTGTCCGGCTCCATGGTGACCTCGTCCCTGTCGACTGTCGCGGAGGCGGTCAGCATGTTGTGCTCGAGTTCCTTATACCCGTCGAAGGTCTCGTAACGCGGATCGTTCTGCAGCAGACCGAGCACGTCGGTGCCGTAGATGCCGCAGGGACGGTCCGCATCGTCTGTCGCAGTGATCACGACATGGATGTCATCCTTCAGCAGCGTGTAACCGTTATCCGTCTGCGTTTCGGTAACGATATACTCGTCATCCTCCAGACCGCAGATCAGCAGTTCACCTGTCGTCGCGTTGGGCACGAAGGTCGTTCCCTTGCTGCCATCTTCGTCGGCAGTACCGGCAACATGTCCGGCAGGCTGGTCCTCTCCCATCACGTAGTACAGACCGCCATCAGCTGGAGTGCGGTTAGTTTTTAACAGTGGTCACGCGTTGATCGTATGGGTAAAGTATGCAGGTATTTCAAGCACTGTGTGCCAGACGGTATTCTACCGGACTCATATAGCCTAGGAACGAATGCATACGTTTCCTGTTGTAGAATAATTCCACATATTCAAAGATATCCTGCTTTACTTCCTCTATTGTAGCATAGTTTTTCAGGTAAATGCATTCTTTCTTCGCTGTCGCGAAGAAGCTCTCCGAGCAGGCATTGTCGTAAGGACATCCGGCCCTGCTCATGCTTTGCCGGATTCCGTTTTCTTCCAGCATCCGCCGGAAACTTTCGCTGCTGTACTGGCTCCCCCTGTCGGAATGAAACAAGGCACCATTCAGCCCGCCGCTCTTTGCGATGGCGTTTCCCATCGCTCTTTTCACCAGCTCGGCATCTATGTTCTGACTGACCGAATATCCCAGGATCTCCCGGTTATACAGGTCCATCACTACTGCCAGATATACCCATCCCAGATTTGTTCGGATATACGTGATGTCTCCAGCCAGAATCTTTCCCGGCTTCTCGGATGTGAACTTCTGTTTCAGTTCGTCCGGCAGATACGGCAGCCTTACCGAAAGGCTCCGGCCCGGCCTGTATTTCTTCAGACTCACCGGATACAGCCCGTTCTTCCGCATGATCCACCGAATCTTGTATTCACTGAGCTTTATCCCTTGCTTTTCAAGACTCCTCTGCATTTTCCGGTATCCGTACAGCCGTCTGTTTTTCAGAAACTCCTGGCGGATGAGTTCTGTTATCTCCCGTTCTTTTTCTTCTCTTGCTTCCCGACCCCTTTGCCGTCTCTTCCATTGATAATAATTTGCTTCCCGCAGCCCCAGTACCTCGCACATCTTCCGCACGGAGAATTCTCGGCTGCCGGCTATCGCCTCGTACTTCATTCTTGTGCTTCCATAAAGATGTGCAGGGATTTTTTTAATATGGCTACCTTTTCCTGTTCGTCTTCCAGCGCTTTCCTTAGTCTCCGGTTTTCCTTTTCCAAATCCCGGATCCGCTTTTCTTCTTCGTTGTATTCCTTGCCTCTCAATGGCTGGATCCCTTTCTCTTCCGCATAGCTCGGCAATCCGTTTTTTCTTCGATATTCTCTCACCCAGCTGCAGACGGTGTTCTTGTCGATCCCTATCTCCTCGGCTACGCTCGTTGAAGACTTCCCGCTTTCTATGACGTATTTCGCTGTCTCCGCCCTGAACTCCGGGGTGTATTTACTGTTATTGCTTGGCATTCTCATCGTCCTTTCCTACCCATACGATCAGTATACACCCTCTGTTCATTTTTCACCCCACTCCAACCAAGGGTATGATGCAGAACCATCACCTTGCGAAATCTGTTTCCGATGCGTCGTTCTCTGAGTTCCGCCGCGAGCTGGAGTACAAGGCGGCGTGGTATGGAAGAAAGATATCTGTGATCGATCCTTTCTACCCATCCAGTCAACGGTGTTCCTGCTGCGGATATAAGAACCCGGATGTCCGAGAACTCAAAGTACGGGAATGGACATGTCCGCAATGCGGAGCACGTCATGACCGTGACCGGAATGCGGCGGTCAATATCCTGCAGGAAGGGCTGCGGCAGATATCGTAGCCTGAATCAGCAGATCCCATGGTAGGGCGGGACACGCCCGAACCCAACGCTTGGTGAGAGCATGTAAGACGCAACCTCGGCGCTGCGCTCGTTGACCCAAGAATCCCCCGGATTCATCCGTGGGGAGTGTCAAGACCATAGAGAATTGATCCAGGCAATCAGGTTTTCCGTTCCTTTCCCGGTTCTCTCTGCCTGCGTATGTCCCTGATCCCAGACTGTTTCAAAGTCCACTTCTGCACCATAAGCTTCCAGTGCAAGGGCAAGATTGATCTCGGTAGTCAGCGCGGTGTCGGTCTGTTCGATACCCGTGCGGATCCGCCAGTACGAAGCGACTGAAGACCTTTCATAGCCTTCGTTGGCAGGCATCAGATAATAAAGTGGCGAAAACATGTACAAACGATAGGTCATGTCATTTTCCAGGGCATCGGTTTTTTCCAGATCTTCAGACATTTCTTTCTCATAAGCAGTGCCCTTGACGAGTTCATAAAGCACACTGTCAAAGTGGGTCTTGGCTCCGTCGCCGGTGTTGAACAGTTCATGTCCGCCTTCATCCAGCTTATCAAAAGCGGCAATAGGCTTCGTAGCATG
>JAIKYQ010000022.1 GCA_024683035.1 Eubacterium sp.
GGCAAAGATCAGTTTGTCCCCGAGTGTTTCCTTGAGCATCTTCAGATCATTGCTCGGCTGCACGCTGTGCCAGGCATCGACGCCAATCTCTACCAGATCCGGTACGATCTGCTGGATATACCCGCAGCTGTGATGCATGTAATGCATGCCCAGATCATGGGCTGCCTTTGCCATGCGGCGTTCCGGCTCCTTGTAGAATTGACGCCACTGATCCGGATCCATGAACATGTTTTCCTGGTTGCCCCAGTCATCGTGCATCATGACGAAGTCGATATCCAGATACTCTTTCAGAACTTCGAACTGCTCGATCCGGTAATCCGCGTAGGCATCCACAAACGCCTGATACGCATCTTCATCATCGTACGGAGCCATCAGTCCGTTGACATGGCCCATCATGGCACAGATCTTTTCAAACGCCCCCATGTTCCCGACAAAATAGCCCTGCAGCTGGTCTTTTTTCGCCCACATGGCTTTTGTCCGCATACGGGCCGGCTCCCAGTCGATCTCTTTGGCATGAGGGAACTTTACGTAATCTTCCCAGTCACAGATATCGTCAAACAGTTCGCACCCCGGTTTCACGTGGGTCATCAGTTCCGGATGTGCTTTATCCAACTCCCACTGTACACCGAAATCATCGGTACCGTCCATGAACAGCGGCCTGTCATTGATCTCCGGCGTGATGATCATCTGCGCCGCCGTATTGATCATAGGCACCCATTCCGGCTGCTCGTGATTCCAGCAGATCTCCATATTCTCGCGTTCAGTCAGCATTCCCGTTCCTCCCTGCTCTTTGGCTCCCACGTGTTCCGTTCTGCAGATCTGTTTCCGAAAAAAAATCTGCTCTGTACACAACATAGCAGATCCTTCCTCTCCCCGGAATCAGTTTTTAGGCGATTTGTTTCAACCTCAGGTTGTACCTGATCCTCTGTCTCAACATCTTCTTCCTGTGCACCGCTGCGGCCGGCCTCACCGTATGATCGGGACCAGTTCAAATTCTCTCGTCAGGTCCTGAATCAGATCCCGCAGTCTCCCTTCTGCGCTTTCCCTGCGTACGACCAGCGCCGTATAGAACTTCAGAGTCCTGCCCGGAAACGGAAAACTCTTCACTCTGGCGCTGCCCATATTCATAAATGCCATAGGAAACACGGCAAATCCCGCTGCCTGCTGCAGCAAGACCAGCATCGTTTCAAAATTCGGTGCTTCCAGTATTTTCTTACAGGGGACATTCCGGTAGAAACTCTGCTCCCAGGGAACGGTATAGTGCTCGTTATCCATGTGCATCTTGATGAAAGCTTCTGTTTTCATATCTTCTGCCGTAATCTGTCCCTTCATAACCCAGGGATGTGACAGCGATACGATCACCCTCGCATCGTATTCCCCGAAAGCCAGACAGGTAAACCCGTCCAGCCTGTCTTCCTCGTGCATGTTTGTCAGAAGGATATCCAGTTTCCCTTCCAGCACTTTCCGGCGGCCTTCATCCAGCTCGATCATCTCCAGGCTGAACTGCCGCTCCGGATAGGTAGCCAGAAGAAATGAGACCAGAGGCGAGACCAGCTGTTCCCGCGGAAGAGCCGCAAAAATTCCGATCCGGATCTGTTCTTTTTCGCCGCGGGCATATTCCTGCAGGTCTTTCCATACATCCGTGTATTCCTGATCCAGTCTGGCCAGCTTTTCTTTTGCATACTGCCCGAACGATGTAAGGCTCACGCCGTGCGGCGTGCGCACAAACAGCCTGCCGCCCAGTTCCTGCTCCAGCAGATTGATCTGCTTGGTCAGCGCCTGCGCCGAAATAAACAGACTCTGTGCCGCCATCGAAAAGCTGCGCGTTTCCGCCGTTTTCAGAAAATACCGTATCCGCTGATACATATTTCCCCTTTCACCCGTTCTGGTTTATCGGGAAGGACCGCCTGTCAGATCCGCAAAACACGGATCGATGCAGGCCCTGTCGAGACCATACAGTTCCTGCAGGAGATCGTCCCTGAAAATCTCCTGCGGTGTGCCCCACACGAAGGTATGATCTTCCCGTACACACAGGATCCTGTCGGAAATCCGCTGTGCCAGATCGATCTCATGCAGTGACATCACGATCGTTGTTTTCTTCTCCCGGGAAAGACGTCTCAGAATGGTCAGCAGTTCCAGCTTGTACCGCATATCCAGATAGGAGGTCGGTTCATCCAGGACAATGATCTCCGGATCCTGTGCAATAGCCCGGGCCAGCAGGATCCGCTGCTTCTGCCCGTCACTGATGGCGTTAAAACTGCGCGTTCCGATCTCTTCGGCATGCACCAGCCGGATGGCTTCTTCTACCTTTTCCTCGTCGTCTACTGACAGGCGGCCAAACCGTCCGGTATAGGGATAGCGCCCTGTTGCCACGATATCATAACAGGTCATCAGTTCCGCCTTGATGCGGTCTGTCAGAACGACAGCCATGCGTGTCGCCGCCTCGGATTCCTTCATCCGGGAAAAATCCTCGCCGGACAGCTCCACGGTACCGGCCACCAGGGCCAATTGTCGGACAATACTCTTCAGAATGGTGGATTTTCCGCTGCCGTTAGGCCCGATCAGTGAAACGATCTCGCCTTTTTCTATGCTGATATCGATGTCTTTGACTAATGCTTTGCCGTCATACCCGACGGATACATGCTCCATCTGCAGGTGATTCATAATCGGATCCCTTAACTCTCTTTACCGTTTCTTTCTCTGCTGTCTCTGGTTCTGATACACTTCGTTCTGGCCCTGCGGCACGGTCAGTTCCATCTCTCCTTCTGCCTCTTTACCATGGTCAGGATCACAACCGGTGCGCCGAAAACCGCCGTGACCGTACTGATATTCAGCTCGGTCGGCGCGAACGCGGTCCGGGCGATCAGGTCACAGCCCATGCAGAAAACGGCACCGCCCAGAAACGTAGCCGGAATAACAACCAACGGCTTTGCCGTGTGCAGTGCTTTTTTGATCAGAACCGGGACGGCAATCCCCACAAAGGAAATGGGGCCGGCAAAAGCCGTTACTGTTGCAGAAAGTATGCTGGAAAGCAGGATCAGCGCGATCCGGAAGGTCCGGATGTTCACGCCCATGCTCTGTGCGTACTGCTCGCCCATCTGAAAAGCGCCGATTGGTTTGGAAAGTGAAAATGCCGCCGTAAAAGCGATCAGGATGATGATGGCCGCGATCGCCACATTGCTCCAGCTCATGCCGGAAAAACTGCCCTGTGACCAGCCGTGCAGATTGACGATGTCCGCATCTTCTGCAAAGGTGATGAGAAATTCCGAGACGGCGGAACAGATATAGCCGACCATGATGCCGGAAACCAGCAGTGAAGCCATATGATGCACGCGCCGGGAGATCAGCAGGATAAACGCCGTGATCAGAAGCGAGCCGGCGAAAGCGGCTCCGACCAGGACCCAGGAGGAAACCGCATGAAAATGATCGAGCAGCAGGATCATCACAAGCGCCACCATCATTTTGGCACCGGAAGAAATACCCAGCACAAACGGGCCTGCGATCGGGTTTTCAAAGAATGTCTGCAGCAGAAAACCGGCCAGCGCCAGTGCGCCGCCCAGCAAAAAAGCCATCATGACACGCGGCAGCCGGATCAGCCAGATGATATTGACCTCTGTCTGCTCTCCCACCCTGAAAAACAGGATCCGCAGAATATCCCTGCCTGAGATCGATACATTGCCGATCGTGATATTCAGGACTGTGATCAGCACAAAGGCCGCGATCAGGATCACAAAGACGAGCGCATACCGCGCCCGGCTGCGTACATTTTCTTCATGAAACGCACCCCGGAAAGATTTTTCCTGTTCTGTTCTGTCCCGCATTTTTCCCTCGATCTTCCTGTGGTATGGTTGTGCTTTTCACCAGGACGTCTGTTTTATCCGACCTTTTGTCCCGAAAATATCAGGAAACCTGTCTGAGAAACAGCATAGCAGAATCGTCTTCCCCTGTCAGCATTTTATGTATATCCCGTATCAGTTCCCCCATGATATCCGTCGCCTGATACATATATTTGTCCGTCGTATACACATGCCCTTCCTTCACAGCTTTGAAATCTGCAAAGACCGGGTTTTTATCCGCCAGATCCGCCAGACTGCGCAGCGGGTTTTCGATGGCCGCATTATAGATCAGGTAATCACAGTCGCCGGCACGGGCATAGAATTCTTCCATGGAAAGAGTGACCGATCCGCTGCTGCTTTCCGGATTCTCACTCTGCAGGTCCGAAAAAACGTACTTCCCGCCGGCCAGTGCGATCATAGCCGGAATATAATCATCGGATTTACGCACAACGATACCGCCATTACTGTTGACGAAGAAATATGCCACCGTTTTCTCCGTGCTTTCCACTCCTTCCAGCTCCGTCACGATCTCCTTCTGCGAAGCAAAAAAGGCATCTGCTTCCTCTTCTTTGTCCAGAAGAGCACCGTAGAATCGGATCCATTCCGTCCGTCCCAGAGGATGAGATTCGTGGCTGGACTCATCGATCAGGACCGGGATCCCCAGGGCCTCCAGTTTTTCCTGTACCTCCGGGGTATGCAGGATCATCGTAGACTCCACGGCCACATCGCACCCGCCTGCCAGCAGTCCTTCGTAATCCGGCTGGCTGTATTTTCCGGCAAACTGTATATCCCCGGACCGCATAGCTTCGGCAGCATCCTCTATGTACCAGCCGTCCGCTTCCGTACCGGAAAAAGCAATCGCAGGCAGCGCATCCATGGCATGGAACAGTGCCATGGCCGAAGAAGCAGCCAGATAAATATGATCCAGCGGAGCCTGCAGCACCACCATCCCCGGCGGCAGTTCATCCGG
>JAIKYQ010000035.1 GCA_024683035.1 Eubacterium sp.
CGTCCCACTGCTCGATAGCAGATGATGTGATTGAGTAGAGGAGGTGTGTAGTATGTTACTGCCGAGTATTTTTGGTGAGAATTTGTTTGATAACTGGTTTGATCTCCCGGATTTCAGAGACATGGACCGTGTCGAGAAAAAGCTGTACGGCAAAAACGCCGCCCGGCTGATGAAGACGGATGTACATGAGCAGGAAGATCAGTATGAAGTGGATATGGATCTTCCGGGCTTCAAGAAAGAAGAAATCTCTCTGGAACTGAATAACGGATATCTGACTGTCAGTGCCGCCAAGGGCCTTGACAAAGATGAAAACGACAAGAAGGGCAAACTGATCCGCCAGGAGCGGTATGCCGGATCGATGCAGAGAAGTTTCTATGTCGGTGAGAATCTGACAGAAGAAGACATCAAGGCATCGTTTAAACACGGAGTACTTTCTTTGATCATTCCGAAGAAAGAAGCGCCGAAGCTTCCGGAAAAGAAGCAGATCCTGATAGAAGGGTAATGGGTCTGCCGGGGAGCTGCTCCTGAAAACCAATTCCCATGATAAAAGCCACGCCGGAAGGTGTGGCTTTCTTAATTATGGACAGTACACACAATCTGTCCGTACAGATCGGGATTTGTGTTGAGCTGTATAATGTTATAAAGTAAAATAGAACCATGCAAATCAGGAGCTGCAGATAGAGGTGACGGACCCGGAAAAGATGGGAGAACACGGGCAGTATGGAGTATAAAGTAAACAATCTGCTATATGCCGCAGGTCCGGATATGCACAATACGATCCGTACCGACGTTATGCTGACAGAGCCGGTAAACGTGCAGGCGCTGGAGAAGGCGGTCCAGACAGCCGCCGTACGGTTCCCGTATTATGCGGTAAAACTCGTTCGGAATGGTTCGGAATATAGGATGGTGGATAATCACCTGCCTGTGGTATGCGGTGTACAGCACCAGTTCCGGAAGGCGCTGCATAAACCGTTCAGTCATCTGTGTCATGTAAAAATAGTCCCGGTCATTTATCCGGACAGCATGAAGGACAGAGATATGGAGTGGCTTAATACAGTCACCCGCGGAAAACTGATCATCGGAGCAGATGAAGCGAATGATGTACTGACGATCAATGAGCATATACGGAATGAAAAGCAGATCAGGAACATGCCGCTTTCTCAAAAACATGTCCATATGAGGAAAGCGGTTCTGGACGGAATCGGGACCAATACGTTTGAAGTCAGCTATACGGGCCGTGTTCTGTGGAGCGGACTGGACAAATACATAACGAATCTGATTCCGTATCTGGATCTGACGTTGAGCGGCGGTCTCACCATCGAGATTTTTTCAGTACACGATATCTTCAGTGTCAACATCATGCAGCGCAGTGCAGATAGGCGTTATGTCGATCGGTTTGCGGAGCTGCTGGAGAAAAGCCATCTGGCATTTACGGAGGAAGCATCGGTGCATTTTTCGCTGTGTGGGTTTAAACTGCCGGAGTAATGGCGCCGGGAAAAAAGAACAGGAAAGGAATAACAGGGAGGAGTACAGAGCATGAAACTGGCAGTGATTTACGATTCCAAGACGGGGAACACCAGACAGGCGGCAGAATGGATCGCGGAAGGAATGCAGAAAGCAGAGGGCACAGAAGCCCGTGCCTTTGGAATAGAAGATGTGGATGCGAACTTTGTAAATGAGGCCAAAGGGGTTGTGATCGGCTGTCCGTCTTATGCGGCGCTGATGACGCCGGATATGAGATCATGGCTTCTCGCATCTGCTTCGAAGCTGCAGATGGCAGGAAAACTCGGCGGTGCCTTTGCGACGGAACAGTATACGCACGGGGGCGGCGAAAACGTGATCATGTCCATCCTTACCAATGAACTGGTCATGGGGATGCTCTGTTATTCCGGCGGCGCGGCATGCGGCAGGCCGGTGATACACATGGGGCCGATCGGGGTAAACGGCAACGTAGAGCCGCACAACTGCCTGGATCATTACAGAGACTGTTTTCGAATTTATGGGGAACGGTTTGCGCAGAAAGCACAGGAGCTGTTTGCGTAAAAAGCCCGGACAGACGCACAGTGTAAAGTATGAATATAAGAATACCAAGGGAGGGTCATACGTATGACAGAGTTTAAAGATGCGAAGCGCATTGCTGCGGGTTATCTGAAAGACATTAATCATTGTGTGGAATACAAGAATGCTTTTGTATTTACCAATTCGCGCAGCAGCAAAGGATTGGGAGATCAGCCGGTTGCGGTTTTAAAGAAAACCGGCGAGGCGATGGATTTCGAACGGTATCTGAGAGAATACGGCCGGGTAAGCCTGAGAGAGTTTGACTGCTGAAACAGGATATGGAAATACAACAGGACGGGGGATGACGATGGAGTACAGAAAGTTCAGCGAAACGTATTATGTCCGGATGGACAGAGGGGATGAAATCATTGGCAGTATTCTGGAACTATGCAGGAGAGAACAGATCCGGTCGGCTGTTTTTGTCGGAATAGGCGGATGCAGCGAAGCCGAGGTGCAGACGTATTTACCGGAGAGTGGCACCTTTGAAACGCAGACCATATGCGGTACACTGGAACTGGTGTCTCTGACCGGAAATGTCATCACCGATCATCAGAAGGAGCTGTATCATCATACGCATGCGGTACTCTCCTATAAATGCGGAAAGCAGCACTGTGTATCCGCCGGCCACATGAAATCGCTCACTGTTTCTTACACAGCGGAGATCGAGCTGCGGCCGGTTACCGGAGGGATCCTTTACCGGAAACCGGATCCGGAGACAGGCACCGGCTTCTGGAGTTTCCGTTAAGTCCGGTGTATGATACATTGCCTAAAGAAGAGGAAGCCGTCCTGTCCGGCTTCCTCTTTTCGTGACATCTTTCGTCTCAGGTGTACTGCCTGCAAGGGCGGCATGCTTACGCTGCGGCCGTACTTGCTTCCGGGATCATCAGGCATTTCAGGATCCGCTCCAGAGCGGATGAGACCCGGGAGTCATAGTAATATTCCTTAATCTGTTTTTTGAGAAACGCGATGTCCGCTTCTCTGTTTCCTGTAAGATTTCGTGTTGCATAACGAAGTGCGTTTTCAACCATGGTAGGCATCTTTGTTCCTCCTTTTGTTTTTGTGATCTTTACTATATCCTACGTAACTAAATCCAACATTAAATACGTATTAGACTTGTATTAACATTTGCAGCAGGCCTCCGGCCCTGACCGCGCAGTTTCATTTGTTTTCTGCTTGTAACTGTATTGTAGCCTGTGTTCTGTCACAGATCCTTCACAGTGCGTTCGTTCATGTCTTTTTAGGCGGTCAAGTATTGAACAAAGTTGGGCGCAATGTTATTTTCATAATAGAAACTACAGACAGGAACCTGATCAGGCAGGCAGCGCGGTGGGCGGAAATGAACACGATGAAATTCAAGTATGTCCGGATCCAGGGCCTTGAACTGGCCATAAACACCATGTATGCCAAAGGCATATTCAGTATGTGCTGGAAGCTGATCCAGCAGGACGTCATGACAGAGGAGGACGCTGATCTGTACCGGGAGATCGACAGCTGGTTTATGGAAAACCTTCCATGGCCGCCTCCCTGCAGAAAGCAGGAGCCCGTAGTCTGCTGGTTCAAAACGGAAAACGCGGAAGAGATGCTGAAAATGATCCGCCCCGCCATGTGGCTCCTGGAACGGTATAACCACCCCTGTTTTCTGGTGTATACGAATACGCCGGGAGAAATCGTATACGAGGATAAGTATCAGATAGCAGCCAGGGCAGACGGTTTTATACGGATCGAAGATCAGCAGCCGCCGTGGGATATGGAGGAGGCGTAAACCGGCGTCGTACGCGCCTGGTTTCTTCTGTGCTGCAGCATAAGCGTAGAAACAGAGTATAAATAACAGTAAGAGAAGAGATACATTGAGTAAAGAGAGGGCTGTGATGGAAGCAAAAAAACTGGAATTCGGGCTGATGCGGCTGCCCGTACTGGATCCGTCGGATGCGGGTACGATCGACACAGAACAGGTGAAGCAGATGGTCGATCTGTTTCTGGAAAGAGGATTTACATATTTTGATACAGCCTGGATGTATCAGAATTTCAAAAGCGAGGATTGCGTGAAAGAGGTTCTTACGAGCCGTTATCCGAGGGAAAGCTACACGCTTGCCACGAAAATGCACAGTGGTTTTTTCAACAGTCCGGAAGAACGGGAGACGATCTTCAACACGCAGCTGGAAAAAACAGGCGCCGGTTACTTTGATTATTATCTTCTGCACGGACTGGATACGGAAATGTATGAAAAGCAGGAGAAGCTGGGCAGCTTCGGCTGGCTTCAGGAGAAAAAGGAACAGGGGCTGGTAAAGCATATCGGGTTTTCTTTCCATGATACGGCGGATGTTCTGGAAAAGATCCTGACGGCCCATCCGGAGATGGAGTTCGTGCAGCTGCAGATCAATTATCTGGATTGGGAAAATGAATGGGTCCAGTCTGGGGCCTGTTATGAGACAGCCTGCCGGCATCAGATCCCGATCGTTGTCATGGAATGCAACAAAGGGGGAACGCTGGCTCATCTGCCGGGTAAAGCGGAAGCGCTTCTCAAAAGCGCGGATCCCGAGGCGTCCCCCGTGTCCTGGGCCATGCGCTTCTGTGCCAGCCTTCCGGGCGTATTCATGGTGCTTTCCGGGATGAGTTCCCTGGCCCAGATGGAGGAAAATACCGGCTTCATGCAGGAATTCAAACCCCTGACCGGGGAAGAAAAAGAGCTGCTGCATAAGACGGCGGAACTGATCCTGGGCGGGAAGACGATCGCCTGTACGGGCTGCAATTACTGCGGTCCGGGATGTCCGCAGAATATCCCGATCCCGAAATACTTTTCCCTGTACAACGGGGACATGATGGAGATCAAGGGGAAAGCCTGGACGCCGAACCGTGGATTATATCAGAAGCTGACTGCTTCCTTCGGCAAAGCCAGCGACTGTATCGCCTGCGGACAGTGTGAAGAAATGTGTCCGCAGCATCTTCCCATCATAGAGCTTCTGAAGGATGTCGCCGACTATATGGAATGAGGGCGGCACGGACAGAAACGAGACGCAGAGCGAAGGAGTGCAGGAGGTAAAACATGAAATACAGGCAGCTCGGAAAGACAGGCCTGCAGGTCAGTGAGATCGGTTTCGGCGGAGAATGGCTTGAACGGCACGACGAAGAAGAAGCCGTGGAGCTCATCCGCTACGCGGGAACAAAAGGCATCAACATTATCGACTGCTGGATGCCGGATCCGAAGTCAAGAGACTGCATCGGAAAGGGAATAGCCGGGAACCGCGGGAGGTGGTTCGTGCAGGGGCATGTAGGCTCCACGTATCAGAACGGGCAGTATATGCGTACGCGGGATATGAAGCATGTCGTTCCGGCATTTGAAGATATTCTGAAGCGGATGGATACGGATTACATGGATCTGGGCATGATCCACTATGTAGACTCACAGGAAGACTGGGACGTCTGCATGAATACGGAGTTCATCCAATATGTCCATAAGCTGCACGACGAAGGGACGATCCGGCACATCGGGCTTTCCACCCACAATCCGAAGATCGCTCTGCAGGCAGTGGAAACAGGCTTTGTGGAAATGCTCCTCTTTTCCATTAATCCGGCATTCGATATGCGTCCGGCAACGGAAAACCTCGACGATATGTTCGAGGGATACGATGCAGCGTTTTCGGGGATCGATCCGGAGAGGGCCCGGCTGTATCAGCAGTGTGAAGAGAAAAACATCGGGATGACCGTCATGAAAGGTTATTTCGGCGGAAGACTGTTCGATGAAAAGACTTCTCCGTTCGGCACGGCGTTCACACCGGTGCAGTGCATCCATTATGCGCTGACCAGGCCGGGAGTCTCGTCGATCCTGGTGGGATATGACACGAAAGAACAGATCGATCAGGCGGTCGCCTATGAGACAGCGTCGGATGACGAAAAGGACTATGCGTCCATACTCGCTTCCGCCCCGATGCATTCTTACAGCGGCCAGTGCACGTACTGCGGACACTGTAAGCCGTGTCCGGCAGAGATCGACATCGCCATGGTCAACAAGTTCTATGATCTGGCTGTGCAGCAGGAAAAGGTGCCGGAGAGTGTTAAGGCACATTATGAGGCGCTGGGGATAACAGCATCTTCCTGTATCGAATGCCGGAGCTGCGAGAGCCGCTGCCCGTTCGGTGTGGAGATCGCGGAACGCATGAAGAAGACAGCGGAGCTTTTCGGGAAGTAAAAAAGGCGGTGTGCTGCGGCACATCGCCCGGGTCAGGAGTTGTTCTTTTTTCCGCCCATACCTTTTTTCAGCCGGCCGTTTCCAAACCGGGTATTGACAGACTGGAGCATCGCATCCAGCTTTTCCTGTTTTTCCCGCGCTGACTCGCCGGCTTTTTTATGCATTTCCCGGACTTCCTTTTCTTTCGCCCAGGTAAACAGGTCCATCTGCCGGGCCTGCGCTTCTGAAAGCTTGCTGACACCCACGCCTATGAGCCGGATGGTCATACCTGCCGGGAACAGGCCGTCCGGGGCGGTAAGCAGGCGGCCGGCCAAAAGAAGCGCGGCTTCTTCAATCTGCCTGGCGTCAGCGGTAGGATCCGGCAGGCTCATCTGTCTGGAATACCGCTGAAAATCCGAGGTTTTCACCTGAAACGTAACCGTTTGTCCGAAAAGGCCGGCTTTTGCCAGCCGGGACGCCACTTTCTCAGAGAGCTTCCGGATGACGGGCAGGCCGTCTGTTTTGTAATTGCCCTGTCCGATATCATGAACGAGCGTAGTTTCATTGGAAATGCTTTTGGCCTGTTCTTTGACCGGATTCACATGATCCGAGCCGATGCCGTTTGCGCTGTTTGCAATATACAGGCCTGCCTTTTCACCCAGCATGGCCTGCAGGGCTGCCGGATCAGCGGCAGCGGCTTCTCCGATGGTGCGGATCCCGGCAGAGGTGAGCTTTTCCGCCGTGGCGCTGCCGCAGCCATACAGATCTCCGATGGGGAGGGGCCACATCTTATCCGGTATTTCATCGGGAAACAGCGTGTGCGTTTGATCAGGTTTGGAAAAATCGCTGGCCATCTTGGCAAGCAGTTTGTTGGTGGAAATGCCGACATTGACGGTAAAGCCGAGCGTGGAAAAGACCTCCCCCCGGATGCGTCCGGCCAGGCGGACGGCAGATTGGCGGTCTCCGGAGGGGATCCGTCCGGTCACATCCAGAAACGCTTCATCGACAGACATCTGCTGAAGGAGAGGCGTATAGGAAAGCAGCAGATCCATCAGGGCATGAGAATACCGGCGGTATGTTTCAAAATCCGACGGAACAAGGACCAGGTCCGGACATTTCTGCAGGGCCTTGACGACCGGTTCGCCGGTCTTAATGCCGTATTTTTTGGCAGGGATGGATTTTGCCGTGATGATGCCGTGCCGTGTCTTCACATCTCCGCCCACGGCAGAAGGAATGGTGCGGAGGTCAACACTTCCCGGTTCTTCCTGCAGCTTTTTCAATGCCGACCAGGATAGAAATGCGGAATTGACGTCCACATGAAAAATGATGCGTTCCCCGATATGCTGCATAGCGTTCATCCTGAACCTGTCTGTCCTTGGTGATCTGTTGGTGTTTCACTGTACTTTCTGTATCTATTATGCGCCGGTGAAAGGGCAAAAAAAAGAGAAAAGCGGGAAAAAGAAAAAGAACTTCGCACAGGCAAAAGAAAGGAGGGCATCTGCCGCATCGGCAGTGCCCTCTTTGCCATGAGTTTTATCTGTCCCGGGATTCTCCCGTTCTCTTCTTATGCCAGGAAGTAGCTGTTTACCCATCCGGAAACGCCGGTTTTGGGAACGTAAACCCATACATAGGTAGTCATCACGCCGCCGACTCCGGGGCCCTGTGCATAACCGCCGGTGATATTGACAATATCGCCGTTGTACAGCTTGGTGCTCTGGATCTCGTTTTCATACTTGTAATCCGGTGCGGTCCGGACCGCCAGATAACCCGCCTGCAGATTGGCAACGATCCTCTGATTTCCCGCGCCTGCAACACCATTCGCTCCGCCGTTTACTTCTTCCAGATTCTGTTCGTTGATCTTCTTCATATCTGCCATGACTTTGTCCTCCTTTTATCTTTGTGATGTTTTGTTTGTTTTCTTTTTGTATCTGTATTGTAACCTGTGTATTGTCACAATTCTGTCACAAAGATCCGGGATGGAAAAAATGCGATATTCCTCTGTTTGTGGTAAGATGAAACAGATCAATCTATACAAAAAGGGAGGCTGCTGCAGGAAAGCGGCAGGAACAGTATGCTGTCAATACAGGAAGTGCGGAAAGAATACAAGGATCTGATCGATGCGGATCCGGATAAAAACCGGAAAGGCGCTCTGGCGCTGAAGGATAATATGGAGCGATCCCCTCTGTATTTTCGTGACCGTTTTGCGTCCAAGACCCTTCAGATCCCCCGGTTGTATTCCGAGGAGATGGTGGAACAGTTCCGGGAGATCGTTGCTGCGGCCTACCGGATCTTCGGGAAGGTCATCCGGGAATATCTAAGCCATGCGGATTACCGGGCGCTGTTTCCGTTTTCCAAAGAACTGGAAGAACTGATCCTTCTGCCGCGCGGCTACGAAGAAGTGCTTCCCATAGCCCGGTTTGATATTTTTTATCACGAAGATTCGGGAGAGTTCTATTTCTGCGAGATCAACACCGACGGGACCAGCGGGATGAACGAAGACCGGCTGCAGGATGAGTTTATCCTGGACAATCCGGCCCATCAGGAAATGAGGCGGCGTTATCGTTTCCGGACATTTGAACTGTTTGACAGCTGGGTAGACGCTTTTATGAAGCTGTATCGTACCTACGAGAAGCAGACAGAGAATCCGAACATTGCGATCATCGATTTCCTGGACACCGGCACGCTGCGCGAGTTCCAGGAGTTTGCAAGGCATTTCCAGAAAGCCGGCTATAACTGTGAGATCTGCGATATTCGGGAGCTGCAGTTTGAAAACGGCAGGCTGCTGTCTCCTTCCGGACATGGGATCGATGCCGTCTACCGCCGTGCCGTAACGACCGACATCATGGAGCATAAAGAAGAAGTGAAGCCGTTTCTGGAAGCGGTGCGAAAAGGCGCGTTCTTTATGGCCGGATCGTTTTGTACGCAGATCATTCACCATAAATATCTGTTCCACATCCTGCACCTTCCCAGAACGATGCAGTTCCTGACAGAGGAGGAGCAGCGCTTTATCCGGAAGCATGTCCCCCGGACCGTCCCCTTTGGCCGGGAGTACATTGCCAGGGAGGAAGTGGTCTCCGGGAGGGAGCGCTTCATCCTGAAACCGGAAGACTCCTATGGCTCCAGCGGGGTGCATGCCGGCGTGGAATGCAGTCAGGAGGAATGGGAGCAGATTGTCGGCAGCACGTATGAAAACGGCTATATCTGTCAGGACTATGTGCCGCAGTATGCTTCAGACAATATCGACTTTGCCTTTGGAGACGGGAAATGGCATTCCTATATTACGATGGCAGGATTGTTTGTCTACTGCGGAAACTTCGCCGGCGTCTTTTCGCGGGCGGCAGAAGGAAACGGAATCATTGCATCCCACAGGAATGAACGCACGCAGGCCACCTATATGGTCAGCCGTTTCGAATAAGTCTTTTACCTGCTTTTTTCCAAATTCAATTCCGCAGACAGATCCACCGGAATTTAACTTTTCACTTTACGGAATTTAAAATTTCACTTTACGAACTTTACGATAGAAAATGCACGATGGGAAAGACCCATTGTGCATTTTTTTGCACGTCCTGTTTTCTATATTGTAGCTGTAAAGAAGAACGGAGCAGGCAGAGTAAGGAGGTGCGGCACATGAAAGGATATCTGGTAGGGGACGGATATATGGGGCTGGTCGGCAGCCGGTACATGCTGTTTTCCAGCGAAGAGGAGTACGAAGAATACCTTTTGAATGAATGACAGATGACAGGGGTTGTGAAAAAGGGGGAGTGATCATGAGTACAGCAGCAAGGCAGGTATTAAAGCTCGCAACAAGCGGTCTCACCGGGAGAAGGGAAAGAGACATCGCCTATCTGAAGGAGCAGATCGTTGTATTTGGGGCAGACGCGCAGGTTGTAACCGTTTTGAAAAGTATCCTGGGATCTCTGATGTGGGAGGCCGTGCAGGAGAGTTCCGTATAAATTTATTAGGCAGAAATCGGATATGTCTGGTATACTGCCGTTAAGAAAAGAATCCCGGAAGAAGCAGAGACCGGGAAGCGGCAGAGGAAAGGATCACGGAACGATGAGCAGTATGAAGGACATGTCGGGATTCCAGGAGTACATGACCAAAGGCGTGGAACGTATTGTTTCAGAGGCTGTACGGGCAACGCTGAAGGATCCCGGGGAGAGCGCTTTTATGCTGCGGTTTGCGGCGGCAAGCAAGGCAGCGTCGAAAAAACGCAGAAGGCTGGAAAAAGAAGGAGAACATGTTCCGGCCTTTCTGCTTGCGAGTATTACCAGCAGCTGTAATCTGCACTGTGCGGGGTGCTATTCGCGCTGCAATCAGGCCACGGTTGATGAAGAGCCGGTGCAGCAGCTCTCCGGAGAAGAATGGGAGGATGTTTTCTGCCAGGCAGAAGAACTGGGGATCAGCTTTATACTGCTGCTGGGCGGGGAGCCTCTGCTGCGCCGGGATGTCTTGGAGGCGGCAGGGAAAAAGAGCAGCATCCTTTTTCCGGTGTTTACAAACGGGACCTACATGGGAGAACGGTATTTCCGGCTGTTTGAGCAGTGCAGGAATCTTCTGCCGGTCATGAGTATAGAAGGCGGGAGAGAAGCAACCGATCTGCGCCGCGGTGAGGGCGTCTATGACCGGCAGATGAACAATATGCAGGAATTGCAGAGACGGCATCTGATCTACGGGGCTTCCGTGACCGTGACAACGGAAAATGTACGTGAGGTGACAACAGAAGAATTCCTGCTGGATCTGGCAGCGCGCGGCTGCAAGGCGGTGTTTTTTGTCGAATATGTACCGATGGATGAAGCAAGCATGCCGCTGGCGCCTGGGGAGGAAGAACGGGAGTATCTGGCGCAGAGGATCGATCTTCTCAGGCACAGGCTGGAAGAACTGGTCCTGATCTCCTTCCCGGGAGATGAAAAAAGCTCCGGCGGCTGCATTGCGGCGGGAAGAGGTTTCTTTCATATTAATTCCCATGGCGATGCAGAACCGTGTCCGGCCTCTCCGTATTCCGACTGCAGCGTGCGTGACGGATCCCTCCGGGATGCACTGCATTCCAGGCTGTTTCAGCGGCTGAGGGAGGAGCATGTCCTGGAGGAGGATCATCGCGGCGGGTGTGTGCTGCATGAAAAACGCGAGACGGTGGAACGCATGGCAGAAGGACAGGCGGCATGTGCGGAAGGTACTATATAAAAGAGGACTGCTGGGATAAAGCGGCGGAGGACTTTTCTATCCTGAAGGACAGGACGGATGGTACGCTGCCGTGCGGTGATATTTCACCGGGCATGCCGGCCATGTCCGTAACAGCGGGAAGGCAGACAGAGGCCGCTGTGCAGACCCTTCTTTGGGGCTTTGCGGGTTTTGATAAGGGGAAGCTGATCATCAATGCCAGGAGTGAGGGAGTATGGCAGAAACCGCTGTTTGCGGACAGCTTCCGGGAGAGGCGCTGTGTGCTGCCCTGTTCCGGGTTTTACGAATGGGATGCCCGGAAGAAAAAAGTGACATTTACGCTTTCCGGAGAAGACGTGCTTTATCTGGCCGGCATTTTCCGGCCGTATGGAGAGGAAAAGCATTTTGTGATCCTGACCAGGGAAGCGAATGCATCGATGCGGCCCATCCATGACCGCATGCCTCTTCTGATCCGGAAGGAGGAAGTGGTTTCCTGGCTGACAGACTATCAGGCGGCGGAAGAGATCCTGATGCAGCCGCTTCCGGAACTGCAGGCAAAGAGAGACTATGAACAGTATTCATTGTTTGAGAATGGAGTTCTTTGAGAAACACAAAGAAAATGCCAAAAACGCGATTTCAGAAATAAACATTAAGGAAGGAACAGTCTATGAGCCTGATCAAAATGGATGAGCATGCCTCCAAAAAAGAAAAACTGAACGGGATTCTGGATTATCTGAGAGAACTGAAGGGTGTTCTGGCGGAAGTCGTGCAGGAATACGAAGAGGAAGAGGAGCCGGAAGAAACGGTGGATCTTCTGACAGGCGCACTGGACGCGGTGGAAGACGCCCATGACGTGATCCTGGATGTCATCGAGGACAATGAGATCTGACCCGGTTTAGAAAACGGCCTGTACCAGGATCATATAGACCAGCGTTCCCAGTACGACGCTCAGGATCGTATTCCGCTTCCAGAGATAGGAGCCGGTGACGACGGCTATGGCCAGGATCTCGGGAAGGGCGTGCGGCGATTCCAGTACCGGGGTATTGCGCAGGCAATATACGATCAGAAGTCCCATGGCTGTATAGGGAACGACTTTGCCCAGATACAGGATAAAATCCGGGACCTGTTTTCCCCTTCCGAAGATCAGGACAGGCAGAAGCCTTGTCGCTGCCGTGACAATTCCCATCACAAACAGAATCAGAAGAGCATGTCTGTAATCAACCATCTTTTTCACCTCCCAGGGCGGTTTCGATTTTGCCGCGCATCACCGTCAGCGTGATAAGAATAATGATCATGGCGGGGATCAGAAAAAGATCCTTTCCGAAAACAAGCCGGCACAGCAGGGTCGCCGCCAGACCGAGTACGGCCGGGATATGGCATTTGGAATCGATCCACTGCTGGATAAATACGGTGACAAAAAGAGCTGTCATGGCAAAGTCGATGCCGGTGGAATCGAAAGTGAGCAGATTCCCGAGCAGGCCTCCCAGAAATGAACCGGCCACCCAGGCAGACTGGTCGAACAGGGTTACCAGGAACCGGTAGGTGCCTGTATGGACATCGTCCGGACCGTCATCCTTACTCAGCACGGCATACGTTTCATCGCACAGTGCATAGAAAAGGTACCACTTTTTCTTTCCTTCATGGCGGTAGCGGCCGATCATGGATATACTGAAAAAAATGTGCCGGGCCGATACCATCAGGGCGGTGACGGCGGCCATGATGACAGGACTTCCGCTCAGCATGGGAACGCTGACGAACTGGGCTGTTCCGCTGAAGATCACGATGCCGGCCAGCAGCGACCAGGCAGGTCCGAAGCCGTGTTTCTGCATCAGGATCCCGTAGCCGGTGCCCAGGACCAGAAAGGTTACGATGATCGGCAGGGATGTATGCAGGGCCGCTGTCACGGCCCGTTTTGTGATTTTGAGCGATGGTTCTTTCACGTGAAGTATTGTAGCGGTTATCGGCGGATGGTGCAAACAATATCTGCAGATCATAGATTGTTTTTTTCTGTATCTTTTTGAGGATAGATTGAAGTAGGCAAATGTTCTGCTATAATAGACGGTATCGATAAAGGAGCGAAATGGATCATGCGTACGTTATTGGTGTATTACTCCCTGGAAGGGAATACGGAATATGCCGCCGAAAGGATCGCGGCGGCGACCGGGGCGGACCTGCTGCGGCTGGTGCCCCGCAAGGCCTATGCAGATAAGGGATTTGCCAAGTTTTTCTGGGGCGGAAAGAGCGCCGTGATGGCGGAGAAGCCGGATCTGGAACCCTATACAGCGGATATCGCGGCTTATGACCGGATCATCATCGGTTTCCCCGTATGGGCGTCTACTTTTACGCCGCCGATCCGGACGTTCCTGTCCCGGCACAAGGAAGAACTGGCCGGTAAGAAGGTCGCTGTTTTTGCCTGCCAGAGCGGGAAGGGAGCGGAAAAAGCGTTTGCAAAGCTGCGGCAGTATAGCGGCATTGCGTCGTTTGAGGCGGAAGCGGTTTTCATCGATCCGAAGAACCGGCAGGCGGAAAAGACAGATCAGGCGATCGACAGGTTCGCCGAAATTCTGAAAAACAAACAGTAAGACAGGAAACCGTTATCCCGGATTTGTGTGACCTTTCTGTGATGATCCGTGCCCTACAATGAACCTGGAAACAGAAAAAAAGCAGTACAGAGAGGGCAGGATCATGAAGAAAGAAAAGATCATCGCGATTATCAAATGGTTGTTCACACCGGTCCCGGAAGTATACGATTTTGAGTATACGCCGAACTGGAGCTGCGGCAGTTACTTTCCTTACTGGTGGTAAGAGGCCGCAGGAGGATGAGCGGTTCCTGCTTTAGGGCAGGATGAGAAAAAAGATCATATTACAATGGATACAGATCGCGGCGGGGCTGCTGGTATTTGCATTTGGCGTTCATCTGACCATATTTGCCAATATCGGACTGGCCCCCTGGGATTGCCTGGGGATGGGGCTCGCGAAGCATACGCCGCTGACATACGGCCTGGCCATGACACTGATCGCTGTGATTGTGTTGGTGATCGATCTGCTGCTGAGGGAACGGATCGGATTCGGTACGATCATCGATGCGCTTCTGACCGGGAATTTTACCCAAATGTTCAATGATCTGAATCCGTTTCCGAAAAACAGCAGCATACCGCTCGGCATCCTGCTGATGCTGGCCGGATTTGTGTTCATGTCGCTGGGCATGTGCGTGTATATGAAGGCGGAACAGTGCTGCGGCCCGCGGGACGCACTGATGGTAGGGCTGGGCAAGCGCTTTCCGAAAGTTCCGATCGGCGTAGTGGAGGCGGTCCTGTGGATCGCCGTACTGCTGGCCGGATGGCTCCTGGGCGGCCCGGTGGGGATCGGGACTGTGCTGGGAACCGTGGGGTTTGGCGCCGTGATGCAGCTGGTATACAATGCGATCCGTTTCGAACCCAGAAATCTGCAGCATAAGGATGTATGGACCGTTGTAAAACTGCTGCGGGCAGACAAAGCATAAAACAAAACAAAAAAGAAAAACATAAAAGAACAAAATAAAGAGAAAACAAAAAGAGAAGGCAGAGAGTATAGCAAAAAAGAATAAAATAATGTGAAAAGGCAGGAGGAAAAAACAATGATGCTGATGACAACGAGTACGATCAGAGGGAAAGAATTTGAAGAGCTGGGTCTTGTAAAGGGCCATACGGTGCAGACCGTCAATGTGATCAGGGATATCGGCGCCAGCTTTAAGACGCTGGTCGGCGGCGAACTGAAAAAATACAATGAAATGATGGAAAATGCCAGGAATATCGCAACCGAGCGGATGGTTGCAGAGGCACAGGCGCTCGGCGCCAATGCCATCATCGGCGTCCGTTACACAACCTCTTCGATCATGCAGGGAGCGGCCGAGATCCTGGTATACGGCACAGCCGTCAGAGTGCAGGTCTGAAGAAGCGATAGTTTTTGGAAGGAGTGATATGTTATGGCGATAAACCCTTTGGCATTAATGAAAATGAAAGACCGTCTGCACCTGTTCCGGCAGGAGCACCCGAAGGTAGGACCGTTTTTCTCCATGCTGAGAGAGAAGGCGGTTTCAGAAGGTTCCGTGGTGGAACTGAAAGTGACTACGCCGGACGGAGAGGAGTATGTTACCAATATCCGGCTGACGGCCAATGATGTGGAAACTATACACATGCTGAAAAAATAACAGTATCTGCGGTGATCCGATCGCATGTAGATCCGGCGGTATGCTCTTACACGTTGCATACCGCCGGACCTTTTGCTATAATGATACCCGCTCACCGGAACACGGGGAGCCGACAGTTCATTTGTACCTTCCTGTCGTTAAGCAAAACCGGGACTACTGCCGGCAGAGCAGATGCTTTGCCGTTTGTGGCTTTGCGTTTTGCAAAGCTTTTTTTTTGCGGAGGATCTATGAAAGCATTGGTGTTATGCAGCGGCGGACTGGACAGTACGGTATGTCTGGGACTGGCCGTTCAGAAATACGGGGCGGAAGAAGTCCTGACCCTGTCCATTTATTACGGTCAGAAACATAAAAAAGAAATGCAGGCGTCCGAGGAGGTTGCGGCGTTTTACGGCGTGAAACGGCTGACCCTGGATCTGGGGGAGATCTTCAAGGACAGTAACAGCACGCTGCTGGAAGGGTCAAAGGAGTCCATCCCGCAGGAAGAATATGCGGACCAGCTTTCCAAAACGGGCGGGGCGCCGGTAAGCACCTACGTGCCGTATCGGAATGGCCTGTTCCTTTCTTCTGCCGCGTCGATCGCCATAAGCCACGGCTGTGAGGTGATCTACTACGGTGCACATGCGGATGATGCGGCGGGGAGTGCCTATCCGGATACGAGCGAGGCGTTTCAGGAGGCTATATCCCGTGCCATATATATCGGAAGCGGCGAAGCGTTGCGGGTGGAGGCCCCCTTTATCAATAAGACAAAAGCAGAAGTGGTGGCTGCGGGGACAGAGATCGGCGTACCCTTTGCGCTGACATGGAGCTGCTACGAAGGAGACGATCTGGCCTGCGGAGTCTGCGGGACATGCCGGGACCGCCTGCGGGCCTTTGCAGAAAACGGCCTGACAGATCCGGTCGAATATAAACAGACAGGGAGTATGACACATGCAGAATGAGTGGATTTTTCTTATTACGGTTCTGATCTATCTGGGCAGTGTGCTGGCACTGTACAAGCTGTTCGGAAGGAACGGGTTGTATATCTTTGCCGTATTCGGGACACTGCTCGGCAATATTGCCGTGTGCAAATGCATCGATCTGTTCGGGTTTTCCACGACGGCGGGCAATGTCCTGTACGCGTCTACCTTCCTGATCACGGATATCCTGTCTGAGAAATACGGAAAGAAAGCGGCTTCCCGGGCCGTGGCCTACAGCTTTTCGATCATGCTGCTCTGGATGCTGGGCACGCAGTTGATCCTGCTGTTTACGCCGAATGCCAGTGATTATATAAACGGGAGCCTGCAGGTGGTATTCGGGCTGGTGCCCCGCATCACGCTGGCCAGTCTGGCCGGGTTTCTGTGCAGTCAGAATCTCGATGTATTCCTGTATCATTTCATCTGGGAAAAGACAGGCAGTAGCAGGGCCAGACTGTGGATGAGAAACAACGGGAGTACCCTGATCAGCCAGGCGGTCGATACCGTGATCTTCACCACCCTTGCTTTCTGGGGTGTCTATCCGGGAAACGTGTTTCTCAGTATCATGATCACAACATATGTGTTTAAAGCCGTTGTGGCCCTGCTGGATACGCCGTTCATGTATCTGGCGCGCCGGATCGAACCGATCCCGGAGAAAAAGGAACAGGCAGCGGTACGGCAGCAGAGTTAAGGAGGGGAAAACAATGAGAGAGAGAGAAAACCTGACAAAGCTGGGAAGCAAAACAACCGAGTACAAGATGGAATATGATCCGTCGCTGTTGGAGAGCTTCAGCAACAAACATCCGGAGCGGGAGTATTTCGTGAAGTTCAACTGCCCCGAATTCACCAGCCTGTGTCCTTTGACCGGGCAGCCGGATTTTGCCAACATCGTGATCTCTTATGTCCCGGACTCCCGGCTGGTCGAAAGCAAATCCCTGAAACTGTATCTGTTTTCGTTCCGGAATCACGGGGATTTCCATGAGGACGTGGTCAACACGATCCTGCAGGATCTGGTGACGCTGCTGGATCCCCGCTATGTAGAAGTGTGGGGGAAATTCCTTCCGAGAGGCGGACTTTCTCTGGATCCGTACTGCAATTACGGAAAGCCGGGAACCCGCTGGGAAGAGGTCGCCTGGGACCGGCTGCGGTATCACGATATGATGCCGGAACGCGTCGACAACCGGTGATGCCAAAACGCGCCGGAAGCCGATAAAAAAAGGAAGCCTTGTGGAAAGGCTTCCGGAAAAGTGGAACCGAGGAGGCTCGAACTCCTGACCTCTCGCGTGTGAGGCGAGCGCTCATCCCGGCTGAGCTACGGTTCCGCACGTAGGATAGTGTAACACGAAGGATGCGGATTGGCAAGAACAAAAAAGAGGACGCGCAGCCGGAAATGAGGGCGGTCTCTTTGCAATTCCGGAAGACTGTGGTATAGTAAATAAATTGCGGGAAACAGAAAACGGACCGGGAGAACATCATGGAAAAAGAAGTCGTTTCGAGAAACTTTATCGAGCAGGAGATTGACAAGGATCTGCGGGAAGGGGTCTATACCGAAGTGTGTACCCGTTTTCCGCCGGAACCGAACGGCTACCTGCATATCGGACATGCCAAATCGATCCTTTTGAATTACGGACTGGCAAAACAGTACGGAGGCACGTTCCATCTGCGTTATGACGATACCAACCCCACGAAAGAGAAGGACGAGTTTGTCGATGCCATAGAAAGCGATGTCAGATGGCTGGGCGCGGATTTTGAAGGGCAGCTGTATCATGCTTCGGATTATTTTGAAAAAATGTACGAAGCGGCCGTGACACTGATCAAAAAAGGGAAAGCGTTCGTCTGTGATCTGACGGCAGAAGAGATCCGCTCCTATCGCGGCACCCTGACGGAGCCCGGAAAAGAAAGTCCGTACCGCGGCCGGAGCATCGAAGAGAATCTGGATCTGTTCGAGCGTATGAAGAACGGGGAATTTCCGGACGGCAGCAAGGTCCTGCGGGCCAAGATCGATATGGCTTCGCCGAATATTAATATGCGGGACCCCGTCATCTACCGGGTGGCGCATCTGAGCCATCAGCATACCGGAGATGCCTGGTGCATCTATCCCATGTACGATTTTGCGCATCCGCTGGAAGATGCTTTTGAAGGGATCACGCATTCGATCTGCACGCTGGAATTTGAAGATCACCGCCCGCTGTATGACTGGGTCGTGCGTGAGGTGGGATTTGACATGCCGCCCCGTCAGATCGAGTTTGCCAAGCTGTATCTGACTAATGTGGTGACCGGCAAGCGCTATATCAAAAAACTGGTCGAGGACGGCGTGGTGGACGGCTGGGATGATCCCCGGCTGGTCACGATCGCGGCCCTGCGCCGGCGCGGCTATACACCGGAATCGATCCAGAAATTTGTGGAGCTGTGCGGTGTATCGAAGGCACAGAGCTCCACGGACTATGCGATGCTGGAATACTGCATCCGCGATGACCTGAAACTGAAAGTGCCGCGGATGATGGCGGTGCTGGATCCGATCCGTCTGGTTATCGACAATTATCCGGAGGGCCAGATCGAAGAACTGGATGTCCCGAACAACCAGGAAAACGAGTCGCTGGGCATGCGGAAGATCCCGTTCGGCAGGGAACTGTATATCGAGCGCGAGGATTTCATGGAAGAGCCGCCGAGAAAGTATTTCCGTCTGTTCCCGGGCAATGAAGTGCGTCTGATGAACGCCTACTTTGTAAAATGTACCGGTTTCGAAAAAGACGAAAACGGCAATATCGCGACGGTGCACTGCACGTACGATCCGGCCAGCCGGGGCGGCAACAGCCCGGACGGCAGAAAGGTAAAGGGCACGATCCACTGGGTGGCGGCAGAAACGGCAAAGCAGGTTACCTGCCGTCTCTATGAGAACCTGATCGATGAAGAGAAGGGTGTGTACAACGAGGAAGACGGGTCGATGAATATCCGGCCGGATTCCCTGACGGTCAAAGAAAACTGCTTTGTGGAACCCGCGCTGGCAGAGGCAAAACCCTACGACAGTTTCCAGTTTGTGCGGAACGGGTTTTTCTGTGTTGACGCGAAGCTTTCTGAGCCGGGCAAACCGGTATTCGGGCGTATCGTGGCATTGAAGAGTTCCTTCAAGCTGCCGGCACAGCCGACCGCATAAGAAGCAGGCGTCTGCCTGCCGGACTGCCGGGCGGCATAACCGCTCGGAATAAAGAGTTGACATTGCTAGCACTCGTCCAAGACGAGTGCTATTTTTGTCTTGACTTTCCGATGTACGGGGACTACACTGAGGATGCGGGGCTTTCCGGGGCAGTGCATACCAGCCGGTACCCGCATGGATATCAGAAAGAACAGGAGCGTATAGAGTTATGAAAACACAGCATGGAAATTTATCGATAAACAGTGAGAATATCTTTCCGATCATAAAGAAATGGATGTATTCGGACCAGGATATTTTTGTACGGGAGATGATCTCCAACGGTGCCGATGCCATTACCAAGCGGAAAAAACTGGACGCTGTCGGTGAAGCGCATCTGCCGGAAGGATATAAGGCAAAGATCGATGTGATCGTGGACGATAAGGGCAAGACCCTGCAGTTTGTCGACAACGGGATCGGCATGACGGCGGAGGAAGTTGTTAAGGATATTACCGAAATCGCTTTTTCCGGCGCCACGGAGTTCCTGGAGAAATACAAGGACAAAGCGGATGAAGACCAGATCATCGGCCATTTCGGACTGGGCTTTTATTCTGCGTTCATGGTGGCGGAGCAGGTAGATATCGATACGCTGAGTATTGCCGAAGGCGCAGAACCGGTGCACTGGGAATGTGACGGCAGTACCGAATATGTCATGGGAGCCGGCGACCGCAAGGAGCCGGGCACCACGATCACGCTGCATCTGAATGAGGACAGTCTGGAGTATGCCAATGAGTACCGGATCCGGGAGATCCTGGAGAAATACTGTTCCTTCATGCCGGTTGAGATCTTCTTGTCCAAAAAAGACGCGGAGCCGGGTGAAGAGACCATCGACGAGGAAGATCTGCGTGAAGACGATGTGATCCTGGAGCGGATCGAAAAGGATAATAAAAAGCAGGTCAGGATCCGGAAGCGGCCGGTCAGCATCAGCGACATCCATCCGCTCTGGTCCAAACAGCCCGGAGACTGCACGGAAGAAGAATACAAAGAGTTTTACCGGCATGTATTCCTGGATTACAAGGAGCCGCTGTTCTGGATCCATCTGAACATGGATTATCCGTTCAATCTCAAGGGGATCCTGTATTTCCCGCGGATCAACACCGAGTACGATTCCATAGAGGGAAAGATCAAACTTTATAATAACCAGGTCTTCATTGCCGATAATATCAAAGAAGTGATCCCGGAATACCTGATGCTGCTCAAAGGTGTGATCGACTGTCCGGATCTGCCGCTGAACGTATCGCGGAGTGCTCTGCAGAATGACGGCTTTGTGGAAAAGATTTCCAATTATATTTCCAAGAAGGTGGCCGATAAGCTTTCCGGCATGTACAGGACCGACCGGGAAAACTATGAGAAGTACTGGAATGATATCAGTCCCTTTATCAAATACGGCTGCCTGAAGGATGAAAAATTCTCTGACAGAATGATGGACTTCATCCTGTACGAAGATCTGGACGGCAAGTTCCTGACCATGGAGGAATACCTGAAAGCACAGGCGGGTGAAGAGCCAGCTGCCGCGGAAGCGGGCACGGAAGAGACAGAGACCGGTGAGCAGACAGCCGCGGAATCGGCAGAGACGGCAGAAACAGAAGAACAGGAAGCGCATGCCGATGAGCCGGAGCATGTGGATGCGGAAATCGTCGGCGAAGAAGAGGCGGAGCCGGAAGAAGACGAGGAAAAAGATGCACGCACCGTGATCTACTATGTCACGGATAAAGCCCAGCAGAGCCAGTATATCAATCTGTTCCGGGCGGAAGACATGAATGCGGTCCTGCTGCAGCATACGATCGATCAGCCGTTCATCCAGCATGTGGAAATGAAAAAAGAAGATATCCGTTTCCAGAGGATCGACGCAGACCTGACGGACGACATGAAAGAGGAGAGCCAGGAAGGCCTGAAGAAGATGGCCGAGTCCCTGGAGAAACTGTTCCGGAAGGTACTGAATCAGGAAAAACTGACGGTTAAGGTGGAAAACCTGAAAGATGAAGCGGTCTCTTCGCTCATTACACTGTCTGAGGAAAGCCGCCGGATGAGCGATATGATGAAGATGTACAGCATGAGCGGCATGGATATGGGCGGCGATCTCTTTGCCGCACAGGCGACCCTGACGCTGAATGCCAGAAATGAACTGGTGAAATATGTCTATGAACACAGC
>JAIKYQ010000080.1 GCA_024683035.1 Eubacterium sp.
AAAGCCGTTTGTATCGGAAAACAGACGGAAGCAGCGGCAAAGGCATACGGGATGCAGACGTATGTGGCAGAAAAGGCCACACTGGTCTCTCTGACCGACTGCGTGGAGCAGACGGCGGCTGCGATAAAAGACAGAGCATAAGGAAAGAAGGACAGAAATATGAGAGGAACAGCATATGGCGTGGGAGTCGGCCCGGGAGATCCGGAACTGATGACATTAAAGGCAGTCCGCATGATCAGGGAGAACGATCTGTTTGCGGTGCCGGGAAAAGATCCGAAACAGTCGGTGGCTTATAAAATCGCGGTTCAGGCAGTGCCGGAGCTGGCGGACAAAGAAATCATTTCCATCTACATGCCCATGGTAAAAAGCCGGGAACTGATCGAAGCAGAGCATAAAAAAGGCGCGAAACTTCTGGAGAGTTATCTGGACCAGGGCAGAAATGTGGTGTATCTGACGCTGGGGGATCCGACCGTCTACTGTACGTTCAGCTATCTGCAGCATATTCTGGAGGAGGACGGGTATACAGTAGAGCTGATAAGCGGGATCACCTCTTTATGTGCGGCAGCGGCCAGGCTGAACCTGCCGCTCGGGGAATGGGATGAACAGATCCATATCATCCCCGCCGTTCATAAAACAGAAGCGCTTCCGGAAGAGGCCGGTAATTATGTCCTCATGAAATCGGCCAGCCATATGAAGGAAATCAAAGAGATCTTAAGGAAAAGCGGACGGGACGTGAGCGCCGTGATCGACTGCGGCATGGACAGTGAGATCGTCTGCAGAAGCACAGAGGAAATCCCCGATGACGCAGGGTATTTCTCCCTCATCATTGCCAAAGAAAAGAAAGCGTAATGATCGAATTAAAAGATCTGACAAAAAAATTTGATGACTTCACAGCGGTTGACCATCTGAGCTTCCGGATCGAAACGGGTGAGTTTTTCGGGCTTCTCGGACCGAACGGCGCCGGGAAAACCACGACGATCAGCATGATGTCCAGTGTTCTGCTTCCGACCGGGGGTGAAATACAGATCGACGGGGTCCGTCTGGACCGTAAGGCATCGGAACAGAAACGCAAGCTCAGCGTGATCACCCAGGAATATTCCATGCGTCAGGATATGACCATGGATGAGGTCATGGAGTATCAGGGAAGGCTGTATTTCCTGCCGCGGAAGGTGATCCGGGAGCGGTCGGAAGAGCTTCTTTCTTTTGCGGGACTTCTGGAATACAGAAAAAGAACAGTCCGGCATCTTTCCGGCGGTATGAAGCGGAAACTGATGATCTGCAGGGCGCTGCTGACCGAACCGGAGATCCTTCTTCTGGATGAGCCGACGGCGGGAATGGACGCCCTCTCCAGAAGACAGATGTGGAATCTGCTGCGCAAACTGAACGGCAGCCATATGACGATCATTCTTACCACCCATTATATTGAAGAAGCTCAGGCACTCTGCAACCGCGTGGCGCTGATCAACAGGGGGAAACTCCAGAAGCTGGATACGCCGGATGCGCTGATCCGGGAACTGGGAAAATATGCCGTAGATGTCACACAGGAAGAAACGCTTCATACCAGGTATTTCCATGACCGTGAAGAAGCGATCGAGTATCTGAAAACAGCGGGAGCGCAGGCAGCACTTCGGACGACGACGCTCGAAGATGTCTTTGTGGACTGCGCCGGAAGGAAGATCTCGCAGAATTAAGGCCGGAGAACAGGCCGATGGCTGTACGGCCGGATGGATGAACACACATGGGTATAGTTACAGTTTTATGGGAGAAATGGGTAGAGTTCCGCCGGGATTTTTATAAGATCACGGTTGCGGCCATGATCTCGCCTCTGATGTATCTCATCATTTTCGGGATGGGGATTCAAACCACCTCGCACGGGGAACCCTATCTGCATTTTCTGATCCCCGGCGTTGTCGCGATGGCGACCATGACGGGCAGTTTCAGTGCGATCGCGCAGAATATGAGCGTGCAGCGGCTTTATGAGAAAGCGCTGGACCAGGTCATGGTATCCCCCACACCGCTGTGGCAGTTTATCCTGGGTCAGGTGATCGGAGGGAGTCTGCGGGGCATGTACGCAGGCGGGGTCATCCTTCTGCTGACGCTGCCGATCCGTACGGATCTGACGTTCAACGCGTTGTCTGCTCTTATCATGTTTCTGAACGGGGCTGTTTTCGCAACGATGGCGCTGGTGCTGTCATTCCTCGCCAAAAGCTATACCGACGCGCCAAGGTTCACGGCATACATTATTATGCCGATGTCGTTCTTATGCAACACCTTCTTTTCGACAGAGCAGATGCCGGGCGGTTTCCGGCAGGTCATCTCGCTCCTGCCGCTTTCACAGTCCTGTGCCATGATCCGATCGATCGCGAACGGAGAAGGACCGGGCGTATTCGGGTTTTATGTGCTGGCGGCTTACCTGCTGGTGTTCGGACTGCTGTCATTCTGGTTCATTTACAAAAAGAAAAACCTGTAAAAAGGACATACATCATGAAAAAAGCACTGGTCGCAGTCAGCTTTGGAACCGGGTATATCCAAACGCGGCAAAAGACAATAGAAGCCATTGAAGAAGACCTGAAAAAAGAATTCCCGGAACGTATCTTTTACCGGGCGTGGACGAGTGCTTTCCTGCGCCGGAAAGTTTTGGAGAACGAACAGCTGCAGATCGGATCGCTGGACGATATCCTGCGGGAAATACACGATGAAGGGATCCGCGATGTGCTGATCCAGCCGACACAGATGGCAGACGGCAGAGAGTTCAAAGAGATCAGAAAACAGGCGGCGCTGTATGCCGGGAGTTTTGAAACGCTTTCTGTCGGCAGGCCGCTCCTGAGCCGTGAGGCGGATATCCGGGATATGGCCCATGTGCTGGAATCGCTGTTTGACTGGATCAAAAAAGAAGATATGCTTGTGTTTATGGGACACGGAAGTGCAGAGATGGACGCAAATCCGTACCGCCAGCTGGATGCATGTTTCCGGGAAGACGGATTTGCCCATTTTACGGTCGGGACGGCAGAGTTCGAACCGGGTTTTTCTCCGGTCATGGACAGGGCAAGAGAACGGGATCCGGTCAGGATTTATCTGTCGCCGCTCATGGTTGTTGCCGGTGATCACGCACTGCATGACATGAACGGGGAAAAAGAAGAGTCCTGGGCTTCCCGGTTTTCCCGGGCCGGATATGAAACGGAAAGTATCCTGAAAGGAATGGGAGAATACCGGCCGGTTCGCGCAATGTATGTGCAGCATGCAAAAGAGGCTGTTTGTTTGCAGGAAGACTATGATCAGTAAAAAAGACAGGACCGGATCTTCCGGAAATAAAAAAAAGAACAGAACAGCAGGAGCGGCTCTGAAGCGCGCAGTCCTTTTGATGTTTCTTCTGGGGATGGTCTGCTTTCCGGCAGCCGGCCCGGCTTGGGCAGAAGAGCCCGAAGAAGAGGAGATCCCCATAGAAGAACGCATGCAGGAAGCGCAGAAAGAAATCCGGACAATGAAAGTCGGCCGGTATGGCATGACGCCGGTCTACGGAATCGATGTAGAGGACGGTGTGTATCCGGTTCAGGTGGACTCCAGTTCTCCGTATTTCCGGATCATTGATGCCGAGCTGATCGTTAAAGAACACGAGATGTCGGCGAGGATTACGATCTCCAGCCTGAGTTATCTGTACTGTTATCCGGGAACCGGGCAGGAAGCTGCGAAAGACAGTGAAGAAAACTACATCGGCTATGAAGAATCAGACGGGCACGGGGTCTTTACCATTCCGGTAAAGGCGCTGAATACAAAAGTACCCTGTGCTGCGTTCAGCAGAAACAGGAAAAAATGGTATGACCGGTCGCTGGTATTCTATGCTTCTTCTCTTCCGGAAGAAGCGCTGGCAGTGGAACTTCCGGATTATGATGTGATCGAGACCGCGATCAGGGCTTATGATGCGGGGGAAGCAGCGGACAGGGCAGAGAATGCTGAAACGCCTCAAAAAATCCCGGAACCGGTGTCTGTCACATGGGACGACGGAGAATACTCTATAGAGGTGAACATGACCGGCGGCAGCGGGCGCGCCAGCGTAAGCTCGCCGACGCTGCTGATCATCCGGGACGGCCAGGCCTATGCCAGACTGCTCTGGAGCAGCACCTATTACGACTATATGATCCTGGAGGACGAGTATTACTACAACCAATCAGAAGACAACGGCAACTCGACGTTTGTGATCCCGATCACGGCTCTGGATGAACCGATTCCGGTCATTGCGGATACGACCGCCATGGGAGATCCGGTGGAGATTCATTACACGCTGACTTTTTATGAAGAGTCCATCGGGCCCAAAGGGCAGATTCCGCAGGTAGCCGCCAAAAAAGTGCTCATCATTGCAGGGATCATCATTGTTGCCGGATGGTTTTTGAATTATTATGTTAAAAAGAAACGCAGATAACAGAAATCTGTTTTGCAGTCAGGAGGTGCGTTCTACATGGGGGATTACCCGTTTTTCCCGGTGTTTATCGACTTATCCGGGAAAAAGGTCCTTGTCATAGGAGCCGGAAAGATTGCACGCAGAAGGATTACCGTGCTGTGTCAGTTTACACCGGAACTGACCGTGATCGCTCCTGAAGCACTGCCGGAAGTGAAAAGACTTGCCGGCGAGGGAAAGATCCGGCTGCTGAAGAAAGCTTTTGAAGAAGACGATCTGGAAGGAGCGGATCTGGTTTTTGCAGCGACGAATGATCATGCAGTGAACGACCGGATCCATGCTGTGTGCAAAAAACGCGGCATTACGGTAAACGTCAGCACGGACAGAGAGAAAAGCGACTTTTACTTCCCGGGGATTGCCCGGAAGGGGGAGCTGGTTGCCGGTGTAACTGCTAGCGGAAAAGACCACGCAGCAGCCAGAGAGGCATCCGAACGGATACGTGCCCTGTTTGAAGAACTGTAAACGCATGCCATAGGAGGTACAGGAATGAGCATTCTGTTTCCGGCCGCCGGTGCGGTCTGCCTGTTCAGTTTTCTGAAAAACAGACTGCAGGGGGCTTCTGCAAAGTCATTACTCTGGAAAGCGGGGACCTCGCTCTGTTTTATGGCACTTGCCTTCTTCGGATTGTGGGGGAATGTCAGGAACGGAAACGGCGTGGCGTTTTCCCTGCTGGTCACTGCCGGCCTCTTTTTCGGACTGCTGGGAGATATCTGGCTGGACCTGAAGTGGAACTGTCCGGCGGAAAATGACCCTTATACGTTTGCGGGATTCTGGTGTTTTGCGGCGGGGCATGTGTGTTTTCTGACAGCCATGATCCGGTATGGCGGCGTGGCCATGCGTGCGCCGGCGATCGCGATTCCGCTGATCCTGGCGGTGATCCTGGGCATCGCGGTCGGTATGGGCGGAAAACTGCTGTCCCTGGATTACGGGAAATTTAAGGGTATCACGATGCTCTATGGCGCCCTTTTGATCGGAACGACGCTGCTTAGTGCTTCGTTTGTTTTCTGTACACAGGGAAAGGTGCTTAGGTTCCTGCTGTTATGCATCGGAGCTGTTTTGTTTTTGATCTCTGACCTGATCCTTTCCGGCACATATTTCGGAGAAGGGAAAGACAGGCCGGCCGATATCGTGTCAAACCATGTATTTTATTATGCCGCCCAGTTTTTCATAGCCTTTTCGATCCTTGTTCTGTGATCTGCAGAATAAGACGAGAACAGGGAGCCTGGTGCCCGGGGCTGTGACAGACCAGGACAGGAAGGAAAGGAGACCGTAACATGACAGATCAGGAATATTTCCGGACGAAAAAAGAAATCTGCGCCGCGCAGTCTTTCTGCAGCACAGACTGTCCCCTGTTCCGATATCAGACGGAACAGGGGATCCATGCCTGCGGCTGTCTGTGTGATGTACTGGAACAGACAGATCTGGATAAAGCGAAGGAGATCGCAGCACAGTGGCTGGCCGGGCATACCGGTGCATAGAGAGGGCCCTGCTGTATTCCTGTCTGAATAAGGACCCTGCCGCATTCCTGCCGGCCAGAGAGTATGCGGCCGTTTTTCGCCTGAAGTTTTTCTGCCTGAAAAAAGAACCCCCGCCGCGGATCACCGCAGCGAGGATTCCTTTTTATTTTACGTGCTGCCGGCCGGACCGGTCTGACTCTGCTGTCGTTCGGACCGGTCCCGGATCGCTCCGGACGGCGGTATTTCATAGCTGCATGTGTGCTGCTATGTTTATTCCGGTTTCGGATAGAATCCGGACGGAGCATCCTGCAGATCGATGAAGATGTTCTTCTTCTGCGTGTAGTTCTCCAGGATCATGGCGTGTGTCTCACGGCCGATACCGGATTTCTTGTAGCCGCCGAACGGGGCTTTCTCAGGCAGTGAGTTGTAGGTATTGACCCACATACGGCCTGTCTCTACAGCGCGGGCCACACGGAAAGCGCGGTTGATGTCTTTTGTCCAGACGGCGCCGCCCAGACCATATTCGCTGTCGTTGGCCATGGCAATGACTTCGTCCTCATCATGGAACTTGATCACAACTGCTACCGGTCCGAAGATCTCTTCCTGTGCAACACGCATCTTGTTGTTGACATCTACGAGCAGTGTCGGTTTCACATACGCACCCTTGGCCAGATCGCCTTCGGTTGCTCTTTCACCGCCGCAGGCAACTTTGGCACCTTCGGCTTTGCCGATCTCGATATACCCGATGATCTTCTTGGCCTGTCCTTCGTTGATCTGGCAGCCCATCTGGGTTTCCGGATCCCACGGCATGCCGAGCTTCACGGCATTGAAGCGTTTGCAGGCTTCTTCAATGAATTTGTCGTAGATCGTATCCTGTACGAAGACACGGGAACCGGCACAGCATACCTGGCCCTGGTTGAACAGGATGCCGAGCTGCAGACCGTCCATGGCTTTCTCCCAGTCGCAGTCATCGAAGTAAATGTTCGCAGATTTGCCGCCGAGCTCCAGGGTGGCCGGGATCAGTTTCTTGGCAGCTGCTTCTGCAACGCTGTAACCAACCTCCGTGGAACCGGTGAAGGCCAGTTTACGGATATCCGGATGATCCAGCAGATACTGACCGCTCTTGCTGCCGGCACCGGTGACGATCTGGAATACGCCGGCCGGGATCACGTCTTTGATCAGTTTCGCAAACTCCAGAACGGAAAGAGATGTCGTGCTGGACGGTTTGAAGACGGTGCAGTCACCGGCAGCCAGCACCGGGGCCAGTTTCCATGCGGCCATGGCAAACGGGAAGTTCCACGGTACGATCTGTCCGACAACACCGATCGGCTCACGCAGGATAATGCTGAGATACCGCTCATCAATAACGGTTGCCGATCCTTCTTCTGTCTCGATGCAGCTGGCGAAATAATGGAAATGATCGATCGAAAGCGGCAGGTCGACGTTCAGTGTTTCACGGATCGGTTTACCGTTATCCATGGATTCGACCATGGCCAGGAATTCTTTATTCTCTTCCAGAATATCGCCGATCTTATGCAGAATTTTCGCACGCTCCTTCGGCGTTGTCTTTTTCCAGGTCTCAAAGGCTTTCCAGGCGCCCTTCACAGCCGCATCCACATCTTCCTTCGAAGCTTCCGCACAGGTGGCCAGCTTTTCGCCGTTTGCCGGGCAGTAGGTATCGAATGTCGCGCCGTCTGAGGCATCGCGGAACTCACCGTCGATGAACAGACCATATTTTTCCTGTAATTTCACATGTTCACTCATAATACAAATTCCTCCTTAAATCTATATTATTCATACGGAAACTAGCAAAACCCGGTTGTATGTTTCATAAAAGAACGAAAAAGTGTTTTCATTCTCTTTTGTATTTATTATAATACAATCTGAGCATATAAAAATATCCAATATTAATTATTAAAAAGATACCAGAAAGGATGAGCCATGCTGCACTATACTTTAACCAAACAGCCGGGAGCACCTCTGTATGAGGGATTGTATAAAGCGATCCGTAATGATATCCTGCAGGGCCGTCTGCAGGCAGGCCGACGGCTTCCGTCCAAAAGAGATATGGCTGCGGATAACAATCTCAGTATCACGACCGTTCTGAATGCCTATCAGCAGCTGATGATGGAAGGGTATCTGGTCAGTGAAGAAAAGAAGGGGTATTTTGTTGCTGACATTGCAGCCATGCCGGATATGGCGCATCCGGGAACAGAACGCAAACCTCTGTATGTGGAAGATGTCTGGTTTGCCGATTTCCGTTCCAACAGCATTCTGTATCATCATTTTCCGTTTGCTACCTGGAAAAAGGTGCTGCGCGAGATCCTGTCCGAATACGATCTGGAACTCGTGAAGCGGGCCAACCCGTTCGGACTCCGTGTTCTGCGCTTACAGATAGCGGACTACCTCTACCGGGTCCGGGGCATCAGTGTATCGCCGGAATGCATTGTGATCGGTGCCGGGATCGAGTATCTGTATGCACGGCTGATCACACTGTTTCCTCCCGCTGCGATCTATGCCGTGGAAAATCCCGGATACCAGAAGATCTCGCAGATCTATCAGGCGTATCATCTGCGCTGGAAAAGCGTTTCGATGGATGCATCCGGAATCTATATGGACGATCTCCGTACACAGGACGCCGCCATAGTCCATGTTTCGCCGGAGCATCATTATCCTCTGGGGATCATGATGCCGATGAACCGGCGGCAGGAATTGCTGGCCTGGGCAGCCGAATCCGATGAGCGCTACATCATCGAAGATGATTTTGACTGTGAATTCCGTTATAACTCAAAACCGGTTCCGGCCCTGAAAAGCCTGGATACCCAGGGAAAAGTCATCTATATGAATACCTTCAGCAAGACGCTGTCCCCTGCCGTACGGGTCAGCTACATGGTCCTGCCGGATCATCTGATGGAACAGTATATTCAAAAGACGCATTTTTACACGAATACAGCTTCCAGTCTGGAGCAGTATGCGGTGGCGCGTTTTATAGAAAAAGGGTACTTCGAAAGACATCTGAACCGGGTCAGAAAGCTATACCGGCAGGAAGGGGAACACCTGTGGCGTCTGCTCAGCGAAAGCAGGCAGATTCCCATCCGGAAACTGTCCGACGCCAGCAGCGGGACGCATCTTCTGATCGAACTGGACACCGATCTGACGGATGCCGAAGTAAAGCGGCGTGCGGAGGAACGGGGTATATATGTCGCGTGCCTGTCGGATTATTGCTCCAGAAACAGCGATCTCTATGAGCATACACTGATCCTGAATTATTCTGAACTGGAAGAAAACGTCCAGCGTGAAGCCATCCGGCGTCTGGGTCTGATTTTTGTATAACTTGCCATATATGTGATATTTTCTTTTTGCGTTATTTGTGGTAAAGTAGATATGCAAAGGGGAGATAGGGGCAGTCATCAGCATACGCTTTACACAAGGAGGAAGGATTATGAAAAGCAAGAGAATAAGGTTTATGGCTGTCGCATTGATGGTGGCCATGGCGCTGGTGACGCCGCTGGCAATAACGCAGACAGCCACGTCTGTTGAAGCGGCAGTGGGCGACACCTACACGGTAAAAGTGGATAAGGGTTATCTGGCGCTGCGCACGGCGAAAGCCTACGATTACAAAAACGAGATCGGCAAACTGTACACCGGCGATACCGTAACGGTTCAGGACATGGGTGATGCCACCTATTGGCTGGTATACTCCCCGAAATACGGGAAGTCCGGTTATGTAAACAAAAATTATCTGACGGGAGCTACTCCTGCCCCTACCGGTGAAACCTATACGGTCAAAGTGGCCACCGGTTATCTGGCGCTGCGTACAGCCAAGGCCTATGATTACAAGAATGAAATCGGCAAACTGTATACCGGCGATACCGTCAACGTGCAGGATAAGAGTGATGCCACCTACTGGTGGGTCTATTCACCCAAGTACAGCAAATCCGGTTATGTGAACAAAAACTACCTGGTAGGCGCTGCACCGACACCGACCCCCACACCGGCGCCGACTCCGGTTCCCACCGGCGAAGCCTTCACGGTGAGCGTGGCTAAAGGTTATCTGGCACTGCGAACGGCCAAGGCCTATGATTACAACAATGAGATCGGAGAACTGTACACCGGCGATACCGTATATGTACAGGATAAGAGTGACGGCACCTACTGGTATGTCTACTCTCCGAAGCATGGCAAATCCGGCTATGTAAACAGGAACTATCTGGCGGGCGCAGGTCCTGCTCCGGCTCCTTCCGGTGCCACATACACCGTCAGTGTAGCCACCGGTTATCTGGCACTGCGTACAGCTAAAGCCTACGATTACAACAATGAGATCGGTCAGCTGTACAGCGGCGATACCGTAACCGTACAGGATGCGAGCGACGGCACATATTGGTATGTCTATTCTCCGAAATACGGGAAATCCGGTTACGTGAATAAGAACTACCTGTATTGATCTTGCGGAAACCCGAACAGAGAGGCTGCTGAACAGAGAAGGGCAGCTTCTGAACGGAGAGCAGCGAAAACTGTAAAAGAAGAGGCTTTCGCAATAGATGTTGCGGCAGCCCTCTCTCATCGGTGAAAATCCGGCCTTTGCGGCCGGATTTTTCTCATATATGGCGTGATTCCTGGCGAGTCCCTGAATTCAGGAGACTCCAACTAAAGCCGCTCACATAATGAGCGCCTTCTTCCGATCACTGTTTTGACTGATCAAAAATTATGAAGCTTTCAGTTCAGTCAGGTACTGGCCTGTTCGGTCTCCCTGTATCTTAAAATGAAGCTTATTGATGTTATAGGCAATGGCAAGAAGGACACTCTGGGCCAGCACATTTTCTTTTCCCCGGTAAAGATATCGGCGGAAATTCATATCCTCTTTTACAACGGCAAAGCTGCCCTCTGCTTGAATGCTTCTGTTCATTCTGAGCTTTCTCCCGTACTCCGTCGTGATCCGCTCCAGTGTTTCCTGCCTTTTCTGTTTCATTACTTTGGAGACATTCAGCCGCTTATTCCGTTCCGCCATTGGTGTCTTACAGTTGTTGCCGCAGATACATTTGTCTTTGAGAGGACATCCCTGACAGCTTTCACATTCGTAGACCGTCACTGTACTGACATAGCCGTTCCGATTCTTACTATGGCGGTCACAGATCGGCCTGAGCCTCTTTCCATTTGAACAAACATACTCGTCCGTCATGGAATCATACTGCATGTTCTCTTTCCGGCTGGTATCCTGACGGTATTTCCGAGTCTTTGAGATCTCATAATTCTGCGGTTTCAGATAGGATTCCTGCCCGTTCTGTTCCAGAAAAACATACGCTTCTTCGCTTTCATATCCGGCGTCCGCAACGATTTCACGATATTTAAAGGGGAGATAAGATTCCATGTCCTTCAGGAAAGGAACCAGCGTCAGGGCGTCGTTTGGATAATGACTCAGGTCAACCCAGGTGATATACTGGGCGTCGACTCCTTGCTGTAGATTATAAGCCGGCTTCAGCTGCCTGTTCAGCATGGCATCCTCTTTCAGACGCATAAATGTTGCGTCAGGATCCGTTTTTGAATAACTGTTCCGCTCCCCGCACACATGCAGATGTTTTGTGTATGCTTTCAGTTTGTTGATGTAACCGTCCAGTGTTTCAACAGATTTCTGCAGCTGGCTTTTCCTGTGACCGATCCCATTAACAAAGGTGATCTGTTCTTCTTCCCTGATTCGGCAGAGCTTTTTGCGCAGCCGCTTCATGGTATGCAGCGTTGCTTTACCGTTGTAGATCACTTTGATTCCGTACAGCGTCTCACACTCTTCGATGAACGCAATGATCTTGCAGAACAGACGGGCCTGATGCTTTGTGACGGACTTTTTCCAGACAAAGGTATACTTGTTCGCGCAGGATTCGATTTTTGTCCCATCAATGAAGATCGTCTTGCCCGAGATTTCTCCCAGATCATGGAGTATTGAAGAAACACCAGACAGGATCGTTTTGGAACAGGCAGCCAGATGAAGGGAAATGAACCTCGCAATGGTAGAATGATCCGGTGCCGGCATCCCTTCCAAAAGGAACATGAAGTTAATATCTCTTTTGCAGGCTGTCTCAATGTCACGACTGGAAAACAGACGGTTCATGGCAGCGTAGATCATGATCTTAAGCATCTGACGCGGGGTCGCCTGATTTTTCCGGACTCTGTCATAGGTGGCATAGAGTTCCGAAAGATCCATTCCCTCCACAAATGCACTCAGAAGGCGGACCGGGTCATCAGCCGGGATCATGGTTTCCATTTCGAGTGGAAGTTTGATTTGATAG
>JAIKYQ010000097.1 GCA_024683035.1 Eubacterium sp.
TTGGCCTTTGCGATGATCTTGTCGTCGACATCGGTAAAGTTGGAAACATAATTGACATCGTATCCCTTATAGGTCATATACCGACGGAAGGTGTCAAACACGATCATCGGACGGGCATTTCCGATATGGATCAGATTGTAGACCGTCGGTCCGCATACGTACATCCGGAGCTTCCCCTCTTCGATCGGGACAAAGTCTTCTTTTTTTCTGGTGAGCGTGTTAAAGATTTTCATCGTTTTTCCTTTCTTATCCGTTCTGTCAGGCACTCTTTCCTGTATATTTCATCTTTTATAATACATGCGGTGATCTGTTTGTCCAAACCCGGTCACGCTATGTTTCACACCATCTGTCACAGCCCGGACATCGTGCCGGTCCTGGCATCCTGTCGTCCGGCCCCATCTCCAGCATCGGCTGCAGCAAACATACAGCCTGTGCGGCTATGCCTTCTCCGGTGCCGGTAAAGCCGAGTCCTTCCTCGGTCGTCGCCTTGACGCTGACCCGGCTGAGCTCCAGCCCCAGTGCATCCGCAAGGTTTTTCCGCATGTCATCTATATAAGGACGCAGTTTAGGCCGCTCAGCTACAATGGTACAGTCGATGTTTTCGATCAGAAACAGCTGTTCTTCCAGCAGCGCCGACACCTTCTTCAGCAGTTCCAGACTGGAGATCCCTTTGTATGCCGGGTCACTGTCCGGAAAATGCTGGCCGATATCGCCGAGTGCCGCCGCTCCCAGCAGGGCGTCCATGACCGCATGCACGGCCACATCCGCATCCGAATGTCCCAGCAGTCCTTTTTCATAAGGAATGTCCACGCCGCAGAGGATCAGTTTTCTTCCCTCAGACAGACGATGCACATCATATCCCGTTCCGATACGCATGGCCGTTACCTCCATCCTTCCGGGGGATCCAGATCCGTTTCGTGCCCCTCCTCCCGGTTATCACGGTAATACGCTCCCCCATTTCCGCCGCCGCGTTTTTTTCTGCGCAGGAAGGCAATCAAGCCGATCACCAGAACGATCAGGCGTACGCCGAAGTTCACCCGGAGCATATTCCAGAAGATCAGGAATACGGTCTCCTGTGCCTGCTGCAGCAGTTCTTCCAGTTCTTCGTCTTCCGGCGTTTCCGCAGGCTGCCCGGGTTCTGCCGGCTGTACCGGCTCGGACGGCTGTCCGGGATGCACATACTGTCCGATCGAGCCTTCCTCCAGTCCGGCCCATATACGGATCTCCCGGGCAAGTTCCCGGATGTTTTCTGCATCCAGCATGTTGCGGAGACCGCAGTTTTCAACAGCTTCCTGGTACGGCACATCCGGCGGCAGCGCTGAAAGCCGCATGTATTTGTCCGTGGCTGCTTCCCGGTCCTGCAGCGATTCCGTCCAGATATCCAGGGCGGAAAGCGCTGAAGTGGCATAGCCGATATAGTACAGCGGCGAATCAAACGTATGGTTGATCAGTACCCACTCATAGGCTTTTCCATCTTCATCGTAAAAATACTGGGTGTACTTGTAATCGACATCCATGGCCAGTTCGTTGAGTTCATCCGCCGTCATTTCCTCACCGGCATATACTTCCTGCTGGAACTCATCGTATTCGAACCCGGACAGTACCGAGTCCAGCATATTGGTCAGGATATACAATTCCAGCTGATCCGGATCGTCCGTCAGGATCGTTTTCATCTCATCCAGAAACAGCATCTCCAGCCCCTGCGACTGGATCTCGGCCACATCGACCAGCAGGCTGTCTGTCAGCACGTTCTGCTCCGCATGGTAAGTCGCATTGAAATGCCCGAACTCATGGACGACCGTTTCCAGATCCTGGATCGTGCCCGAAGTCTTGTTGAATATGAACGCAGAACCGTAGGCCGGCAGATCAGAAGTAAAACCGACTTCCAGCATGGAATCGGCATTGTCGATGCAATACAGTTTATGATCACGCAAATATTCGTATGCTTCCAGCAATTCCGGGTGGATATTCCCGATATGCTCGCCCAGAATATCCACAATCTCGTCTCCGGTCAGTGTTTCGGCCAGCGTCGTGCTGTAATCGGACGTCTGCTGCATCGCCCACAGTTCGTCATACAGCGGACACAGCTCCTCGATAACAGTTTCCCGCAGAGCGGCGATGTCTTCTCCCGTAAAATCCCGGCCGTAGGTAACATCATAACAGTAATCCGTATAGGTATCGTATCCTTCTGCCTCTGCCAACTCTTTGCGCGTCCGGACCAACTCCTGGAAAACCGGCACGGCCTGCTCGTTCATCTGCTTCGTAAGACCGAGGTATATGGCCACGACATCGTCATAGTCCTCCGGCGTTTCTTCGTTCAGACGCTCCATTGTCCAGAGTTCCCCTTTGTATTCAAAGGTATACTCTTCTTCCGCCAGCCGGTCATAGGTCTGCTGCAGATCGCTTTCTGTTTCGATCAGCTCCCGCTCTCTGTCGGTCAGTGCTTCATATTCGTTCAGATCGCTGAGCTGATCCTCTGAAAACTCCATGCTGAGTTCGCTGCCATATTCCCCTGCCAGGGCATACTGCAGAGCCTGATACGCCGCATCCGACATGTCCTGAAACACCAGTGTGTCCTGCATGTTTTTCTCTGCAAGCTCTTCGTCGTATACGTTTTTATAATGTGCAATATCCCCCAGCACATACTGGGTGTACTGCTCACTCAGGATCTGCAGTATCTCGTCATAGAGTTCCACAAGGCTTTCTTCCGGATCTTCTGTCTCTGCGATCCCATCAGAAACATCATACACGGCTGCCAGAACCTCATCCAGTGCCTGCGGATCCACACCGGTATATACCATATCGGCATAATCCAGATCGGCATGCTCTTTTTCCGGATAATACAGACTGTCTACGGACGCAATCTCTTCTTCTGGCTCTTCCTGTGCAGCCGCGGATACGGTTCCTGCCGAGGCACACAAAAAGGCTCCTGCCAGCAGCAGGCTGACCATACGCCGTCCTGTTATGAACCATGTGTTTCTTTTCACGTAAACGCTCCTCCTGCGTTTCTGCTGTCTCACTGCAGATATTTTGCATAGGCCTTATAGGCGGAAGGGATCGGGTATTCCTTCTCCATCTGTTCGATTTCTGCCAGAAACCATGGCGCAGCCGCTCTGGTCCCCGCACTTGTAAAGCCGGCAATCCGGATCTCATAGCCGCACATCTGCCATTCCACATGAGAAAACAGATGCTTTGCCCTGTCCAGTTCCCGGATATAAAGCGGCTGCAGATCCATGGCCTCTGCCGTCTGCAGAACCTCCTGTCTGCTTTTAAAGCCGGGCAGGTTCGGAAACTCGTACAGTCCCGCCAGCAGTCCTTTGGCCGGACGTCTGGTTAAAACGACCCTGTCCCCGTCCCGGATCAGCAGGATGGTCCTCTGTTCGATCCGCCTGTCTTTGGCTTTGCTTCGTACGGGAAATGACGTCTCTTTTTCCTGTCTGTGCGCTTCACAGAGATCCGCCAGCGGACATGCCTCACACAGCGGCTGTACTTTCGGCAGGCATACCCCCGCTCCCAGATCCATCATACCCTGGTTAAAGTCACCCGGCGCGCTGCAGCTTTGCAGCGCTTCCTGCAGCCTGCTTTCCGCTTCATGCTTAACGGATGCTTTCCGTACATCCCGCTCATCGGCCTGCAGTCTGGCCAGGATCCGCAATACATTTCCGTCTACCGCCGGAACACGTATTTGATATGCTATAGAGGCGATCGCGCCGGCTGTGTAGCTCCCGATTCCGGGGAGACGCCGCAGGGCGGCCGGATCATCGGGCAGGGCGGCTTTCCCTTCCGGCGCCTGTTCCTGTACCAGCAGCCGTGCTGCTTCCTGCATATGGCGGACACGGCTGTAATAACCCAGTCCTTCCCACAGCTTCAGAAGACGGTCCTCCGGACAGGCAGCAAGTGCTTCTACATCCGGAAGCTCTTCTGTAAACCGTGTATAATAGGGTTTGACCGCTTCCACACGGGTCTGCTGCAGCATTATTTCCGAGACCCAGACAAGATAGGGATCCCTTGTTCCCCGCCAGGGCAGCTCGCGGCGGTTTTGCGCATACCAGGTGCAGATTCGCCCCGGCAGCTGCTCATATAGTTTCTTCATCTCTTACCGATCCGGTTCCGTCTTCTCTCACACTCTCCCCATTCTAACATAATCGCCGGATACAGGATATGAAAATTTTTAAAATTATTAGCACTCACTATTGACGAGTGCTAATAATTGTGCTATAGTACAGTCATCAAGTGGTTAGCAAGCCCCGGAACGGACGGTCATCACAATCCGATCCGCCGGGACATCATAAAAGGAGGTACTATTATGTCATATTTACCGAGTATTTTTGGAGATAACCTGATGGATGATTTCTTTGGCGATTTTGACCGCAGCTTCTTCCGCAATCTGCGTCCCGCAGTTCGTACCGAACGCACAAACCTGATGCGCACCGATATCAAAGAGACCGAGACCGGTTTTGACCTGGATGTGGAACTGCCCGGCTACAAGAAAGAAGATCTGACGCTGGAACTGAACGGCGGTTACCTGAATATCAGTGCCGAAAAGAATACGGAAAACGAAGAGAAAGATACCGATGGCCGGATCATCCGCCGTGAACGGTATTCCGGCTCCATGAAGCGGAGCTTCTATGTAGGCGATGAAATCACCGAAGAAGATATTAAAGCCCGTTTCGAAGACGGTATTCTGAAACTGCACGTTCCGAAGAAGGTCGTGGAGGAGCAGATCCCGGAGAAAAAGACCATTGCGATCGAGGGCTGATCCCTCATACAGTTTCCATTCCTCTCATTCCCACAAGGGGCGCCGCATGCGGCGCCCCTTGTTTTCTGTTTCTGCGGACAGC
>JAIKYQ010000112.1 GCA_024683035.1 Eubacterium sp.
GACGTTATCGACAGACGTTGCTCCGGCTACGAAGTGGAACGTACTTCAACTGATTGATTGTTTGCCCCTTCGCTCCATCCCCATTACAGGGACTTCCTCACTACTATGGGCTCTGCTGACTTCTCACAGTTCGTTGTTACTGCGGCTAATGAGACCGCCTGTGAGACCTCCACGCTTAAGGTGCGCGCTCTTTCCCCTCATCCACCTGCCACATTTACTGGTACTTCCGGCAACTTTTGGACTTCATCGCTTTGAGCCGACTTATCCGTATTTCCCAGCCTTATATATGGTTCCTGTTCGTCAGGCCAAGGGTTTGCTTACAGCTTCCTTCAGATTCCACCTCACGATGGACACCCTTGCTGTTCGGCTATGTACTTCGTCGTTGCCTACGCGTACTCGGGACTTTCACCCGTTAGAGCGCGCCCATGGCGCGCAAACTCAAAAAACCGGCTGGATGATCCAACCGGTCCGTAGATCTGTGCTGTTTTTCTGTTGCTCGTGAACCTAACACGACTGTCACGAGAATGCGCCGGCTACTGTTCAATCGTAGATCTCCATTTCTTTCTCGAATTCATCTGCTTCAATCCAGCCTTCTCTGTCAGCTTCTTCTTCCGCCGCCTTCAGATCAGACACCAAATGAAACATAGCTCTTAACCTGTCAAGCTCATCAGCTTCTTCTATACTCATAATGGTATATGCACCATATCCGTTTCTGGTCAGATAAACCCTCTTTCTGGAATCTACTTCTTTTAGCACATCTGTATAATTTCTCAAATTGGAAATTGGTTTTATACTGGGCATCTCACTCTCTCCTGTTTGTCTTTGCAGTTTCCTTACAAAAATATTATACCCTGTTGATTACAGCGTGTTAATATTAACGTGCGAATTCATCAGCGCCTACTTCTGTTGCAGACGGTCCACATGCCACAGGAAACATTTTTTTCGAGAAAGCCGTAACTTAGTCTTGTACAAATGCTTGAAAAAAGGAGTAATTGAAAAAACAGCTGCCGGTCTCGGAGATCCGATCAGATACTGGCAGCTGTTTTTCTATTCTATTGTTCTGTTTCACTTCGGTATTCCCGGAGAAATTCTTCCAGAAAACGGTGGCGACTCTCGGCCATTTCCTTTCCCATTTCTGTATTCATAAGTTTCCTTAGCAGTAATAGCTTTTCATGAAAATGCCCGATCGAGTCTTCCATCGGCCTGCCATGCTCACCGCCGTAGGCAAAGGTCCTGGCAATGCCGACCGCACCCATCGCATCGAGCCGGTCCGCATCCTGCACGATCATGCCCTCGATCGTATCCGGTTTTCTGCCCCTGTTCTTACTGAAGGAAACCGAACGGATCGCGCAGCAGACAGCTTCTATCTCCATATCCGAAACACCGCTATTCTCAAGGAATCTCCTGGCATTTGCCATATTTTCTGTCTGAAACAGCTTGTGATCATCCGCGTCATGAAGAAGCGCTGCCAGGGCAACGATCTTCCTGTCGCATTCCGGTTCCGTATCCGCGATCTCACAGGCATTCCGGTAGACCCGCATCGTATGCTCCGCATCATGCCCTCCGGCATTGTCGCGGAAAAGCTCCTGTATGTAGGCGATCGCCGCATTGATCAGCTCTTTATCCATAAGCCTATATGATGATCCCGTTCAGATGGTCCATTTCGTGCTGTATGATCTGTGCGGTCCAGCCGCTGTATTTCTGACGATGTTTTTTCCAGCTGCTGTCCGCATACTCCAGCTCGATGTTCTGATAGCGTACGGTCTTCCGGACGCCGTCCAGGGAAAGACACCCTTCTTCTGTCTCGTACGGTGTGTCCTTCCTGATAATGACAGGGTTGTACATCACCATGTCCGCAAGGCCGATGTTCACGATGATGATCCGTTTTTTTACCCCAATCATATTGGCAGCCATGCCCACGCAGCGGTCCCGGTTTGCCTGCAGCGTATCCGCAAGATCCCGGCCGACAGATACATCCTGCCTTGTGGCGGCTTTGGACTTCTGTCCCAGAAAAAACATATCCCTGACGATCGGTCTTATCATAATTCCGCTTCTTCGATCTCCTCTATCGCATCCAGGATGACATCATGGGCATCCTCCAGGGAATCCAGCGCGCCTGTCATCATATCCACCGCGTCTTCCGAGACACCGTCATCATCGAAATCATCGATCAAATCGGCAAATGTGTTCTTTAATTCCCGCAGGCATTCCAGGATCTGATTCAGCTTCTCCTCTTTGGAAGCGTTCTCATCGATCTTGATCAGATTCATACCGTTTCCTCCTGTTCTATTTCCAGGTCATTCCATCCATATGATATCAGTATTTCCAGCAGAAATCATCTACACCTAAGGCCATGCGCCGCAGCAAAAGACAGAGAACGCATCTGCTGCAGCAGGACCGTCATTCTTCCTGATCCTCCACGCCCAGGCCCTCATTCAGAAGTATGTTGTACCGGCTGTTGTAATACTCCGCCGATTTCTTTTTAAGCCACCTGTCGCGGTCATCCATGATCGCCAGCATCTCGTCGACGATCTCCTCGGCCGTCTTAGGCTTCGCATGATACAGA
>JAIKYQ010000156.1 GCA_024683035.1 Eubacterium sp.
GTACATGGCCAGATCCAGGCTGCTCTTAAATTCTTTATTAAACTCTGCCGCTGTATTGGCGCAGAGCAAAGCGTCTTCATACTGGCGGTTAACAGAGATCAGCATCAGGCTCAGCAGGACCACCACAAAGATCATGGAAGCAGACAGCATGATCCGCATCCTGCCAACTAACTGGCGGATGCTGCGGTGTTTTTGTCCGGACACTTCCGGGTATGCGGTTGTCGGATCGGATGCGCTGTGATTTTTCATGTGGTAATTATAGCATGATTTATCTACGAATAGTCAAATCGGTGCTGTTTGCAGATAGGCCCACTGTCATCCGCAGCAGTTCTGCCGGATCGGTTGCGCGGTCAAAGAAAAAATGATACGTTTCTATTGTACGGAAGAGCTGCATACAGAAAGCGCCGGAACCGGCCGAAAAAAGAGGAGCAGACGGAAGATGACGATCCTTCAGATGGAATATTTTGTATCGGTGGCGGAATGCGGATCGTTCAGCAAGGCGGCAGAAAGCCATTTTATCTCGCAGCAGGGGATCAGCCGGCAGATCACGGCATTGGAACAGGAACTGGGGATGACGCTGATCGACCGGAGCAACCGCAGAAAAATAGCGCTGACCCGGGAGGGGGAGATCCTGTTTAAATCGTGGAAGCAGATCGTATCCGCATACCGGGAAAGCGTGACGGAAGCGATGATCGCTGCCGGAAAACTTCGCAAGAAACTGCGGGTCGGTATTTTTGAGGCAGGACCGATCGCAGATTATGTCATGCCTCTGATCAACGGGTACCGGGCGCATGAGCCGGAGACGGAAGTAGAGTGCGTGTTCGGTTCAGAAGAATTTATTATGAATGGTCTCGAAAACGGCACACTGGACATTGTGTTTGCACTCTGCGGAAAGTACAGGGATTATCAGATCCAGTGTTATCCGATTTACTATGACAGGGTGTGCATCGCTCTTTCGAAGCGGCATCCGCTTGCTGTGCGGGAAGAGCTGGGCGTGCAGGATCTGGAGGGGATTCCGCTGTATGTGCTGAACAGTTCTTATTCCTATGACGCCAACAGCAATGTCAGGGAACTCCTGCGCCAATACGGATGTTCGGAGACCGGCATTGTGGAAGTAAAGGACCTAAATAATCTGGAAATGCTGCTGCACATGGCAGAAGGGGTGACATTCGCGCCCCGCCTGCTTCTGCGGAATTCCAGCAGTGATATCCGGTTTTATCCGACAGAAGACAAAAAGAACGGAGACTCCATCATCCTGCATGTGATCTGGAAAGAAGAAAAAAGTAAAAAAGAGGCATTCCGGATTATCGGGATACAGGAATAGCTGTTTCGGCAATAAAAAAACAGAACAGGGCTTATCTACAATGTATGAGTTGTAAATAAGTCCTGTTTTGCTGTTATTCATTTCACAATCGCCGGGATATACTGGATACAGAGAAACAAGAGGATGACTTGTCCTGAAAGGAGACGACATGAAGTTTTTCGGAATCTGCTGCGGCAGAAAGAACGGAAACACAGAGTTGCTGATGGCAGAAGCGCTGGATGGTGTAAAAGACCGTATTCCGGATGCAGAATGCAGCTTTGTGAATCTGCAGGATGCTGAGATCAAAAGCTGCATCGGCTGTGAGACATGCATGAAGCACAAACTGAAGGGCGATATGGAATTCCGGTGTATTCACGGCATGAACGAAGATCATTTTTATGCGATCGAGCAGCAGATGCGCGCAGCGGACGGTATTATCGTATCCGCTCCGGCCTACAATCTGCTTCCGCCGGGGATCCTGATCCGCTTTCTGAACAAAATGCATGCAAGTGGAGACTACCGTGCCATAACACAGGGTGTGGACATCTGCAAGGTCGGAGGATGCTTTTCCATAGGCGGCACAGACTGGACCGATTATATGGAAAACGTGATGCGTATGATCACAATGGAACTGGTCGGCGTGTATGACGGGGTGGCTGACGCCGTGCATTTTGATTTTCTGCCTGGATTTCAGCTGGTGCTGGCAGCACCGGAAGTTCTGGCGAGAGTGCGCAGACTTGGACAGAATGTAGCCGAAGCAGCCCTGAAGAAAAAAGAAACCGGCGAGAATCCGGAGTACAGGGGGGACTGGGGAGTCTGCCCATACTGCCACAGCAATATGATCCGGGTTTTTGAAGACGGCCATGTGTCCTGCCCGCAGTGTAACGTAGAGGGAACGGTTTCTGTGGAGAACGGGAAGCTGCGCGTGACCTTTACGGAGGACGCGATGCAGAAAAGCCGCTGGGCGCCGTACGGTCAAAAGCTTCATATGGAGAATATCGGCAAAGGACACAAGCGCACGGCCGAGAACGCCGGACTGATCAGGGACCGGTTCTCGGATAAATACAGAGAGAAACTGAAAAGCTGGCGGGCCAAGCTGCCGGAGCTTGAAAAATAACAACCAAAAAAACAGGGAGGTTTGCAATGGAAAAAAGAAACATCGGTTTTGGTTTCAGAGGCTGGATGCTGGTCATTTACCAGTTCCTTGCATTCAGCATCTACTGCAGCATCAATAACATCGGACAGAATATTCATGCCAGCTTTAATCAGCAGTTCGGCTGGAACTACACCAGTGTCTCCACTATTTACACGGTCGTGTCGATCATTGCCGTCATCCTGCAGTTCGCAGTCGGCAAAAAGATTGCGAATTCGGGGAAACTGAAAGTATTCTCGATCACGTTCCTGGCGCTCTCCGCTGTCTGCGCCATCGGCATGGCGACCATCCGGTCAAGTGAAACCCTGTGGCTCGTCGTCTGGGGACTGGCTGTATTCTTTTCCATTATCGGTGCCACGTTCATGGTCAGTACGATCGTGGGCCAGTGGTTCCCGCGCAGAAAAGGAACCGTCATGGGTATTGCCACACTGGCATTCCCGGTCATCAACGGCATCGGCCTGACCATCTTCGGCAACATGCTGGGAGCTTCCCACGGCAATCTGCTTTACGCCTGGATGCCGTGGCTGATCCTGGACGTGATCGGCATCGTCATCTGCCTCGTGTTTATTACGGAATATCCGGAGCAGTGCGGCGCCTACCCGGACAATGACCATACCATGACGCCGGAGGCAGCCAGAGCCTTGATGGAACAGCAGGCAGCTGCCAAGAAAAACTCTGTCTGGGGAATTAAGAACATTACCAGAACACCGGATTTCTGGCTGATCACGATCCCGCAGGGCATTCTGCTTCTCGGATCGGTCGGTGCTATGACACAGGTCATGGCCCTGATCGGACAGTTCGGGTTCGTCGTGAATAATGCGCCCACCGCCGCCGGTGCCGGCCTGCTGCTCGGCTTTGCGGGGATCGGCTGTCTGGGGAGCTGGATCCTGGGTATGATCGATACGAAATTCGGTACAAAGACTTCGATCACGATCTCCTGTATCTTCATGATCCTGAGTGCCGTTCTCTGCTTCGCTGGTACGGTATCCAACAAGGCCCCGCTGTTTATTGTGGGCTTTGCCTGCCTGCAGATCTTCATGGGTGCGTCCTCGAACTTTACGGTTTCTTCAGCGGCACAGTACTGGAGAAGAGAAGACTTTCCTTCGGCCTTCAGCTTCATTAATCCGCTGGCCAACCTGATCTGTGCATTCGGTCCGATGATCATCGCCGGCGTCGGTTTCACAAAAGGGTTCCATGTTGTCTGGGTGATCGTAGGGATCCTGGGAGTGATCGCGCTGATCTGTACACTGGTCTTCAAACCGGCTCGTATTCTGGCCAGAGACAGACAGTACAGAAGAGAAGCCGGACTTCCGGAAGAAGGCCTGTCCAAGTCCAATGCGGAAATGATGGGTGAAAAGTAATAGATGGCTGAAAGAGTAAGCCTGTAAACAGTAAAACGCCATACATGCATGGGTGGAATCTGTGTTCTTAAAAGACACAGCAGCCATAATCCGGCCGCACAGGAGAGAAACGACTCCCTCTCCCGTGCGGCTTTGCATTTGAAAAAAAACACCGGTTTTCTAAAAAAAACATCATTTTCCGGGAGAAGAGGAGCCATCCAGAGAGGATGCCCGAAAATATTTCCTGAAACTCTCAAAAGAACCTGAATGTTTTCTTTTGCTGCGCGAAATATAATGTGAACATCGGAATAGTTGGAACAATACAATATGTCCAAGGAGGTATATGAAATGAAAAGATTTACAGGTTTACTGGTTGCTTCTGTTATGGTCATGACCACGGTGCTGAGCGCAGTCGGCGCCATGGGCGCGGAAGATACGATCAGCGTCGGCATCGTGAACAATCCGCCTTCAGAGTCCGGTTACCGTGAAGCGAACGTCAATGACTTTATCAATGTGTTCTCCGAGGAGAACGGCTATGACGCAAGCTTCTATTACAGCATCAAGAACGACGAGCAGCTCAGTGCGGCACGTCAGTTCATCACAGACGGCGTGGACTACCTGCTGATCTCTGCGGCAGAGACCACCGGCTGGGATTCGGTTCTGAAAGATGCGCAGGAAGCCGGGATCGGCGTATTCCTGTTCGACAGAATGATCGACTGCGATCCAGAACTGTTTGAAGCAGCGGTTGTTTCCGATATGGCAATGGAAGGTGAGACCGCTGTTAACTGGCTGCTGGATCAGGAGCTGGATGAGTACAATGTCATCCATATCCAGGGCGCCATGGGCAGCGATGCACAGCTGGGACGTACCGGAGCTCTGGACGAGCAGTTCGAAGCCGGCACCATGAACAAAGTTGTGCAGCAGACAGCTACCTGGGATGAAGCCGAAGCCAAGAAGATCGTGGAATCCGTGATCAACTCCAAAGAGCCGTTCAATGTCATCTATGCTGAGAACGACGGTATGGCAAAAGGCGCTGTGGCAGCTCTGGACGAAGCCGGTATCACCCACGGTGTTGACAAAGACGTCGTTGTCATGGGATTTGACTGCAACAAATGGGCACTTCGTGAACTCCTTGCCGGAAACTGGAACTACGACGGACAGTGCAGCCCGTTCCAGGCACAGGTTATCAGCGACATGATCCAGAAACTGGAAGCCGGTGAAGAGATTGAAGGCCTGAATGATGCGAAACAGATCATCTCTGTTGAGAAAGGTTTCGATGCCCGCGAGATCACAGAAGACGACATCGCCACCTATGGTCTTGGCGAATAAGGATTACCACACGTAATCACAGTATCTTATCTTAAATAGTACAACGCAGCGCGGTGTGGAACAGGTGGAGTGGATCCGCGTTCCGGCCGCGCTGTTCATATCAGGAACAAACGGGAAAAAGACAGGAGATGAGCGGATGGAAAAAGATACGGTATTGACCATGCGGGGGATCTATAAATCCTTCCCGGGCGTGAAAGCCCTGAGCAATGTGGACTTTACCCTTCGGAAAGGTGAGATCCATGCGCTGATGGGCGAAAACGGCGCAGGCAAATCCACATTGATCAAGGTGCTGACAGGGGTTTATTCCAAAGATGAAGGGGAGATCCGTATTGACGGCATAGAGGACGCGATCACCATCCGTTCTCCACAGGAAGCGCAGAATTACGGAATCAGCACCGTCTATCAGGAGATCACGCTCTGCCCCAACCTGACGGTTGCGGAGAACATGTATATCGGACGGGATAAAAGCACCTTTGTACAGTGGAAAGAAAGAGAGAAGAAAGCAGCGGCACTTCTGGACAGCCTGGGTATCCCGGCAAGGGCAAAACAGCAGTTGGGCAGCTGTTCTCTGGCTGTACAGCAGATGGTTGCCATTGCCAGGGCAGTGGACACGGACTGTAAAGTCCTGATCCTGGACGAACCAACCTCGTCTCTGGACGATAAAGAAGTAGCCATGCTGTTCAAACTGATGCGCGATCTGAGAGAAAGAGGGGTCGGCATCATTTTCGTGACCCATTTCCTCGAGCAGGTCTATGAGGTCAGCGACCGCATCACCGTCCTGCGGAACGGGGAACTGGTCGGCGAGTACGAAGTGGAGAAACTGCCGCAGGTAGAACTGGTGGCCAAAATGATAGGCAAGGAACTGGAAGGTCTGTCGGTCATTAAGAAGAACGCTGCCGCTGCCGCGGATTCAAATAAAGAAATGTACTACGAGGCAAAAGGCCTTTCCAGTACAGAAGCCAGACCGTTTGATTTCCATATCGCCAAAGGCGAGGTCAACGGTTTTACCGGACTTCTGGGATCCGGCCGGAGCGAGAGTGTCCGGGCAATCTACGGAGCTGATCATGTTACCGGCGGTACTGTCACCGTAGACGGGAAGAACGTGAAGATCACCAAGCCGATCCAGGCCATGAAACACGGGATCGGATATCTTCCGGAAGACCGGAAACGGGACGGCATCATTGCGGACCTGTCCGTACGGGACAATATCATCCTGGCGCTTCAGGTTATGAAAGGGTTTTTCCATCCCTTCTCCAAAGCGCAGGCAGAGGCATTTGCCGATGAATATATCAAAGCACTGGATATTAAGACCGCTTCGTCGGATACACCCATCAAGTCTCTGTCCGGCGGCAACCAGCAGAAGGTGATCCTGGCACGCTGGCTGCTGACGCATCCGCAGTACCTGATCCTGGATGAGCCCACCCGCGGGATCGACGTCGGGACCAAGACAGAGATCCAGAAACTGGTATTGAAGCTCGCTGAAGAAGGCATGAGTATCACCTTTATCTCTTCGGAGATAGAAGAAATGCTCCGTACCTGTTCCCGCCTGATCGTCATGAGAGACAGAAAAATGGTAGGGGAACTGACCGGAGACGAACTGACACAGGATCGTGTCATGCTGACGATTGCAGGAGGTGATCAATAATATGTCCAAAAAACTAAGCAATTATTCTCAGCTGTTGATCCCTCTGATCGCAATCCTGCTCCTGATCGTCTTTAACCTGTTCCGGGATCCGTCGTTTTTCTCAGTGGGAATTGCAGCCAATAACAATGGCTTCCCGGTCCTGCAGGGCAACCTGATCAGTATCCTGAACGGCGCTTCGGAGCTGGTGATCCTTTCCATGGGCATGACGCTGGTCACGGCCGCTTCCGGCGGGCAGGATATTTCGGTCGGCGCGCTGGCAGCCATCGCCGGCAGCGTATTTGTAAAAGTCCTGAAGGGCGGCTCTTCTATTAACGGCGGCACGGTTGTCCTCGGTTTCATCCTGTGCTGCATTGTAGCGATGATCTTCGGCGCTTTCAACGGTACCCTGGTGGCCTGCTTCAAGATACAGCCCATGATCGCCACGTTGATCCTGTTTACCTGCGGACGGAGCATCGCATACTGGATCAACGGTGGTGCGACGCCCACCCTGGAAAGTCCGATCATCACGGCGATCGGCAGCTTTATCCCGGGGATCCCGATCCCGACGCCGATCCTGATCGTTATTGTGACGGGGATCGTGTTCGCACTGGTCTTCCGGTTTACGACACTGGGCCTCTATGTACAAACGGTCGGTATCAACCAGGGAGCCGCACGGCTGAACGGTATCAACCAGATCTGGATCAAACTGCTGGCATTTATCATCCTGGGAGCGTGCTGCTCCATCGCCGGCATGATCAATGTGAGCCGTCTTTCTCTGATCAATCACGAGACCATTCTGATCAACATCGAAATGGACGCCATCCTGGCGGTGGCCATCGGCGGCAACTCGCTGGGCGGCGGTAAATTCCGGATGATCGGCTCCATCCTGGGTGCCTATGCCATCCAGATGCTGACGATCACCCTGTATGCCATGAAAGTATCTTCCACCGACGTGAAAGCCTATAAGGCGATCGTGATCATCATCCTGGTTGTGATGGGTTCCCCGGTGGTGAAGGAAGCAGTGGGGAATTTCTGGAACAGGCGGTCAAAGCGAGGCCATGCGGCAGTCGGAAAGGGGGCTGAATCATGAACGGAAAGAAACAAAGAGAACCGATTTCTGACACGATGCTCCTGATGAGCATCACGATCGGGATTTTCATAGTGATGTATATTCTGGCCATGGCCATCTTGGGCGGCGGTTTCAGGAAACCGCAGATGCTTTTCGACATGCTCAATGATAACGCATTCCTGCTCATCATCGCGTGCAGCCTGACCATCGTCATGATCACCGGCAGCATCGATATCTCAGTCGGCAGTGTTACAGCGCTGGTCACCATGGTGGGCGTCATGATCCTGAACGGCGGCCTGCCGGCATTTGAGAATATACGCCTGAAGATCGGGGCAGGAGAGCATTTCCGGATCTTCATGGCGGTGATCGCCGCACTGGTGATCGGTCTGCTCTACGGGCTTGTGCAGGGATATCTCATAGCCTATCTGCAGATCCAGCCCTTTATCATCACGCTGGCCGGCCTGTTCTTCGGCCGCGGCATGATCACCATCATCAGCGTGGATCCGCAGAAAGCGCCGCAGGATCTGATGGATATCCTGCAGACCAGGATCAACATCCCGTTCCTGGGATCTCCCAATAAAAAAGGTGTCATGATCCCGGCTCATATCGAGATCGGCGTGGTGATCGCTCTGGTGCTGGTGGTGCTGGTCTTTATCCTCCTGCACAAATTCCGGCTCGGGCGGAATTTCTACGCAGTAGGCGGCAACCAGCAGAGTGCTCTGATGCTGGGGGTCAATGTGCGCCGTACCCGTTTCCTGGCGCATCTGTGCAGCAGTGTGCTGGCAGGTATTGCCGGTCTGGTCTTCATGATGCACGTCGGCGCCGGCAACGCCACCAATGCCAATGCCTCGGAGATGAATGCCATTGCGAGCTCCATAATCGGCGGTACGCTTCTGACAGGAGGCGTCGGCAATGTGATCGGTACCTTCTTCGGTGTACTGACGCTGACAACGATTAAGGCCATCGTGGTCACTTCCGGCCTGCGGGATCCCTGGTGGCAGTCTATCACCACAGGTGTGATGCTGTGCTTCTTTATCCTGCTGCAGAGTGTCGTACTGTCCAAAAGAGGACGGGGCGGATTCCATCTGCCGCCGTGGCTGAAGAGTTCGAAATAGAATAGGTTTTAATACGATGTGAAGCAGCCGGCGGACACATACTTTTACCGCTTGCCTGAACCACTTCGCTGAGCTAACTGCCAACTTCGACCGTGCGGCCGGGATGTTCATGAACGATCTATTCTCATCCCGTCCGCCTGGTCTGCGTAGGCAGTGGATCTCAGCTTCGTTCCATTCAGAATGCGCGCTTGTAAAAGTATGTGTCCGCCGGCTGCTGTCTACAGTTCGACTCTTTCGAAGTCAGAGGCCGGGTGCTTGCAGAGCGGGCAGATGAAATCTTCCGGGATCGGATCTCCTTCATATTCATATCCGCATACCGTACAGCGCCAGACCACCTTGCCGGATTTCGCTTCCGCCGGTTTCTCCGGTTTTGGTTTGATGTTGTTCTGATAATACGTGTAGGAACAGGAATCGGTGTCGGCGAGCACGCCCATGTCTTCGATGGTGGCGACAAAGAAGGTGTGCGATCCGAGGTCATGTGTTTCTGTTACGGTACAGGTCATGTAAGCGTTAGTTCCTTTGATGATGATCGGCACTCCGTTTTCCATCATTTTGCAGTCTGCAAAATCCGCAAATTTGTCTACATCTCTTCCAGACTGGAAGCCAAAATGTTTAAAAAGGGCGAAATCGGCATCTTCAGCAATGATGGAGATGTTGAATTTCCGGGAGGCCTGGATCAGTCCTTCCGTAAAATTGGCCTTGTTGACAGCCAGTCCGATCCGGGTCGGATCGTTGGCCACCTGGATCGCTGTATTCGTGATACAGCCATTGATCCGGCCCTCGCTTTCTGTTGTCAGGACAAAGAGTCCGTAGGTCAGTTTAAACATAGCCTTTGTATCCATGGTTTATCCTCCTGTGAACTGCTTTCGGGTATGTACGGATTCAGTATAGCATAAGAAAAGAATTATGTCTGTAAAAGTGAAATTATGCGGCATCTGTAAAGAATGGAACCATGCGGCAGCGGATACCGGCCGGTGTATGCTGTTTCCGGCAGGACTTGACAGGTATTATCCGCCGGTGTATAACAGGGTTCAGAAAGGTAATGGCGTCTTTGGGTTTTCTCAGGGACGCCTTTTTTTCTTTGGACCGGGCGGGCCAGAATAAACAGACGGGCGGAAAAGCAGCAGAAAGGAACCGGAGAGCAAAGCCGGAAAAGGAAGAAACTATGTCGAAACGAGCAGAGACACAGCATAAAAGCGCGCCGGTATCCCTGCGGAATATACTGGCCGTGGATGCGGCGAAGGCAGTTCACGCGGCAGAGCATCTGCTCGGCAGACAGGGGACGGCGCTCCCCGGCAAGGCAGCGTTGACGATCGCGCCCTCCGTTCTGCAGGACCTTGCCGGACAGGTGCGGAAAACAACGTTTGCCGTATGCGGGACAAACGGAAAGACAACCGTCAACAATCTGCTCTGCGCATTTCTGGAAGCAGAAGGGCATACGGTTGTCTGCAACCGGCTCGGGGCAAATATGCTGAACGGCATTGCGGCTGCCTTTGCAGAAGCGGCCGACCATACCGGGAGGCTGGAAGCAGCGTATGCCTGTCTGGAAGTTGATGAGGCTTCCGCGCTTCGTGTCTTTGCGTATGTCCGGCCGGATTATCTGATCCTGACCAATCTGTTCCGGGACCAGCTGGACCGCTACGGAGAGATCGATCTCATGATGGAAAAGCTGGAGGCGGCCATCCGTCAGGTCCCGGATCTGAAGCTGATCATCAATGCGGATGACCCGCTTTCCGTGTATCTGGCTCAAAAGAGTGGCCATCCTTACTGCTGTTACGGGATCAGTGAACCGACGCAGGACGGGGAACAAACGCATGCCAAAGAAGTGAGGGAAGGCCGTTTTTGCAAGTACTGCGGAGCGCTGTTGGCTTATGAGTTCTATCATTACAGCCAGATGGGAGTCTGGCGGTGTCCGCAGTGCGGCTTCTCCAGGCCGGATCCCGTGCATACGGCAGCCGGTATCCTTCATGAAAACGGCCTGACGTTTTATGCGGACGGACAGCCGGTCCGGACCGGGATGCAGGGATTATATACGGTGTACAATATTCTGGCTGTGATCAGCGCCCTTGCTGAAGACGGTCATGGAGGGAAGGAAGAACTGTTTCAGACGGTGCTGGACCGGTATCAGCCGCAGTTCGGAAGAAGTGAACGGTTCCGGATCGGCCGGAGTTGCGTACTGTTGAATCTGGCCAAAAACCCGGCTGGATTCAATCAGAATATCGCGGCTGTACTGGAAGACCGGTCGCCGAAAGACCTGATCATTGCCATCAATGACAACGAACAGGACGGGACGGATGTTTCCTGGCTCTGGGATGTGGACTTTGACCGGATGCGGGATGAGAGCATACGGTCGGTCACGGTCAGCGGCATCCGTGCGTTGGATATGCAGCTGCGGCTGAAATATGTGGAGATCCCTTCGCTGGTTTCGGAAAACACCGAAGAGGCGATCGCACGGAAACTGGAAGACGGCTGCGGAAATCTGTATGTGCTGGTCAATTATACGGCCCTGTTTGCCGCGCATCGTTATTTGAAGAAGAAAGAAGAAGAGGTATGAAGATCGTCATAGCGCATCTGTATCCGGATCTGTTGAATCTGTACGGCGACAGAGGAAATATCCAGTGTATGGCCATGCGAAGCCGGTGGCGGGGCATCGAAGCAGAAGTGAAAGAATACAGATTGCAGGACGCCGTTGATTTTTCCGGAACAGATATCATCCTGCTGGGCGGCGGCTCTGACCGGGAGCAGCAGATCGTCTGCACAAGACTCCAGGATATCCGGAAGGAGATGCAGGCATATGTGGAAGACGGAGGTACCGTACTGGCTGTCTGCGGCGGATACCAGCTGCTGGGGCATTACTACGATACACCGGACGGCCGGATGCGGGGGCTCTCTCTGGTGGATCTGTATACGGAGCAGGGAGATCCGCGGCTGATCTCCAATGTGGTGCTGCAAAGCGAAGAGCTGCCGTATGAGATCGTGGGTTTTGAGAACCACGGCGGCAGGACCTATATAGGGGAAAACCGTCCCTTCGGTCATGTCGTGCACGGATACGGCAATAACGGAACGGACGGCAGGGAAGGAGTCCTTTATAAAAACGTGATCGGAACGTATCTGCACGGGCCGCTTTTGCCGAAGAACCCGCATGTCTGTGACAGGGTCCTGCAGCACGCGTTGGAACGGAAGTACGGCATATCAGAACTGGCGCCTCTGGATGATACGCAGGAAAGGGAAGCAAACCGGTATATCGTGAATCGTTTTCATGCCGGGTGACCGCTGCTTTCTGCGATTTCATGTGACATTGCCGGTTGTTTGCGCTATACTGGTTTTGACGGCGGTGCGGGAGATGCCGCGTCAGAAAGGAAAAGAAAATGAATTTACTGAATATGCTTTTAGGTACATTGACAACCGATAGTTCCGTAAATGCGCTGACAGAGAAAACCGGCGCTCAGAAGTCTCAGATCGTAAACCTGATCGTCATGGTCCTGCCGCTCATAATCAAGGCGCTGACCAAAAACAGCTCTTCTTCTTCAGGCGCCTCGTCCCTGCTTGGTGCGCTGACCCAGCATACCAGCCGGGATTCCATCGACAGACAGATCGCGGACGCCGATACCAATGACGGCGCGGCAATCCTGAACCATGTGCTGGGTACCAATACGGCTACGGTCACCAACGGGCTGGCAGAACAGACCGGACTTTCCAATGAGCAGGTTTCCACCACACTGAACAGTATTGCACCGGCCATCCTTTCCGAGCTGTCCGCAGCGTCGACACAGGCCCAGAATACCACAGCCGCATCCAGCGGCGTAGATCTGTCCGACGGCCTGGATCTTTCTGATATCATGGGTATGTTCATGGGCGGGCAGGCAGCACAGACACAGCAGACGCAGAGCAGTCAGGGCGGCGGACTTCTTTCCGGCCTGTTGGGCTCGCTTCTGGGCGGAGGCAAAGAAGAACAGCCGCAGGCACAGGCGCAGCCGCAGACATCCGGTATGGATGCCATGAGCATGCTTTCCGGTCTGCTGGGATCCGGCAGCGGCTCCTCTGCATCTTCAGCATCCTCCGCTTCCGGCATGCTTTCCAGCCTGTTCGGGGGATCTTCCGGAGCCCTGGGCGGCCTGCTTGACGATGATGACGACGACGCGAACTTTAACGGCGCATCCCTTTTGTCAGCACTGCTGGGAAAATAAGCCCTGTGTTCTGAATCATAACGAGACAACAGCAAGAGCATGGAAAACGCTGCGTTTTCCATGCTCTTTTTAACTTAAGGGAAGCTTCGTTCCTTTATGTTAAAGCGCTCCGCAGGGATGCATATGCTGCACAGAAGCCGGCACCGGGAGCATTCTGAAAAGGAATAAGTAAACGTTTAAGCAAATTCAGATGGAATAAAGCAGATATTCCGGAGGATTATAAGTGAAAATAACCAAAAACAAAAGACGAGAACTATGCTGTTTTCATAAAAATCTTCTTTTTTATGGAAGTATCTTGAAAATAAAGGCCGAAAGGGGTACTCTTGAGTTACGAAAACGTTTAAGCTAACCTTAAGCCGGAGGAAGAACCTGGTGGTTTCCCTGAAAGATATCGCTAATCATTGCGGCGTATCCGTTGCTACGGTCAGCAAAGTCCTGAATGGCCATTCGGACATCGGAGAAGCGACCAGAAAACGCGTCCTCGTCGCAGCCATGGAAATGGGATATACCGCGAATGCTGCCGCCCGGGCACTGAAAACGAACCGGTCCTATAATCTCGGCATTGTGTTCACTGATCTGCAGAACAGCGGCTTCATGCATGAATATTTTGCCTCCATGCTCAATTATTTCCGGATCGAAGCCGAGAAATTCGGATATGATATCTGCTTCATCAACAACCGGGTTGGGCAGCAGAAGCAGACGTATCTGCAGCATGTCCTATACAGAGGAATCGACGGTGTGGCTCTGATCTGTGCGGATTTTCAGGACCCGGACATACTGGAGCTGGCCAGTTCGAAGTTGCCGATCGTGGCACTGGATCATGTATACAATAACCGGACATCCGTTCTTTCGGACAATGTCCGGGGCATGATGGAACTGGTCCGCTTTGTCTATGAAAAAGGACACCGGAAGATCGCCTATATCCACGGGAATGCCACGGCGGTTACGGAAAATCGGATGACCGGATTTTACAAAGCCTGCGAAGAGCTGCAGCTGACCATTCCGGATGCGTATATCCGAGCCTGTGAATACCATGAGCCTGCCAGCTGTCATGAAGCGACGAAAGAACTGCTGGCGCTGAAAGAGAGACCGAGCTGTATCCTGTTTTCCGATGATTATGCCTATATCGGCGGGATCCGGGCGATCAACGAGGCAGGGCTGAAAGTGCCGGACGATATTTCTGTTGTCGGATACGACGGCATTCATATGGCCAAGGTGATGAGCCCCCGGCTTACAACCTGGGAACAGAATACAAAGGATCTGGGAAGGATCGCAGCAGAAAAGCTGATCGAGCGGATCGAAAAGCCGCGTACGGCCATGCCGGAACAGATCATAGTTCAGGGAAGACTGCTGGAAGGGGAAACAGTCAGACAGTTATAAAGCATAAAGAGAAGAAGGGAACAAGGAATCCATGACACGTGAGCAGGCAAAAAAAGCCGCAGAAGAGCTCGTCGCCCGCATGACAATTGAAGAGCGGGCCGGACAGCTGCGTTTTGACGCGGCTGCGATCGAGCGTCTCGGTATTCCGGCGCACAACTGGTGGAATGAAGCCCTTCACGGTGTCGCCCGCGGTGGTACGGCAACTGTTTTCCCCCAGGCGATCGGTATGGCAGCGATGTTTGACGATGTCCTTCTGAACCGGATCGCGGATGCGATATCTACCGAGGCCAGGGCAAAATACAATGCACTTTCGGCAGAGGGAGACAGGGATATCTATCACGGACTGACCATGTGGTCCCCCAATATCAATATTTTCCGTGACCCGCGCTGGGGACGCGGCCATGAAACCTACGGCGAGGATCCTTACCTGACGGCACGTCTGGGAACGGCTTTTGTCCGCGGCCTGCAGGGTATGGGAGAAACGCTGAAGACGACCGCCTGTGCCAAGCATTTTGCCGTACACAGCGGACCCGAGGCACTGCGGCACAGCTTTGATGCCATTGCATCCAAAAAAGATATGGCGGAAACCTATCTGCCTGCCTTCCGTGCCCTGGTGTGCGATGCCGGCGTGGAAGCTGTCATGGGAGCCTATAACCGCACGAATGGAGAACCGTGCTGTGCCAGCAGGGAACTGATGCGGATCCTGCGTGAAGAATGGGGCTTCCAGGGGCATTTTGTTTCGGACTGCTGGGCGATCCGTGACTTCCACGAAAACCACAAGGTCACCACAAAACCGACGGAGTCGGTCACCATGGCGCTGAAAGCCGGCTGCGATCTCAACTGCGGCTGTACCTATGAGCATATTCTGGATGCTTATGAGGCGGGCATGATCTCCGAAGAAGATATTACCCGCTGCGCGGTGCGTCTCTTTACCACGCGTTTCCTGCTCGGGGAGCTGGGAGATGCCGGCAGCGAATACGATACGATACCCTATGAGGCCGTTGCGTGCGAAGAGCATCTGGAACTGGCACATCAGGCAGCTTTGAAATCCTGTGTGCTGCTGAAAAACGACGGGCTGCTGCCGCTGGATCCGGACGCTGCCGGAACGATCGGCGTCATCGGACCCAACGCAAACAGCCGGATCGCTCTGATCGGCAATTATCACGGGACAGCATCGAGATATGTGACGGTGCTGGAAGGGATCCAGGATCTTCTTGCCGGGAAGAACCGTATTCTGTATTCACAGGGCTGCGATCTGTTCCGGGATTCCGTGGAACCGCTGGCGCAGCCGGACGACCGGATCGCAGAGGCCGTGGCGGTGGCGAAGAGAAGCGATACGGTCATCCTGGTCCTGGGCCTGGATGAGACACTGGAGGGAGAAGAAGGCGATACCGGCAACAGCTATTATTCCGGAGACAAGGAAGATCTGCTGCTTCCGGCTTCGCAGAGACGGCTGCTTCAGAAAGTGCTGGAAGTCGGCAAGCCCACGGTTGTCGTGCTGATGGCCGGCAGCTCGATCGATCTTTCCGAAGCACAGGAAAAGGCAGATGCGATCCTTCTTGCCTGGTATCCGGGCGCCTCGGGCGGGAGAGCCGTGGCAGAGCTTATTTTCGGAAAGGAGTCTCCGTCCGGAAAACTGACGGTCACGTTTTACCATAATGAAGCACTCGCGGAGATGCCGGATTTCACCGATTACTCCATGAACAACCGTACATACCGGTATTATCAGGGAACGCCCCTGTATCCTTTCGGATACGGACTGAGCTACGGAAGATGCGAGATCCGGGAACTGCAGACAGATGGCCGGACAGCGTCCGTATGCGTGAAAAACGAGAGCGGTGTCGATACCGACGAAGTAATAGAGCTGTATATGCAGGATGAAAGCTCGCCGTACGCGCCGCCGAATCCAATCCTATGCGGATTCCAGAGGATCCGGCTGAAAGCCGGAGAGGAACAGGTCTTCTCACTGCCGGTCGATCCGCATGCGTTTACCGTGGTAGACGAGGAAGGGAATCGCAGGGAAGGAAGCGGAAACTGGATACTGTATGCCGGGTTCGGCGCCCCGGACAGACGCACTGAAGAATTGACAGGCCGGAAAGCAGCTGCCGTCCGTGTGGCCGGTCCAAATCAATGAAAAGGTTTTGAAATGAAACGCCCTTTGCCCCATCCGGAGGAGGAAAAGCCGGTGGATCGTTTCAGATCTTGATAAATAAGATCAAAAAAGAGAAGTAACAAAAAAGAATGTAACAAAAAGTAAAAGGAAAGAGTTAAAGAGAAAAGGAGGTTTACCAAATGAAAAAGATTCTTGCTCTTGCACTTGCACTTTGCATGACACTGTCGATGGGTGTCATGTCTGTATCCGCTGAGGAGGAGCAGACAACGCTGAAACTGTGGTGTATCGCGACAGAAAGCGATGCCAACCGTCCCGCTTATGAGCAGGCGATCGCCGAGATCGAGGAAGCACATCCGGATATCAAGATCGAATGGGAAGCTACAGAGAACCAGGCTTACAAGACCAAGATCAAAGCTGCGATGAGCGATCCCGAATCGCTGCCGGACATCTTCTTCACATGGTCCGGTTCCTTCCTTGGTGACTTTGCAAATGCAGGTACCGCTTACTGTGTCGACGACGCGTACGCACCGTTTGCAGAAGAGCTTCCGGAAGTCATGCTGCAGAACTCCACCTATGACGGACATCACTATGCTATTCCGCTGACCTACAACATTGTCACCCTGTTTGCCAACATGGACCTGCTGGCAGAGGCCGGCTGGGATCATGTTCCGGAGACATATGAAGATCTGTGCGCCTGCTGCGACGCTCTGCTTGAGAAAGACATCATCCCGTTCGGCTGCGCCGGCAAAGAGACATGGTGCGTGACAGAGTATCTGGAGCCGATCATCGAGAAGACCATCGGTTATGAAGAACTGGGTCAGATCTTCTCCGGTCAGGCTACCTGGGACGATCCCGCCATTGCAACAGCTGTTGACACTTTCCAGGATATGATCAATAAAGGTTACTTCGATCCGTCCGGCATCGCACTGGGCAATGACGAAGTCAAAGCCAATTTCATCGCCGGCAAGACAGCGTTCTATCAGAACGGCTCCTGGAACTGCGGCGAAGTGAACGATGCTGAAGGCAACTTCGAAGTCGCTCTGTTCCCGGTCATGGATGATACCAAGGCTACCTACAGCCAGGTCATCGGCGGACCGTCCGACTCCCTTGCTGTTTCTGCAGCCTGCGCTGATCCGGAACTGGCTGCTCAGATCGCGTTTGAGCTCGGCCGTGCGATCTGCCACTATGGCTATCTGGCAGGTTCCGGTCTGCCGGCATGGACACCGGATTATGATACCAGCGAAGTGAAACCGCTTGTCAGCGCTGTTTCTGATATGGTCGCTGCAGCGGACGGCATGGTCCTCTTCGGTGACACTGCCATGAGTGCTGATCCGGCTAACACATACCTCGACTATGTATCGCAGGTTTATGGCTGCGAGATCAACGGCGAAGACTTTGTTGCCGGCCTGACAGCAGACCTTGGCTGAAGCAGCACATTCCAGGAACTCGTAGATTTGATTTATTGAAATGAGCAATGAGCGGCCTTCCCGGCCTGTCCAGGGATCGGGAAGGCTGTTTTCCCTGAGAGGAAGCAGATCATGAATAAACTGTACAGCAATAAATGGTATATACTCATTTTTCTGCTGCCGGCGCTGATACTCTTCTGCGGGGTGTTGATCGCGCCGATCGGTGCCTCTGCCTACTACAGCTTTTTTGACTGGAACGGTCTCGGCGAAAAGGTATATCTCGGATTTCAGAATTATAAAGAGCTTTTCACAAGCAATTCCATCGGCTTTATGCGGGCCTTGCGGAATTCTCTGCTGCTGGCCGGCCTTTCTGTATTTCTGCAGCTGCCTCTGGCCCTGGGCCTTGCCCTGACGCTCGGCAAAAAGATCAAAGGTGAGCGGACTTTTCTTTCCGTATACTTTATGCCGGTCCTGATCTCGACCGTCGTTATCGGTCAGTTGTGGCTGAAGATCTACAATCCGGATTATGGTATCCTGAATGTTTTTCTCCGTCATATCGGGCTGGAACACTGGACGCATATCTGGCTGGGTGAAAAGGGGACTGCCCTTGCAGCTGTTTTTGTACCGATCCTGTGGCAGTATGTAGGGTACCATATGCTGCTGCTGTATGCAGGGGTAAAGAGCGTACCGCCTGAACTGCGGGAAGCAGCGATGCTGGACGGTGCGACGGACGGGCAGGTCAACCGCTTTATCGTCCTGCCGTACATCAAGCCGATCATCCGGATCAGTGTGATTTTTGCCGTAACCGGTTCTTTGAAATCGTTCGACCTGATCTATGTTTTGACGAACGGCGGCCCGCTTCATAAAACAGAAGTGCCCAGTACCCTGATGATCAGCATGCTGTTCCTGCGCAACCGTTTCGGTATGGGCAGTACGATCGCGGTGATCCTGATCCTGCTCTGCTTCGGTTTTGCTCTGCTGATCGGTGCAATTTTCAAAGAGGAGGACTGAGGCGGTGAACAATAATACAAGTAAGGCAAAGAAAGTTATCATGTATACCGGTCTCATTCTGTGGCTGGTCGTCAACCTGTTCCCCGTATACTGGATGTTCACCTTCTCTCTGAAGAGCAACGAGGAAATCTTCGGCAGCAACGTGGTCGGTCTTCCGCATCACTGGCTGTGGTCTAACTATACCAGTGCTTTGAGCACCGGAAAAATGGGCCTGTATTTCATGAACAGTGCCATCGTTGCCGTTGCGACGATCCTGATCACTCTGGCTGTTGCGCTGATGGCCACTTTTGCCCTCACACGCTTCATCTGGAAACAGCGCAAGACCCTGAATAAATTCTTCATGCTTGGACTGACCATCCCGATCCACGCGTCGATCGTGCCGGTGTATGTTACCTTGTCCCGGCTGAATCTGCTCAATACCTATTGGGCACTGATCATTCCATATTCGGCCTTCTCGCTGTCGATGGCCATCCTGGTCTGCACGGGCTTTATGAATGAGATCCCGCGTGAACTCGATGAATCCGCCTGTATCGACGGCTGCAGTGTCTGGGGGATTTTCTTCCGGATCATTGTGCCGCTGATGAAACCGGCGGTAGCGACGGTTGGTATCTACACGTTCCTGCAGTGCTGGAATGAGTTGATGTTTGCCAATATCTTTATCAGCAAGACGGCACTTAAGACACTGCCTGTCGGTGTACAGGCTCTTTCGGGACAGTATACGACCGAGTGGGGCCCCATCGGTGCAGCCCTGGTGCTGGCGACTTTCCCGACACTGCTGATGTATATGTTCCTGAGCAAAAAGATCCAGGAAAGCTTTATGGCTGGTGCCATCAAGGGATAAACAGAACAGAAAGAAGCAAAGGGTGCCGCGAAGCGCCCTTATGACAGAAGGGCGTGTGAAAAAACGAAAGTTTTTTCATGCGTCCTTTTTACTTTCAAGAAAACACGACTATTCCAGTTAAAAAAGAGTATAATTCCCGATAACGTAAAATAAGTTTCGCAAATTCATAAAAAGATAGACATGGTCTATCACCGCTCGGTAAGATTGAGTTACCACACATCAATTAAACCGAAGAGGAGGTTTAGTACCATGTCTGATAACATTATACAGTTGAACGA
>JAIKYQ010000173.1 GCA_024683035.1 Eubacterium sp.
ACGGAAGCTTCTGGCAAAACCGGTCAGCACATGGCTGAAGCCGGTCGCTTATGATCTGGAAGAATACACCCTGCCCATCTGCGCCAGACACAACGTGCCGTACCGGGCCCTGAGCCTGACTTCCTACCTGGCCTTGTCCGATATCGATATCCATCTGGATACCAAAAATGTCTTTGCCGTAAAGGAGACTACCTGGATGATCGATACCATCGTTTCGATCCTGGTAGGCCTGCTCTGCGGCGGCAGCGGCATTGTCCTGATCGCCGAAGGCCTGCCCGGCATCATCGCCGGCGCAGTCATCTCCCTGCTGGTCCTGTTCCTGGGCAAGGACCGTATGCAGGATGCCCTGCTGCAGGCAAATGTTCCCGTTCCGGTCCGCAAGCTGCTGCCGAAGCGGTATTTCGTCAGCCGGATGGAAAAGCTCACCGATGAAATCCGGCAGAGTTTTTACGAAAGCCTGGAAAAAGAGAAAAACGACGAGATCACGGACCGCATGGTGCGGGAGATCTCATCACAGATTGAAGACTGTCTGTTAAAAATGGCCCGGATCGTCGAAATCCCGCTGGGCTGACCTGCCCGGCGGTCCGGCATTCCGGACCAGCAAAACACGGCTTTTATAGCCGTCAGAAAACACGATATTCATGTCATCTGTTCCAGGATATATGCCTTGATATCCTCCAGGGTGCTTTGTTTCCACAGCCCTTTTTCCGCTTCTTCGGCTATGGGCAGCAGAACCTGAAAATCCAGCCCTTCCCCGATCACCCGGCCGCTGCGTTTCGGATCCATGAAGTGTTCCGTCCATTCATCTTCCGTGGCATTCCGGAATTTTTCAGGATATAAAAACAGCTGCTGCCGTTTACTCGCTGCGATGAACATCTTTACCGAGAGCGGGGAAAGCAGTGTAAATTCTTTTTCCGGGATATCCACAAAGATACGCGGCAGACCGGCTGATACGATTTTTTCCCGTTCCCGGTCGATCCGGATCCCGTCTGCCCGGAACGTCCACTGTTCTTCCGTGAAGGTCAGGGTCAGTACGACCCCCTCTTCCGTGTGATACTGTGCTCTCTGATAATCCGTATCAAATATAAAGTTTCCAAGAGAATAAAAAATGATCTTGTCCCCGACCCGTTCATAGTTCATGGGAACATGCGGATGATGCCCCACGATCACATCCGCACCCATATCCAGATACTGCAGATACCGGTCGCGCGTATACGGCGACGGCAGCGCCGTAAACTCTTCTCCGCCGTGTACGACCAGGACACACCATCTGCATTTCCTCTTGATTTCGAATATGGCGTCCCGGATCCTGTCCATCTCATGCCACAGAAAACAGCCGGCCTGGTTCTCGCCCGCCGGCTTGCAGCCCCTCCGGTACCCCACACCAAACATGCCTATACCTCCGGCTTCCTGTAAAATAACCGGTTGCTCTGCTTCCTGCCGGTCCATACCGGCGCCGATCGTCCGTGCCCCGAAATGTCTGGCCTCTTCCAGCGTCATCTGCAGCCCGTAGGGACCCGCATCCATCATGTGGTTGTTCACCAGATTCCAGATATCAGCATGCATGGTTTTTAACACGCATACTGCCGACGGATCGATGGTATGCATCAGCCGCATTTCAGCCGCCTGCATGCGTTCTGCAGCCGGATCCACCAAAGCGCCCTCCAGATTGACGATCACATGATCCGCATCGGTGAACAGATCCTTCACTTCCGCAGACAGCAGATCCGGATCTTCCCATTTGCGATCCATATAATGATCAAAACCGATATCCCCGGTAAAAACGAGCTTTGTTTCCTTTTTCATTTTCTCGTCAGCCCTCAAAGCCTTTCATCCGTTTCCGCAAAAAGATTTCTCTGCAGCTCTACTCTTTTACCAGCTGCTGAAAAACCGTACCCCGTTCCTCAAAATTAGCAAAATAGCCATAGGAAGCAGCTGCCGGTGAAAGGATACAGGCTTCTCCTGCCTTTGTTATTTTCTTCGCCGTTTTCACGGCTTCTTCCAGATCCACGCAGTACCGGCAATACGGAAGATCGGACACCTCCTGATAAATCCTCTCACCGGAAGCATACATAAACAGATACTGATAAGCGGGGTGGCTTCTGATAAACTCTACCAGAATGTCATACGGTATGCCGCGGTCCATACCGCCGATCAGCAGCGTCCGGGCATTGGGAATCCCTTTTGCGGCCTCGATCACAGCCTCCGGGATCGTGGAAATAGAATCGTCGTAATAGTCTACGCCGTCAACAGTCGCGAACAGCTCCAGCCGGTGGTGCAGCGAGCAGAAGCTGCTCATATGCTTTTTCACCTGCTCCGGGTCACATCCGAAAAGCTGCGTACTGATCGTATAGACCACCTGCGCATTGAACTGGTTGTGTTCTCCCTTCAGGTTCAATGTAAACGCAAAGGGCGGCTCATAAGGGATCACCGTTTTGTTTGCCCTGGTTTCTATGGAAGCCAGCTGTTCTCCGACGAACAAGTAGTCTTTTTCCGTCTGCCATCTGGTAATATTCATCTTGGCCCGCGTATAGTTTTCCATGGTGCCGTAATGATCCAGATGTTCCGGAAACAGATTCAAAAAGACCGCTACATGAGGGGAAAGAGAAAGATACTGCAGCTGATGGCACGACATTTCAAATACAATGACCGTATCTTCGTCAATGTCATCATAATAATCCAGACAGGGCAGCCCCATATTGCCCATCAGCAGGACCTTTTGCGGCAATTTTTTCGACAGCACCTCGTACAGCAAAGATGATACGGTGCTTTTTCCTTTTGTACCCGTGATGCCGATGGTCCTGTCTGCAAATTCCCTCAGGAACAGTTCCGTCATCGACGTAAAGGAACTGCAGTAGTGATCTGGCACGATCCCGGGGCTTTTGATGATCAAGTCATACGCATCCTCCTGGAAGCCCTCCTGGCCGCCTTCATAGACCACGCACTCCTTGACGGACGTTTTTTCTTTCAGAAAACGCTCCATGGATTTTCCTTCACGGCCATATCCCCACAACAGTATCTTTTTATCCTTCACATAATCTGCTATTTTCACAGTCGTATTCCCCGGTTCTGTTTGTTTTTTCTATCTATTATACGAGTTTTTGCGCTACCAGGGAATCCGGATCACAAATCCCTTGGTATATTCCGGTATGTCCGTCTGAAGAGACAGTTCCCACCCATGCATCCGGACAATGGACTCGGCGATCGACAGTCCCAGACCGCTGCCCCCGTCGGTGGGGCGTGCCGTATCCCCCCGGGAAAACGGCTCAAAGATGCGCCCTGCCACTTCTTCCGGAATGACGGAACCCGTGTCTGCAATGGTCAGCTGTATATCTCCATTGCCGGCAGCATCTTTCTGAAGGGCAGCCAGGATCGCCGTGCCAGGCGGATTATACCGTATGGCATTTGTCAGCAGATTGATGATCACGCGGGACAGCTGGACCGGATCGGCCCAGATCCGGATCGGTTCCTCCGGGATTTCCGGCACGATCTCCATCTGCTGCTCTTCCGCATCCGCATACATTTCCGCCGCATTCTGCCGCAGAAGCTCACACAGGTCAATCTGTTTCTTTTCCAGTGAAAAACCGGACGAATTCAGCTTGGCATATTCAAAAAGCAGCTCGATCAGATCATTGACGCGTCTGCTTTTATTCCGGATCGCCTGCAGATACTCACGCTGCTTCTCCGGATCCTTCACCATGCCTTCATCCAGAGCCTGCGCATAGCCCGCCACAGTGGTGATCGGATTTTTGATATCATGGGCGATATCCGAAAGCATCCGGTTTTTCTCTTTCTCCAGATCCGTATAATACTGCGCATCCCGGGCCCGGATCCGGTCTGTACTGCGGACCACATAGCGGATATACAACATGCCGAAGACAATATACGGCAGCAGTTTCAGAAGAAGAATGCCAAACAGGATCAGAAATAGAATGACCCCCTCTTTGCCGCTCAGATCACGTATATACGGTGACTCCGCACTCTGCGGTACATGCTGCGTCATCCACGCGGCGAGCCGTTCCTCCAGAAACAGTATCCAGCTCCCGAACACGGGGAACATGCCGCCCAGGAAACGCAGCACGGCAAGCAGCACCGTACCGGACAAAAAGACAAGGAACTGAGAAGCTGACATTTCCGTATCCCAGATGCTGTTCTGCAGAAATCCCGCCTGGACCGCCGGCTGGATCAGCCGCGCGATCAGCAGTGAGATCAGTGCTTCCGAAACCATGATCGCAGCCAGCATACCGATAAAATACAGGATCAGCTGGTTGCGCATGCTTTTTTTCTGGTTATCCGGCTTCATGGCTTCTCCAGCCGGTAACCCAGCCCCCGGATTGTCCGGATATACCGGGCCGGATCGTCCGGATCCAGCTTGGACCGCAGCTTACTGATGCAGACCATGATATTGTTGTCTGAAACCGCATACGTCTCTCCCCATCCATGTTCGAAAATCTGCTGCTTAGTGAACACTCTGCCCGGGTGCTTCAGAAACATATGCATGATCCGGTATTCTACCGGAGTAAGATCGATCACCCGGTCACCCTGCCGCAGCGTGCAGCTTTCTTCATCCAGCTCCAGATCCCCCGCCGCAAAACGCTGCGGGAATATGGTTGTCCCGCTGCCTCCTGCGGTTCCTGTCCGGGCTGCCGTTTCCTGTGAAACCTCCGCACCGAGCGCA
>JAIKYQ010000075.1 GCA_024683035.1 Eubacterium sp.
AAAACCTATCTTTTTTTATACAGAACCAGTTCCGGATTGGCACCCTCTCCCTCATACGTGCAGACCAGAATGAAATCCATATTGGCCAGAACACCGAAGCAGCGTTCTCCTCCGTATTCGGATTCCAGCTGCGTTCCCAGATATGTGGCCTGATCATCCAGAAATCTCACGCTCTCTCCGCCGGGAAGGCGATATGCCAGATTCACATATTTCCCGACCAGGGCATTGAGTTTTTCCACCTTGGGCATCCCGTCGATATGAAGCGCATTGATTTCTTCTGTCAGTTGAGCTTTAAATGTTTCGAATTCTCCGTTGTCACCGAGTTCGTTGTATCTTTTCCAGTAATCCAGCGTCGGCAGCATCTGTTTCAGATAAGTACGCGCCTGCTCTTCCGGAAACTCTTCACTGACCATATGCTGCACACAGACATCGATCAGCTCGTCCATATTACTGTAGGTGTAGGTTCCATCTGCATAACACCATTTGCAGTACGATTCATTGAGTGACCCGTCCTTGTTTCTGCCGATGATCTCATCTTCGAGCGGCATGCCGCAGCACTGACAGATCAGCTTATGCGGCGACCCCAGCAGCGTGTTGATGGAAACATGAAACAGATTGGAAAGCAGCTTCAGGGTCTCCGTATTCGGGACGGTTTCGCCGTTTTCCCAGCGGGATACCGCCTGGCGGGTCACAAAAACCCTGGAAGCCAGTTCGTCCTGTGACAAGTTATTCTTTACTCTCAGTTCATGCAATACATCTTTTGTGTTCATGCGCATACCTCCTTCTGTCATTATTCTAATACAGAGATACTAATACCACACGCAACTGTCTGTTGCCCTTCCACAGGGAATCCCCGCACCGGACCATACGCTGCGTTTATGATACCGGGGCCAGATGGGCCCGTGTCAGACAGTCAGCTCATCACCGGTATGCAGATACCGGATCTTGTCACCCATGATCTCTTTCATCATCTGATAAGGGACTTCCCCGGTACAGTGGCCTGTATAGTAGATCGGACGGGTCTTGTTCAGTTCCGCCGCCGTTTCGGTTATAAACCGGACGTCCCTGTCCTCATACCCTCTTTTTTTCATCATATGAAACCCGCTGATAACAACATCCGGTTCTTCCTGAAACAATGCTTTATAGCGGTCCAGAATATTCAGCATGCCATGATGCGCGCAGCCGGAAAACAGGACTGCTTTTCCCTGTTCCCGGATCACCAGGCATTGTTCATGACGAAAATCCTCCTGAACTGTGCCTTCCGGCCCTTTTTCCTTCAGCGCATGATTGGTCGGCGGAAGCGGCCATGCTGTCCCGATGGCGGAAAATACAGTCAGTTCCTCATCGATCCGGCACACGTCTCCTGCAAATACCAGCTGTTCCAGACCCCTGATCGCAGGGTCGAGTCCGATATAATGTCCTTCCTGCCCCTTCGGCTGAGAATAAAAATCTCCGAACGCTGACTTCTGAAGCCAAATCTTCGCCTGTGGATTGACCTTTGCAAATGTCAGGATCCCGCCGCCGTGATCAAAGTGGCCGTGGCTCAGGATGACCGTATCCACCTTTTCCAGATCGACCCCCAGGATCTGCGCATTCTGCAGAAAAAGAGAGGATGCGCCGGTATCCATCAACAGTCTGTGTTTTTCTGTTTCCACATACAGACTCAGACCGTGTTCCGCTCCGCATCCCTTTGCACCTTCTGTATTTTCAACAAGTGTGATGATCTTCATGTCTTGCCTTCCTTTCGGCCGTCATTTTGCCAGCTCCCAGAACACAACGGCGGCTGCCGCTGCCACATTCAGTGAATCGATGCCTGGCTTCATGGGGATTTTGACCACATAGTCACAGGCAGCCACGGTCTCCGGCTGCAGGCCGTATCCTTCGGATCCCAGCAGCACGGCAAGCCTTTCCTCTGCGTGCAGACAGGGATCCGCTACAGAGATCGAATCATTGTGCAGCGCCATCGCGGCGGTTCTGAATCCCATCTGTTTCAATACGTCACATCCGCCGATATAGGTCCAGGGAATCTGCAGGATGGTACCGACGCTCACGCGGAGCGCCCGCCGGTACAGCGGATCGCTGCAGTCTTCTGTGAGCAGCACCGCATCCATCCCCATGGCAGCCGCAGAGCGAAAGATCGCCCCTACATTTGTCGGATTCGTGATCCGTTCCAGCACAGCGATCCGCCGGGCTCCTTCACAGACGGCTGCCGCAGACGGCTGAGGCCGGCGGCGCATGGCACATAAGGCGCCCCTGGCCAGATGATATCCTGCGATCTGCTTCAATTCTTCATCGGTAACAATGCAGGCCGGAACTCCTTCACAGCGGGTGAGGACATCGGCCGCCCTGGTACGTGCCATGTTTTCCTCGAGCAGCAGCAGTTCCGGCTCGTAGCCTGCATCCAGCGCACGATGGATCACCATCGGAGTTTCTGCAATGAACAAGCCTTCTTCCGGCTCATAGATCGTGCGGAGCCGCACTTCATTCTGTGACCCGAAGATTTCATATACATGCTCATTAAAATGTACTCTGTTCATATCACCCGCCTGGCAATTGCTGCTGTTCTCGTTTTCGGTCTGTTCATGATACTACTTCCAGCTTCACCCGGGCCATCAGGGACCGGGGTGTCGGCATGCTGTCAAACTGTATGAGATACATGCCCTTTTCCGTATCTGCACTCTGTATTGTCCCCTCTCCGAAATGCGCATGCCGGATCCGTGTGCCGGGCTGCAGCATACTGTTCTGCAGGTTTTCAGGCATGCTTTTTTCCGAATAGACGTAATACGCCCGTGCGTCTTTTACCAGGCTCTCGTCCACTTCTTCCGTATACTCCAGCAGCTCCTTATCGATATCCATGACAAACCGTGACGGATAGCGGGGGATCCCGTCATGATTCACACCGTTTGCCCCGGACAGGAACAATCCCTTTTCCGCCCGTGTCATGGCGACAAAAGCGATCCGCCTTTCCTCTTCCATACCGGCCAGCGTCCGGATCCGGCGGGAAGGGAAGATACCTTCATTCAGGCCGCACAGAAAAACATAAGGAAATTCGAGACCTTTGGCGGCATGGATCGTCATCAGTTTGACCTTGTCGGAGGGATCGTTGATATCGCTGTTGGTAAACAGAGAAATATGCGCCAGAAAGTGTTCCGCTGTCGTCTCTTCTCCACAGGAAGTCTCAAACTCATAGATCATCTGTTTGAGCTCCGCCAGATTATCCAGCCGTTCCTGACTGCCTTCCGTACGCCGCATTTCTTCATAACCGCTCTTATCCAGGATGTCCGAAAGCAGATCGGAAACCTGCCGCATCTCGTATCCGGCAGAAAAACTGTCGATCAGTCTGACAAACTGTTCTGCCTTCGTCCGTCTGCAGACTTCCTGGTCCAGATTCTGACGCAGCGCCGTGTACAGCGTGCAGCCATGTTCTTCTGCGTATTTCTCCAGAAAAACCATACGGGAACGGCCGATGTTCCTCTTCGGCTTATTCACGATCCGCCGGAAGGAAAGATCATCCTGCGAAACGATCATCCGCAGATAACTCAGTGCATCCTTGATCTCTTCTCTTCCGTAAAATGGTACGCCGCTGTAGATCCGGTATGGGATCTTTGCCTTCAGCAGGGCGTCTTCGACCGGCCTTGTCAGATAACTGGCCCTGTAGAGAATGGTCATGTCCCGCAGTGCCGTCCCGCTATTCTGCAGATTCCGGATCTGCTGTAGGATCCAGTCTGCTTCCTTTACCGGATTGTCCGCATTGTGGTACAAAACCGTCCTGCCGTCCGGCAGCTCCGGAAACAGGTCCTTTTTGATACGGTACCGGTTTCTGCCGATCAGGGAATTCACCGCCTGCAGGATCTGCGGGGTCGAACGGTAATTACGGACCATCAGGATCGTCTGCACATCCGGAAAGTCCTTATCAAAATCCATCAGATACTTCACATTGGCGCCGCGCCAGGTATAGATCGTCTGGTCCGGATCGCCGACGATGAACAGATTGCCGTGATACGCACACAGCACCTTCATCAGCTGATACTGGATGTCATCGATATCCTGGAATTCATCGATCATAATGTATTCCAGACGGGACTGCCATTTTTTCCGGATCTCTTCATGCTGCTCGAAAATATACAGCGTCACCTTCAGCAGGTCATTGTAATCCAGACCGAAGCACTTCTTCTGCTGGTACAGATAACCATAGAAAATGATCTCGTCTTTTTCCGCCGCATCCATATATTTTCCGTGCAGCTGTTCCAGCGACATGTCCACCAGGTCTTTATAATAGTCCGGTTTTAATTTCAGTTTCTGGATCTCGATCATGTCCCGCGCATCCGAGAATGTCCGGTCGCGCAGCGTCAGGCCGCGTTCTTCATAAATGATCCCCAGCATGGCATCGATGTCGCTGTTGTCCAGCACCAGAAAACTCTGCGGATACTGCACGGCATAGCTGTCTTCCTGCAGCACAGAAACACAAAAGCCATGAAAGGTATTGATATACCCCGTGTCGTTGTCTCCGATCAGCTGATGTATGCGCTGCCGCATTTCGTTGGCTGCTTTATTGGTAAATGTTACACAGAGGATATTCCCCGGAGCGATGCCCAGTTCATTGACAAGAAAGGCAAACCGATGCGTCAGGGCCCGTGTTTTCCCCGATCCTGCGCCGGCAATGACACGGATATACCCTTCCGTTGTCGTTACCGCCTGAAGTTGTTCCGCATTAAGCGTGTCTGTATTCCAATCCATGGCCTGCACCGGTACCGGCAGTTTTCATCTGCCGGCAGTTTCTGAAAACACTTTATTTAATAGGCTGTCACATTTCTTTTTTCAGTTTCTCTATGGCGCAGGAAATCAGATGGCCGGTCTGGAATTCATCGACCCCGGCAATATAATTATCGCAGTTGCAGAACGGGATCAGGATCCGTTTGGCCGGCGACTGCGCTACTGCCGCGGCCATGGCCGGCGTCACTTCCCCGATCATGGAGTCCGCAATAACGATCCCGATCGGTCCGACGATGATCTCCGCTCTTCTGGAAGCAACGATCACCGAGTTCTCGCCTGTAGCCGTCTCATCGGCTCCGGCTTTCCGCATGGCCTCTGCGGCTGCGCTGTTCGTACCGACCGCCGTGATGAAGGCCTCCGGAATTTCTTTTTTGATGCGGCTGATCAACTGCTTTCCGAGACCGCCGCCCTGTGCGTCTATAACCAGAATACGCATAATCCTGCTATGATCCTTTCCCATGTTCCTGTACCGGCCGGCCCTGCATCTGATCGCTGACGGGGCCGTCTGCGCCGTCTGTTTCCGTGATGCCACCATACTACCACATTTCCGATGCCTTGTCATACCTTACGGACTCTTCGCCTTCTTCCTGTCGGCGTATCCTCCGGTCATTTTGAATCGTTGTTTTATTCCGGCGGGAATGTGCTATGATATAGATTGTGCTGCCGGCTATGAAAAACAGTCGGAACGCAAGCAGACTTTTTATTGTAAGCAGGAATGCAGCTTATGACCCGAGTAGACTTTGCCAACGGAAAAACACTGCCGAATATACTGAAGATGATGCTGCCCATGCTGGTGGCACAGGTCCTGACCCTTCTGTACAACATCGTGGACCGGATCTATATCGCCCGCATCCCGGAAGTCGGGACCGCGGCGCTGGGCGCCGTCGGTCTGTGTTTTCCCCTGATCATTCTGATCACGGCGTTCACCAACCTGTACGGCATGGGCGGAGCTCCTCTGTTTTCCATCGAACGCGGCCGGCAGAACGAGGCTCGTGCCGCGCAGTATATGAACACGGCTTTCTTTTTACTGCTCATTACCGCCGTCCTGCTGACGGTGACCGGACAGTTGATCGGCCGGCCGGTCCTGCGTGCCCTGGGGGCGTCGGAAAACGCCCTGGCATTCGCCCTTCCCTATCTGCGCATCTATCTGCTCGGCACGCTGTGTTCCATGATCGCCACCGGCATAAATCCGTTCATCACTGCTCAGGGTTTCTCTCTGGTCAGTATGGTTACGATCCTGTTGGGTGCCGGCGCCAATATCCTGCTGGACCCTGTGTTCATTTTTGTGCTGGGCATGGGTGTTCGCGGAGCCGCCATCGCCACGGTCCTGTCACAGACCCTGTCGGCGTTCTTCGTACTCCGCTTTCTTTTCGGAAAGCGCGCGGATCCGCAGCTGCATCTTCTGACGCTCCCGGAAATCCGCACCTGCGGCCCCCTTGTCCGTTCGATCATCGGGCTGGGGCTGGCCAGCTTTATCATGATGTTCACCAACAGTCTGGTTCAGATGTGTGCCAATCACGTACTGGTTCAGACAGGCGGCGACATCTACGTGTCCGTCATGACGATCATTACCTCTTCCAGGCAGCTGATCGAAACACCGATCCTGGCCATCGCCGAAGGAACGTCGCCCCTGATCAGTTTCAATTACGGTGCCCGAAAACCGGATAAAGTCCGGGAAGCCGGGATCATCATGTGGCTGCTGGGGCTGGCCTATTCTCTGACCGTCTGGCTGTTTATGCGGGCCCATCCGGAATTCATCATCTCAATCTTCAGTTCCGACCGGACGATCCTGAAAGATGCCGTCCCGGCCTTTCATCTTTATTTCCTTGCCTTTATTTTCATGATCTTCCAGTATGGCGGCCAGACCATGTTCAAATCTCTGAACAAAAGGAGACACGCGATGTTCTTCTCCCTGTTCCGGAAGGTGATCATCGTGGTCCCCCTGACTTTCCTGTTTCCCTATGCATTCCATATGGGAACGGACGGCGTTTTTCTGGCCGAACCCGTCAGTAATATCGTCGGCGGCCTCGCCTGCTTCATCACCATGCTGCTGACCGTTACACCGGAGCTGCGGCAGATGCAGCGTACCGGCTGATCGTTCTGCTGTCTGCACTTCGCCCTGCAGACAGTAAAGACCCGTTTTTCAGTGTACACAAAAAGCCAGTGTCACCGGTTCTCCCTGCTCCGCTGTCAGAATAACCCTTGCCTCTCCGGGCTCTCCCGTAGTACGGATGTAGGTGCCTCCCAGCCCGCCGCGCAGCTGTGCCGTTTCTGGTCCGACGATCTGGACCGGTCCTTCTGTTTCCAGCCGGACACCTCCCTGATAAAACGGCAGTACGTTTCCGTTCTGATCCCGCATGGACAGCCGGATGGCTGCCACATCGTACGTACGGTCTTCCCGGAGTTCCGTATGGTCCGCTTCCGCATGCAGGGAGATCTGTTTCACCGGCGCCTTCACGACGGTTTTCACTACTTCCCCGTTCCGGATTGCCTCAAAGCGGTACTCGGTGGCCGTCCCGCCCCAGCTGCCGATGTATTTCCCAAAAAGCTGATAGGCGTCCGCAAAGGTCATATGATAACGCTGCATCAGGATCGCTGCCTTGGCCAGCATACGCGGCGGCATATGGCTGAATCCGTGTACAGCCCCGTAATTCAGCAGATCCTTCACCAGGGCTGCCTGCCTTTTCGTGAAATGCTCTCCTTTCTCGACGGCATCTCCGACGAAATCATCGATCTCGACCGGCGTGCGCAGACAGCCGGATACCGTCTTTACTTCGTATACTTTGAGCAGCCGGTCATTTTTATACATACGAACCTGTTCCGCATTGGTGAATACAAAAATCCTTTCCTGATTACCGCCCGGGTGTTCACCGATATCCATCGAGGCGCTCACTTCCAGAACCGGCGTTTCTTCCTGCTGTGAAGCATAGACGGCGGCCGCCAGTTTCGGATTGCGGAACATGTCCATCACGCCGTGGTAACAGATCCGGTCTCCGCTGCCGAAGTCCTGATGCGTATTATAATCGGCGAAACACCAGCCGAAGCTGCCGGCGATATCCTTCTGTCGGGCAATATCCTGCAGCACGCGGGCATGCCGCAGCGCGTGGTCCCGCCGGTGCAGTTCGCTGTCGAACGTTTTGGTCGGATACATGTGTCCGTTATACTCGGTGACCATATAGGCCTTTTCCCTGTCTGAAGTGACCTTTGCCTTCGGTTCGCAGCCGGCATTGGTGCCATCGTGGGAAAAATCATTATAAGTATAGACATCTTCCAGCAGACTGCTGTTCTTATGACAGCGTACGCCGCCTGTCAAACGGGTCTCGTCCAGCTCCCGTGCAACCAGGTTGGTCCGGCGGTAGAAGGCATCGTCATCCGCCGATTCATTGATGCGCACGCCCCACAGGATGATCGAAGGATGGTTGCGGTACTGCAGCACCATTTCCTGCGTGTTCCGTACAGCCTGCTCCTTCCATGCCTCGTCGCCGATATGCTGCCAGCCCGGGATCTCCGTAAAGACCAGCAGACCAATCTCATCACAGCGGCTGATGAAATACGGCGACTGCGGATAATGAGACGTCCGCACTGCCTGCAGCCCCAGTTCGTTCTTCAGGATATCGGCATCCCTCTCCTGCTGGGAACGCGGCATGGCATATCCGACATACGGATAGCTCTGATGCCGGTTCAGGCCGCGCAGCTTCAGTTTGCGCCGGTTCAGATAAAAGCCGTCTGCGGCAAACTCCGCCCGCCGGAAACCAAATGTGGTCTCGACACGATCGATCACTTCTTCCTGCCCCGGTCCTGCAGACCGGATCAGTTCGGTGTGCAGTGTGTACAAATTCGGACAAAACACATCCCAGAGCTTTGCCTCCGGCAGGGTCAGCTCCAGCACAAATGCTTCCTGCACCCCGTCCAGTGTCCGGCGTTCCCTTCGCAGACAGGATGCCGGATCAAAACAGGCTGCCGCCCGTTCCTCACCGTTTTCCTGTATGGTCTGACGGATAAACAGAGAAGACATCCCCTGCTCATCGGTATGGCCCTGCATCCGTGCGGCTGTCCCGGACAGCTGCACTTCTGATTTCAAGATGCCGTCAAACCGGACCCGCGCCGCATAGCCGGCCCGGAGCATCTCATCCGGGATCTGATGCAGCAGTCTGTCGCCCCAGGGAATCTCCGGCCGGACAAACACATCCGTGATACATGCTTTTTCCGTTATATCCAGCCATACCTCCCGGTACAGGCCGCCATACGTCATATAATCGATCACATAGCCGAACGGCGGGATGTTCAGGTTTTCCCTGCTGTCCACACGGATCGCCAGGATATTGTCTTCCTCCAGGCGAAGATGATCCTGCAGCTCCACAGAAAAAGCGGTATAACCGCAGCGGTGTTTTGCGACCGGTTCGCCGTTCAGCCAGACTTCCGCTTCATGTCCGGCTGCCCCGATCGTCAGAAGGATCCGCTTATCCTGCCATTCCCGCGGTGCCCGGATCACTTTCCGGTAGCCGCAGACCATCTGATAGAGCGATTCATCAAAATAATGATACGGTGTCTCCTGACACGTGTGTGGAAGACGCACGGTCTCACAGAAATCCCGCTCTTCTCCTTCCGTTTCCCGCCTGTGTCCGAACTCTTCTGTCCATTCCCGGGTAAACTCCCAGTCATCATTCAAATAGATGCGCTGTCTCATCCCTGCTGATCCTTTCTTAACAGATACCGTTCATACCGTTCTTTCACTGTCTTTTTGCAGCGTACTTCCACCAGCGTCCCGTCCTCCTGGTACTCTGTGGACAAAACCTCTGTTTCTTCCTGCAGATGGTGCAGCACGGCGCCGTCGGTATACGGAAGCAAAAACCGGCAGATTTCGGAGCCTTCCTGCAGTTTCTTCTCGATCAGATCCCACAGCTCCGGGATCCCTGTTCCGCTTACCGCACAGGTATAGATGCTGTTCGTCCGTACGGCAGGCAGGGCAAACGGCAGATCCGGCACTCTGTCCGCCTTATTATAGACATACAGCATCGGGATCCCTGCCGCACCGATCTCTTTGAGCGTATCTTCCGTCACACGCATGCATTCCCGGTAATCGGGGTCAGAATAATCGATCACCTGTACCAGCAGGTCTGCATACTGCACTTCTTCCAGGGTAGACCGGAATGCCTTGACCAGCGAATGCGGCAGTTCATTGATGAAACCGACCGTATCCGAAAGCAAGATCGGTTTTCTGCCTTTCGGCTCGATCTTCCGTACCGTGGTGTCCAGTGTGGCAAACAATTTGTCCTCTTCCAGGACCTTTTTGCCCGCATCCGGGTTTTCATTCTGCTCGAGCATACGGTTCATGATCGTGGATTTCCCCGCGTTCGTATAGCCGACAAGTGCCACGCGCGGGATCCCCGCACGCAGTCTCTTTTCCCGCTGCGTCACGCGCTCCCGGGCAACCGCTTTCAGTTCTTTTTCCAGTTCGGCCATCCGCCGTTCGATATGCCGGCGGTCCAGTTCCAGCTGTGTCTCACCGATCCCGCGGTTCGACTGGCTGCCGCTCGATCCGGCCTGCCTGCCGAAATGGGTCCACATCCCCGCCAGGCGAGGCATGATATACTGCAGCTGCGCATGCTCGACCTGCAGCCTGGCTTCCCGTGTCCGCGCCTGCTCGGCAAAGATCCGGAGGATCAGACCGGTGCGGTCCATGACTTCCACACCCAGTTCCTTTCCCAGATTACGGAACTGCATCGGTGACAGTGTCTGATCAAAGATCACGAGTTCTGCCTGCAGCATTTCCGCCGCAAGCCGGATTTCTTCCACCTTGCCGCTGCCGATATATGTGGCCTGCACCGGATTGGCCGCCTTCTGCGTGGCTGTGGATACGGTTTCTATGCCGCAGGTCTGTGCCAGCTCTTTCAATTCTTCCATGGCGCGCCCGAATTCCTCGTCCGACTGCCGTGTCTGCAGTCCCACCAGGATCGCGCGGATCTGTGTGTCTTCCTGAATGATCTGATGCATGCTCGTTCGATTCCTTCTTTCCCGGCACCGGTTCCTGATCCGGTCTGCTGTGTGGTCTCTCTCGTTTCCTCCGGTACAGACTGTGTCATGCTCCCGGCCAGTGTTCCGCCAGTTTGTCTCCCAGTCTTTCTCCGAACTTTCCTGTTTTTGAAGGTGCTGCTTCGTTCAAACGCTCCCGCACTGCTTCTCTGGTCTGCAGGATCCCGGCCAGCAGATCCCTGGCGGAAAGCCGCTGCGCGCCGGCGCCGAAAATGATGATCTGCTCCAGTCCGTCTGACGTAGCGACCGAAACCCCATATTTCCCGTTCAGCTCATGTGCCGTCTTTTCTATATACTGGTCTGCTGTTTCCGCTTCTCGGGTGAACACCACGTCGATGTTGTGGTAGCGGTACACCCGTTCCTGTCCGCCCGGCACTTTATAGGCATCAAACACGCAGATGACCATCGGCTTCGCATAGCCGGCATAGTCCGAAAGGATATCCAGCAGCCGGTCCCGGGCTGCCTGCAGATCCTGCTCCGCCAGTTCGCGCAGATCCTCCCATGCATGGATGATGTTGTAGCCGTCCACGAGCAGAAATTCCTTCTCCGGATGGGGTCTGGCCTTTTTATACGGCTTCGGGTCTGTCCCGATCACCCGGGGCGCCTGATACTCCGCCGGCCTGTCTGTCTGGATCGGCCCGTACGTCTTTTCAAAGATAGCCTTCAGTTCTTCTTCTGCTGCCAAAAAAGCTTTCTCCCGCTGCCGGAAGCTGCCGTCTCTGTTCTTCTTCCCTGTCGGAAATACCCGTCCGGAGCTCTCTTCTCCATGTATGCCAGATCCCGGTTCGCTTTCTCCGGCAAAGGCAGCTCCTGTCCCGCCGTCCGGATCTTCATACAGGTGCTTCGCCCATGCGGCACAGATCTCCATCTCTTCCTTCACTTCCGCGGGCACGGCTCCTTCTACCTGCATATAGTCCCGCACCAGATACCACGGAATCCGTGTGCCGGCGCCGTGCATACAGAAGACCGAATCCGAAGGCTGATACCGGTCCGCCAGCGGGTCATACGCTGCCTCTTCCACGATCTTTGCCTGCTCCTTACAGGGCCGGTACGGGCCGGTGCGCAGCTGCAGCCGCCCTTCTCCCTTCGTATAAGCCGTAAAGCTTTCTCTCCAGGCATCCATGGCTGCTACCGGTGCCTGTCCCGTGATCCGGGACTGCCCCGTCTGCATTCCGTATCCGCCGGCCTCATCCGCCCTTTCCGGCGTACCGAACGACGCACCCATCTGCTGCAGATCCAGCAGCGTCCGCCCCAGCATGGTATCGGGAACGGTAATGACAAATGCATAGAAAGGTTCCAGAATGACATTTTGCGCCATCATCAGTCCCTGCCGCAGCGCCCGGCAGGCAGCCTGACGGAAATCGCCGCCGCAGGTGTGCTTTTCATGCGCTTTCCCGCCGACCAGACTCACCCGCAGATCCGTCACGGCAGAACCGGTCAGCACACCCCGATGCCGCCGCTTGGCCAGCTCGGAAAGGATCTGCCGCCGGTACTGGCCGGGCAGCGTATCCGGCGGACAGTGGTCTTCGAATACCAGCCCGCTGCCTTCTTCGCCCGGTTCCAGCAGAAGATGGACCTCGGCATAATGCCGCAGCGGTTCAAAATGCCCGACACCCTCCACCGGAGCTGCAATCGTTTCTTTATAAATGACCGAAGGCAGGCCGAAACGGATCTCCCAGCCGAATTGTTTCCTCGCCTGATCGATCAGAACTTCCCGCTGCACTTCGCCCATCATGTGCGCGCGGATCTCGCGTTTCTGCTCCTGATAGGACAGCTGCAGCATCGGCTCTTCTTCCTCCAGCAGCTGCAGCTGCCGGTACGCCTGCCGGACGTCTGTCTCCGGCGGCAAGATCACCTGCCAGGCCAGGACCGGTGCCAGCAGACTGTCTTCCGCATCCTTTTCACAGCCGAACCCCTGCCCTGCAAAGGTAGCCGTCAGACCGGTCACGGCACAGACCATGCCCGGAACTGCCTCCGGCAGCGCTGTATATTTTTCTCCGGAATACTGCCGGATCTGCGTTACTTTTTCTTCCACATATCCCAGGCCGGCATCGGCTTCGTCTTCCTCCGCTGTCTCTGCCGCCTGCGGCCGGTAACGCAGACTCTGCCGCACTGCCAGCCGGCCTCCCGTGATCTTCATGATCGTTTCCCGCTCTCCGGACGCACTGCGCGTGATCTTGATGACCCTGGCCGAGAAGTCCTGCTCTTCGGAAGGCTCTCCGGCCGGGAGCCTGCTCCCCGCCTGTACGGCATGTTCCCCCTTTGCATAATCCGGCGCTGCGGCATAGGTATCGAGCAGCTCCAGCAGGGTTTCCACACCCTGCATCTTCAATGCTGAGCCGAATAAAACCGGGAAACACTGTCTCCGGCGGATCAGCCCCCGCACGATCTCATCCGGGATCGATTCCCCGTTCATGACGGCATCCAGCAGGCTTTCCTGTTCGCTGGCCAACGCCAGTGCCTCCTGTACCTCTTCCGCTGCCAGGCCGTCCGTGACATCCACCGCATTCCCGCTCAGCATCTGCTGCATATCCTGCATCAGCTGCCGGCGGCGCTCCGGCGCTTCCTGTACTGACTCCGCCTGATCCATTTTGTTGACAAACACAAAGACCGGCACCCGGTGATGCGCCAGCAGTTCCCACAAAAGCTTCACCTGCGCGTTGATCCCGTCTGCCGCACTGATCAGCAATATCGCCGCATCGAGCACCGACAGGGTGCGTTCCATCTCTGCAGAAAAATCCGCATGGCCGGGCGTATCCAGGATCGTATATTCCCTGTCACGCCGCGGCGAAGAAAAAACGGCCTGCTTCGCATAGATCGTGATCCCGCGCTCCCGCTCCATTTCGTCCGTATCCAGAAATGTATCGCGGCGGTCCACCCTGCCCATCTGCCGGATGCTGCCGCCCAGATACAGGAGTCCTTCGGAAAGCGTGGTCTTCCCGGCATCCACATGGGCCAGGATCCCGATGACGATCCGCTCGGTTTTTTTCCCTGATGAAAATTCCGGATTGTTTTCTGCCATAATATAAGATACAATTCCTTTTGTATGCTGCCACGATAAAGTGCCTGCAGCAGTTATGCATCATATTTGTTCAGTCGCAAATCCCTGCTCCCTCCGGCCATCCGGCCGGCCGCGGTACGGGCTTTTGACCCTGACATCATAATGCACTACCTATGAAAGGAATGCAAGAAGGAGGTACCACATGAGCATCAGAATAGGGATCCTCGGATACGGAAATCTGGGAAAAGGCGTGGAAATTGCCGTAAACGCGGCGCCGGATATGGAACTGGCAGCTGTTTTTACCCGCCGCGACCCGTCTTCCGTACAGAAACAGACAGCGGGCGTTCCGGTCGTTTCCGCGGCAGAAGCAGCAGCGTGGAAAGACCGCATCGATGTCCTGATCCTGGGCGGCGGCAGCGCCACCGACCTGCCGGAACAGACACCGCAGTTCGCAGGGATTTTCAACGTAGTAGACAGTTTCGATACCCATGCCCGTATTCCGGAACATTTTGCCAATGTCGACCGGGCAGCAAAAGAAGCCGGCACCATCGGCATCATATCCTGCGGCTGGGATCCGGGCATGTTTTCTCTGGCCCGTGCTTATGCCAATGCCATCCTTCCGGACGGCAAAGACTATACCTTCTGGGGTAAAGGCGTCTCGCAGGGACACTCCGACGCGATCCGCCGCATCAAAGGCGTTAAAAACGCACGTCAGTACACGATCCCTGTCGAGGCAGCTCTGGAAGCCGTCCGCAGCGGCAGTGACCCCGAACTGACCACCCGCCAGAAACACACCCGTGAATGCTTCGTTGTGCTAGAAGACGGCGCCGATGCCGCCGCTGTGGAAAAAGAAATCAAGGAAATGCCCAACTACTTCTCCGATTATGACACGACCGTACACTTCATCAGCGAAGAAGAACTGCTGCGCAACCACAGCGCCCTGCCGCACGGCGGATTTGTATTCCGCACCGGCAGCACCGGCGCTGCCAAAGAACATCGCCATATCATAGAATACAAACTGACGCTGGACTCCAATCCGGAATTCACGGCCAGTGTCCTGACCGCCTGTGCACGAGCCGCCTGGCGCCTGCAGCAGGAAGGTCAGAGCGGATGCCGCACCATGCTCGATCTTCCGCCGGCATACCTTTCCGAAAGGAGCGCAGAGGACCTGCGGAAGCATTTACTGTAAACAGACGGTATACCTCCGGGGAATAGTTCACAGAAAAACCGGATAGTTTACCGAAAAATCAGGTAGTTCACCGAAAAACGGGAAAGTGAATTGACGCCGTCTGAAAACAATGCAATAATACTCTTCGTCTGTACACGATGACCATACAGTATACGGTTTTCATACCGCGTACGGTCAGAAATAATGAAAGTTTACACCATAAGGAGATGCTATGTACACACTGGATGTGCTCGCTGCCCATGACCCGGAAGTAGCCGCGGCGTGCGGACGCGAATTGAAAAGACAGAGAGACAACATCGAACTGATCGCCTCGGAAAACGTGGTCTCGGAAGCCGTGCTCTGCGCGGCCGGATCCGTCCTGACCAACAAATATGCCGAAGGATATCCCGGCCATCGCTACTATGGCGGGTGCATGTATGTGGATGAGGTGGAAGAACTGGCCCGCGAACGTGCCAAAAAGCTCTTCGGCGCCGAATATGCCAACGTGCAGCCTCACAGCGGCGTCAATGCCAATATGGCCGTATACTTCGCGCTTCTGAACCTCGGCGATACGATCCTCAGCATGAACCTGAATCACGGCGGACATCTGTCTCACGGAGCCGGTGTAAACCTTTCCGGTAAGTACTACAACATCGTCTCCTACGGAGTCGATCCGGTAACCGAGCAGATTGATTACGACCAGGTCCGCGAACTGGCCCTGCAGCATCATCCGAAGCTGATCCTGGCCGGTGCGAGTGCCTATTCCCGTATCATCGATTTTGCGCGTTTCCGTGAGATCGCAGACGAAGTCGGCGCCTACCTGATGGTCGATATGGCCCATATCTCCGGCCTTGTCGCTGCCGGTGAGCATCCGTCGCCGATCCCGTATGCGGACGTGACCACGACAACCACACACAAGACCCTGCGCGGTCCGCGCGGCGGCCTGATCCTCAGCAAGGCAGAGCTGGGACCGAAGATCGACAAAGCGATCTTCCCGGGAATCCAGGGCGGTCCGCTGATGCACGTGATCGCCGCCAAGGCCGTTGCCCTCGGCGAAGCGCTGACCGATGAATTCAAGGCTTATCAGCACCAGATCGTCGTCAACGCCCAGGTCCTGAGCAAAGGCCTGATGGCCCGCGGTATGGATCTGGTATCCGGCGGTACGGACAACCACCTGATGCTGGCCAAGCTCGTGAACACGGACGTGACCGGCAAAGATCTGGAAGAACGTCTGGATGCCGTCCATATCACAGCCAACAAGAACGCCATCCCGAATGACCCGCGGAAACCCACGATCACCAGCGGTGTACGCTTCGGCACACCGGCCGTCACCTCCCGCGGCTTCAAGGAAGCTGAGATGGAGCAGGTTGCCAACTTTATTGCTGACATCTATGAAGACTACGAAGGGAATAAAGACCGGGTAGCCGCCGGAGTCGCAGACCTCTGCTCCCGTTTCCCGATCTACGAATAAAACGGCTTACGCCTGAAAACAGGGCGTACCAGTTGAATTACAATGAAAAACGCAGGAATGGGGATCTGCTCCCTGTTCCTGCGTTTTCTTCTATCCTGTGTTCCGCTGTGCTGAGCCGCACATTCACAGGAACTCTGTATAGTTTCCCGTTACTATATTGGTCACGTGTATCGGCATGACGCCTTTTACATAGGCCTTCAGAAGGGTATCATACATATCTTCCACCAGCATGCAGTCCGAAAGCGCGCATCCGTTCTCTTCCGCTACCCGTTCCATAAGCGGCAGTTTCTCCGGATCATCCCGGACAAAAAAGTAATCCTCAAACAATCCCGGATAGTATTTCTCAAGAAACCGGATCTTTGCCCCGGGTTCACGGTCTGTCATAATACAGGATAATACAAACAGCCTGCAGCCATTCTTCTTCAGTTCCCCGGCAAATTCCCGCACGCAGGGCAGCGGACAGCAGGTCATATAGCCTTCGTCTTTCGTATCTTCACAATACTCCAGCCACCCTTCCGACGAAAAGCCGAGTGATCTGCTTCCGTCCCTGTGCAGATACAGCGGGGCACTTAACGTACCGTCCACATCAAAAAAGGCAAGTTTTGCTCTTGAAACATACCCTTTGTCTTTTTCGCCTCTATGACTTTCTGTCTGTGATGTCATGATCTTTCTATCGTATCCTTTTCAAAAGAATCTGGTTTCCATACCATCCTGTCCGGTTTGTACGTTGTTTTATTCCTGTTTCAGCTCAATATCGGCAATCACATCTTTTACGCCGTCCCAGAGCGAATCATATTCTGCACGGATGCTTTCGTCCTCTGCATAAGCCTGATAGTCTGTCGGCAGAACAGCAAAATAATTCATGCATTCTTCTTCGTTGAAACCGATAAATTCAAAGCTGGGCAGCTCCTTGAAATCGGTGTTGACCGATGCACTGATGGTAAACAGCCTGCCGCCGTCCTCATAACCCTGCTCTTTATAGGCCTGATAACTGGCTTTGTGATAGAACGTGGCCCCGCTGTCGTCGGGCAGGACCATAGTTTTCTGATACCAGTCTTTATCCATCGTTACCACTACACCCCGTGTGAAATAGTAGGAGTAGGTACCGTCCGGATTCTCATAATCATAAAAATCACTGAACGCTCCCTCCTGCTCACTGTCTGTACTCCGGCTTGTGCTGCCGGTATCAGACGGCTTTGCTTCTGTCTTTGTTGCAGCCGCAGCATATACAGAAATGCCGCATAACAGAACAGCCGCCATAACAACCGCTATCATTGCTTTTTTCATTGGTCTCCTCCTGATCGATCATGCTAAGCCTTTACATATTTATGTCTATATTATTGTATCATACGGCTGTGTCCTGCGGAACAGATCTGTATGAAATCCATAACGGTTTCTTATTCCGTTACTTATTCCTTTTCTTATTCTTTCTGTCTGTTTTGTTACCGGATCCATTTATCCGCCGCGGTCGGATTTGCAAATCCCCAGTCTTCATCCACGCCGGACGCAACCAATGCAAAGTCGTTTTTTTCCAATACACGGGCAGATGCCTTATTCTCGACCATGGTGCTGGCTGTGATGATCTCTATATCCGTATCCGTATACAGATACTGTACAAGCATGGCCACTGTCTCCGAAGCAATGCCCTGTCCCCAGAACCTCTCCATAAGCCGGTATCCGATGGAGATTTTGTGGATTTCGTCCCGCAGGCCGTACATTTCTGCCAGACCGCAGAGTTCACTCTGCAGATAAATGCCGAGAATAACAGACTCCTGCAGGCATTCCGTATACAGCTTCCTGACGACTTCATGCAGATCCGCATACTTTTTTTCAAAAAGAAAGGTGGGAAGATAACGATAAACGCTGGTGCTGCTGACCAGTTCCGACAGGGCATCCGCATCCTCTTCTTCCACACGTTTCAGGATGAGACGCCTGCCTGTCAGGCAGGGTACGTTCTGATAGCAATTTTTAATACTGCGGCCGGGTTCCATCTTTCCTTTTTCTCCAAATGCCTGCCGAGGCTGTTCTGTACCGTTTCTTTGGCTTTCCGGCAGACTCTCTTCCTGCGCCGCCTGTACGACGGCAGCCAGACTACAGACAAAGAATAACCGTCCTGTCCGGAAACAGAACGGTTATCTGATCCTTTCTTCAGGAGCAATACGTCTTATTCTTTTTTAAACAGGCCGCCGAGCTTTTCTCCCAGTTCGCCTACTTTATCCCCGATGTTTTCCAGAACGTCGATCTTTCCGTCGCCATCTTTGTCCAGGACGATCTTCGACTTAATGCCTGCTGCAATTTCCTTGATCTGTTCATCCGGAAGATCTTTTCCCGTGTATTCCTCAATTGCTTTGACCGGATTCTCTTTGAACTTTGCCAGGAAACCATTGTCCCCTTTCACTTTTTCCAGGATCTCTTCTGTTTTCGCTTTGATATCCATACCTATACACCTCCCTTGAAAACCATACATATTATACGGTTAACCCGCTCCGGAAACGATTGCACACCGTTTCGCGCCAGCGCAATAACCACATTTTTATTCTATCACAGCCAGCCGGTATAGAACAGTTTTTTTCACACGCAAAACAGTGCCGGCACACTGCCTGTCTATGTACGGACACACTGTCCAGATATGAAATGATTGAATTAAGGAAAAGGATTCTTTATAATGGTCCATGTGCGCGTGATGACAAGGCTTGAAAAGCCGTTATAAGAAAGGATGAATACATTATGAAAAAACATTGGATCACAAAAGCAGCCGGCCTGATGCTCCTGGCCGTGACACTGCTGGCAGGCAGCACTTCAACCCTGAAAGCAGAGGAAACCGCGGAACTTCCGGATACCTTTGCCATTTATATCTCCGGAATCGATGTGTTCGGCGACGTGGAAACACAGAGCCGCAGCGACGTCAATCTGCTGATGGCCGTCAACCGTACGGAAGGAAAAATCCAGGTTGTCAATACACCGCGCGATTACTATGTTGAACTGCCGATCAGCAACGGTATGCGGGACAAGCTGACGCATGCCGGCATCTATGGTGTGGATGTTTCCAAAGGCGCTCTGGAGATGCTCTACGGCATCAAAGTCGACTATTACGCCAGACTGAATTTCTCCAGTTTCCAAACGATCATCGATGCTCTGGGCGGGATCGATGTATATTCGGAATTCCCCTTTGAGGCAGAGGGATACGGATACTCCGAAGGCATGAACCATCTGAACGGTGCACAGGCGCTGGCCTTCGTGCGCGAAAGAAAATCTTTTGAAGCCGGCGATGTGCAGAGGGGCAAGAATCAGATGGAAATGCTGAAGTCGCTGATCGAACGCCTTGGTACTTTTGACGGTCTCAACAGCGTGGCCGCTGTCTATGATGAGGTAGCGTCCTGCGTAGAAACAAACCTTACAAAAGAGATGCTTATGGCCATTGCGGCGGAACAGGTCGTAAACGGACGGACATGGGATTATGAAACCTACTATGTGACCGGCGAATCCGGAAGTGAAGTCACCTATTCCATCCCGGATGCCTCCGCCTATGTCATGTGGCCGCACGAAGACGAAGTGGCCGAAGGCAGGGAAAAGCTCCTGGCCGTGCTGGGGGACGCTGCTTCCTTATAACTCTTGCTTCTTCGGAATTCATTTCTCCGGCCATATTTCAGTACATGATATGACCGGGTCATTGATAAACCGATCACATGCAGCGGGATTGCAATGGCACTCCCGCTGCTCTGCCCGAAAGCTGCCTGCAGCAGAAAGGAACAGGTGCCCGGATGCCGCCAAAAGGTCACAGCTCAAGCTCTCATTCCTCCAGATCTTCCTCTCATTCTTCCCGGTCTTCAAGCCGATCCTCCAGTTCAAGATCGTCCAGTTCGAGATCATCCGGATCCAGATCGTCCTATTCCGGCGGATCAGGTTCCCGCTATTCCGGAAGCAGCCGCGGCCCCAGCCGTCATTCTTCCACAAGCAGGAGCAGCCATCCCGCCCGCACAGGTCCTTCCACACGTACGATGGCCCCTTCCCGCCCCAGGACAAACCAGCCTACCGGTTACCGCGGCAGCGGAGAGGCCAGACCGGCTTATTATTACGGGCATCGTCATGATTATATCTTTTTCCCTGTTTCCTGGACCGATGAGGAAACAGGTACCAGTTATGAAAAAGGGTTTTATGATGAGAACGGCCAGCGCTATGACAACATATCCTTTGAAAGAAACGGCCGCTATGAAAATGTTGTCTGCCACTGTCCGTACTGCGATCAGAATACCATTCTGAATCCCAGTGCAGACGAGATTGCGGCGCGTACGCTGCAGTGTCCCCATTGCGGCGGCGCTTTGGAGATCCGGTCAGCCCTGGATATCCGCCAGGCTCCGGCAGCTGCCGCAGCTGCCTATACCCCGGTCCGGCGCAGATCCGGAAAATGGATCGTGCTTCTTGTTGTAGTCCTGATCTTCGCGGGCTTGTGCGCTCTCGGCAGCTACGAACTGAAAAAAGAAGCACACCAGCTGCAGTCACCGACGGATGCACAGAACACCGTACATACAACATCCTTCCAGATAACAGAAACATATGACGAAACAAATCCGGATCTGTTCGGGACGACCCTGTATCTGGCCGGTTCTCCGGACCGGGGATATACCGTCAGCAAAGATCCTGCCGACAAAATGCTGACCTGGGACTCTGATGCCGACAGTTATTATGACAAAGACTCTGACTGCTGGATCTGGTACAATACAGATGTGGAACCGGCCGTCTGGCAGTACTGGTACGAAGACATTTCCTCTGATTTCGGAGATTACGGATGGATGGAACACGATGAAGGCGGCTGGTTTATAGAAGAATCCTATGACAGCTGGATCGAACTGCCCGATACCTACGATACCGGCAGGCTCTGGTATATTACAGATTAAGATTTCAGAGGCAGCCGGATACCGGCTTTCTGCAACCATATTTCGTTTACTTAACAGGGGATTTATCAGGGGACACAAGGGGGTTATTTCATGCGTAAGCATATTTCTATTTTAGTATTAGTTTTGGCATGTGCCCTGGCACTGGGCATCATAACCTATTTACTAAAGACTTCCGATACACGAGAAGCATCGGCACCGGCTTTTACAAACGAGACGCAGGAGGAAAAAAATTCTCCAGAGGAAAACAATACAGCTGTTTCCGGCGGCCATGTGAGTGGCTCCGCAGAAGATGGGACGACCTTTTTCAGCTACGCCAAGGATGAAGCAGCAGTTTCCGGCAGCAGTGAAGGATTATTTGTCAAAAATGAAGTGGCTGTTTCCGCTGAAGAAGCCAGTACTTCCGTCGATGAAACAAGTGTGTCTTCCGGTGAGATCAGTGTTTCCGCCGATGAAGTACATACCCCCGCCAAAGGTTCCAATACTCCCCTTGCTGCAGTAAGTGCTTCTGTCGACGCTGCCAGTACTTCCGTTGACGCCGCCAGTACTTCCGTCGATGCAGTAAGTACTTCTGTCGATGCAGTAAGTACTTCCGTCGATGCAGTAAGTACTTCCGTCGATGCAGTAAGTACTTCCGTCGATGCAGTAAGTACTTCCGTCGATGCAGTAAGTACTTCTGTCGATAGCACAGACGAGGATGCAAACAAAGCGGCAGACGCAGAAGAATCGGATACAGCTTCCGCCTCAGAAGCAGCCGAATCCGATCTGCCTGTCAACGAACATGTCGTCTGTCTGGATCCGGGCCATCAAAGCTATGACATCGACATGAGTGCCGGAGAACCAAACGGCCCCGGTTCCTCAGTTACCAAGGCAAAGGCTTCCTATGGTACCCAGGGCACTTATACCGGCATTCCGGAATATGCCCTGAATCTGGATGTATCTCTGCAGGTCCGGGATGTCCTGGAAAGAAGGGGATATAAGGTCATCATGACCCGTACGGACAACGAAACCGCTATCAGCAATATGGAACGGGCCCTTATGGCCGGTGAGGAAGGAGCAGAGATTTTTGTTCGGATCCACGCAAATGGGGAAAACTCGCATACAACCTCCGGTGCGCTGGCACTCTGTCCTTCGGAATCCAATCCCTATGTGGGACAGCTTTCCAAAGAGTCCCATCGACTCTCCGACTCTATTCTGAACGCTTATTGTGAAGCCACCGGTTTCAGCAACCTGGGAGTCCAGGAAAATGATACCATGACAGGCATTAACTGGAGCTCTGTTCCGGTGACTATCCTGGAAATGGGCTTTATGACCAACGAATCCGACGATACCCAGATGGCCAACGCGGAATTCCGTGAGATCATGGCCCGGGGGATTGCGAACGGCATCGATTCCTATTTCGGTATCGATACCAGTGCCTATGAAGCCGAAGAAAGCAGTACATCTGCAGAAGGCGGGGAAGCAGCTCTTTCCGTCAGTGCCGGGCAGGCAGACGGCACACAAGCCGGTCTTTCCGGCACACAGGCAGCCCTGCAGCAGGATGCCGTCATGCAGATACTGCAGCCGCAGCTGGAAGCGCGTCTTCCGAAAGACAACGGACAATGGTCTGTCTATGTGGGCGACCTGTCAACCGGCTCCGCTGCTTCCATAAACAGCCGGCCCATGCAGGCCGCGAGCCTGATCAAGCTGTACATCATGGGTGCCGTTTATGAAAACTACGAAAGAATTACTGCGGTCCACGATGCCGCAGAAGTGGACAAACTGCTGCATGCCATGATCACTGCCAGCGATAACGATGCGGCTAACACTCTGACAACCTACCTCGGCGAAGGGGATTCCGACGTCGGCATGAAGATGGTGACATCCTACTGCACTTCCCACGGCTATATGGATTCCTCCATGGGAAGACTGCTGCTGCACAGCAATGAATTCGGCGACAATTATACTTCCGTACAGGACTGCGGACTCTTCCTGACCCGTATCTACAACAACTGCAGCGGCGTTTCTTCGGATCTGCGGTGGGCAGACGCCATGTACAGCCTTCTGAAACAGCAGACACGGACCAACAAAATCCCCTCGCAGCTGCCGCCTAACGTACATGTTGCCAATAAAACCGGTGAACTGGGAGATGTGGAGAATGATGCCGGCATCATCTATGATACCGCCAGCGGCAATGATCTGGTGGTCTGCTTCATGTCTGAGGAGGTACGTACTCCCGGCGCCGCACAGACCGCCATCGGAGAGCTTTCGAAATATATATACAGCTATTACAACGAATAACGTGCCATCGGCGGATGGATCATAACAGGCTGCCGCACCAGGCGTGCAGACCCCGTGAAAGGGCGTGTGAAAAAACGAAAGTTTTTTCATGCGTCCTTTTTACTTTCAAGAAAACACGACTATTCCAGTTAAAAAAGAGTATAATTCCCCCTACCCCATAAGATAGCGTTTTTGATATCTTACGCGGCTGTCTTGGATC